>JAKBBQ010000013.1 GCA_021808405.1 Pseudomonadota bacterium | reverse complement strand
TGGGACTGTTTGCATGGTTGAGCCGGCACGTGCCCGGGCTGCCACGCGCGGGCGACGAGTTGCCGCGAGCCGACAGCAGCCTGCACGAGCCCGGGCCGCAGACGCGCTTCGGCATGCGCCCGGGAGCGATGGTGGCCGGGCTGGACTTCTTCCAGGCCATCGAAATGCAGCGGCGCTGGAAGCTGCGGCTGGCCGCCTACGCCCGCGGCGAGGCACGGCAGACCAAGGCGTGGCACGAGCTTGCGCGCGACGACCAGTGCGAACTCGGCCGCTGGCTGCGCCAGGCGGCGCGACAGCAGCCTGGCCATACCGATCTGCTCGGCCGCCTGCTGGAACAGCATGCGGCGCTGCACCACGCCGCCGCCGAGGTCGTCCGCCTGGCCGACTGTGGCCAACGCGACGCGGCGCTGCAGGCGCTGCGCCAGGGGGCCTTCGCCCAGGCCTCGCATGCCACGGTGGCGGGCCTGAGCGAACTGTTCACCAGCCTGAACTCCGGTCCGGCCGACACACCCCCGCGTCACTGAGCTCCCCGCGAAGCGCCTTTGCCGCAGTGCGGCACGGCCGCGTCCAGCCGGCGTTACCATGACGCACTCGAGCCGCGTGCGCGGCCGAGCCGAGGACTGAGCGCGATGGCCATGGTGAAGGTTGGGATCGTCGGCGGCACCGGGTACACCGGGGTCGAACTGTTGCGTCTGCTGCTGGTGCATCCGGCGGTGGAACTGCGCGCCATCACCTCGCGCAAGGAAGCCGGGCAGGCGCTGGGGGACTTCTACCCGAGCCTGCGCGGCCGCACCGATCTGCGCTTTTGCGCTCCCGAGCAGGCCGCGCTGCACGAATGCGACGTGGTCTTTTTCGCCACCCCGCACGGCGTGGCGATGCAGCAGGCCCGCGCGCTGCTCGACTCCGGGGTGCGCATCGTCGACCTCGCCGCCGATTTCCGCCTGCGCGACACGGCCGAATTCGAGCGCTGGTACGGCATGCCCCATGCCTGCCCGGATCTGCTCGCCGAGGCGGTCTACGGCCTGCCCGAGCTGAACCGGGATGCCATCCGCCGTGCGCGGGTAGTCGCCAACCCGGGTTGCTACCCGACCACCGTGCAGATCGGCCTGGCCCCGCTGCTGCGCCACGGCCTGGTCGACTGCGGGCACCTGATCGCCAGTTGCGCCTCCGGAGTGTCGGGTGCCGGGCGCAAGGCCGAACTCGGCTACCTGTACGCCGAGGCCTCGGACAATTTCAGGGCCTACGGGGTCAGGGGCCATCGCCATGCGCCGGAGATCGAACAGGAACTGCGCAACCTGGCCGGGCTCGCGCAGGGCGATCCGGGCCTGCGCTGCGTGTTCGTGCCGCACCTGGTCCCGATGATCCGCGGCATGCACAGCAGCCTGTTTGCGCCGCTCAACGACACCGGCCGCGCCACCGACCTGCAGGCGCTGTTCGAGGCTTTCTACGCCGGCGAGGAATTCGTCGACGTGCTGCCCGCCGGCAGCGCTCCCGACACCCGCAGCGTGCGTGGGGCCAACCTGCTGCGCCTGGCGGTGCACCAGCCGCAGCCCGACACCGCGCTGGTGCTGGTGGTCCAGGACAACCTGACCAAGGGCGCCGCGGGCCAGGCCGTGCAGAACATGAACCTGATGTTCGGCCTGCCCGAACACGCCGGGCTGCAGGGCATCGCGCTGCTGCCTTGATGCGGCAACGGCGGTGCCGAGGCCGCGCCGGGCAGACAAAGCCCCTTTTGCCGTAATGGGTGTATCGCCTGCGAAAGACGCGCCGGGAGCCTAAAATGGACGCGCTTGCACAGGAGAAACCCCATGAGCGCAGTGTTCCATGACACCCAGGCCGTCGCCCCGGCCGATCCGTTGCTGTTCACCGAAAGCGCAGCGGCGAAGGTCAAGGAGCTGATCGACGAAGAAGGCAACCCCGAGCTCAAGCTGCGGGTGTTCGTGCAAGGCGGCGGCTGCTCGGGCTTCCAGTACGGCTTCACCTTCGACGAACAGGTCAATGACGACGACACCCGCATGGTCAAGGGCGGCGTCACGCTGCTGATCGACGCGATGAGCCTGCAGTACCTGGCCGGTGCCGAAATCGACTACAAGGAAGGGCTCGAGGGCGCGCAGTTCGTGATCAAGAACCCCAACGCGACGACCACCTGCGGTTGCGGCTCGTCGTTCTCCGCCTGAGGCGCGGCGCCGTTGCGGCGCCCGCGGCTCAGGCCCGGTAGATCGCCCCGAGCACCCGCTCGCCGCGTGCTCCGGTGACGCCAGGCAGGTTGCCCGGCAAGCCGTCGATGGTTCGTGCGGCCAGCCACGCGAAGGCGGCCGCCTCCACCTGTTGCGCGGGAATCCCCTGTCGGGAAGTGTCGCCGACCCGGCAGTCGCCGAGTTGCCGGCGCAACCGCAGCAGCAGGTCGTGGTTTTCCCAGCCGCCACCGCACACCAGCAGCTCCTCGGCCCGCGGCATGTGGCGCCGCAGCTCGGCAGCGATGCTGCAGGCGACCATTTCGGCGATGCTGGCCTGCACGTCCTGCGGCGACGCGTCGGCAAAGCCTTGCAGCCTGCGCTGCAACCACGCAGCATCGAAATAGTCGCGCCCGGTGCTCTTCGGCGCCGGTGCGCCGAAGTAGGGGTCGTCCAGCAGGCGCTGCAGCAATCCCGGCAGCACCGAGCCGGCCGCGGCCCATTGTCCGTGGTCGTCGAAATCCCTCCCGAGCTGCTGCTGGGCCCAGAGGTCGAGCAGCGCGTTGCCCGGCCCGCAGTCGAAGCCGAGCACTCGCCCATCGCCGTAGAGCAGGCTCAGATTGGCGATGCCGCCGAGGTTCAGCACCGCCAGGTCGACCCCCGGCCTGCCGAAGACCGCGCGATGGAAGGCCGGCACCAGCGGCGCGCCCTGCCCGCCTGCCGCGATGTCGCGGCTGCGCAAGTCCGCCACCACGGTGATGCCGCAGGCCTCGGCGAGGTCCGCCGGAGCGAGCAACTGCAGGGTGTAGCCCAGCTCGGGGCGATGGCGCACCGTCTGGCCATGGGCCCCCACCGCCACCACCTGCGCGGCGGCGACCCCGGCTTGCCGCAGCACCTGCTCGAGCACGGCCGCGTAGAGCCGGGTCAACTCGGCTGCCGCGAGTCGCGCGCGGTGCAACTCGTCGTCGCCGCGCTGGTTGAGCGCAGCCAGCTCGGCGCGCAGCGCCTGGGGCATCGGTCGCTGGACATGGCCGAGCACCCGGCAGCGTCCGCGTTGCAGCGCCAGCAGCACGCCGTCGACCCCGTCGAGCGAGGTGCCGGACATCAGCCCGGCGAACAGCCGTGGCTGCACCACCGATCGGGCCGCGCCCGCAGTCAGCCGGCGCGCCTGGCCGCCACCGGCTCGTCGACCGGAGGCAGCAGCGCGAGCAGGTGGGTGCGCGGCGCGGTACTGGAGGCGAAGGCCGCGCGCAGTTGCGGCGGCAGGTGGCTACCCTTCGGGGTGTACGCGGCGATGTTCAACGGATTGACCGGCCTGCCGTGCACGAAGAACTGGAAATACAGGTGGGGGCCGGTCGACCAGCCGGTATTGCCCGACAGCGCGACCACCTCGCCCTGCTTGACCGTCTCGCCCACATGCACGTCGAAACGGCTCAGGTGGGCGTAGATGGTGGCAAAGCCCCCCGGGTGCACGACCTTGACGTACTTGCCGTAGCCGGTACCCCAGCCGGCGTAGACCACCCGGCCGTCGGCGATGGTGCGTACCGGGGTGCCGACGGGAATCGCCAGGTCGATGCCCTTGTGGAACTCGGGCTTGTGGAAAATCGGGCTGATCCGCCAACCGAAACCCGAGGTCAGGCGATCGTAGGGCAGCGGCGAAAGCAGGAACGCCCGCGCCAGGCTGCTGCCGTCGGGAGCGAAATACGCCGCGTCCTGCGGATGGCCGGGCGGGTCGAACCAGACCGCCTTGTAGTCGTGCCCGCCGACGCTGATCTGCGCGGCCAGGACGCGCCCGACGCGCAGCACGTGGTCGCCCACCCGATAGACCCGCCACGCCACGCGGAAATGGTCGCCGGCGCGCAGGTCGCGGCGGAAGTCGATTTCGGTGCCGAACAACCCGACCAATTGCGAAGTCACGCTGTCGGGAATTCCCGCCGCGTCGGCCGCGGCGAACAGGGTCGAGTGCACGACCCCGCTGGCGACCCGGGTCTGCGGCTGCGCCTGCAGCAACTGCAACCGGGTGTCGAATCCCCCGGCGGCGCGCGCCTGGATGCGCAACTGCTGCCAATCCGACTTGCCGCCTGCGTCGCCGCTCGGCGTGGCGGCCGGCAACGCGGCCTGCAGCAAGCGCAGCCGGCCCAGCGAGTCGACCTCGGCGCCGACCATCGCTCCGCGATCGCGCAGCAACTGCGCCAGCGCCGGCTCGCGGGCCAGCGCGCGCAACTGCGTGGGATCGGTCACCTGCAGGCGGCGCAGCAGCGACGCCGCCGAATCCGAGGGTTCGACGTAAGCCGTCGTGTACAGCAGCCGGGGTTGACTGTCCAGCAGCCCGGCCTGTTGCGATACATCGAGATCCACCGCCTGACGCACCACGCCGGGCGCCGGCAGCACCGGCTGCGGGCCGTACTCGACCAGCGCGAAGGCGCTGACGCTGCTCAGCAACAGCACCCCGCCGACCCCGGAGGCGACCCGCCCCGGGTGGGCTTCGACGGCCTCGCGCAGTCGCAACGCGAACTGGCGCAGGCGCAAAGTGGTTCGGACAATCAACGACATGCGCGCTCCTGCAGGCCTGCTCGGCAAGCCAAGACCAACCACACCGGAGCCGCGGCGGCACAGCGCATGCGGTGCGCGCGTCGCGGGCGCGGCCCGGTCCAATACACTCCAAGCTGCGCGCCACGGGCGGCGCACCCTTGCGATCCGGATCTGCCCGCGGTGTCTGCGGGAGCCGCACGAAGTCCCAGGCGGGCGACGTGGGCAGCGGTCGAGACCGCATGGAACGTAGGGGAGCGATCCGGGAACCCCCCTGAATCGGGGAGTTTAGCAGCCCGACGCGTCCATTTTGTCAAAAACTTCATGTCCTCCAACCACCTTGCTGCTTCCACCCCCAGCGCCGGCGACTCCGCCGGGCTGCCCGAGGCGATCCGCGAAGCGCTGGACGTCACGCGCCGCGGCTGCTCCGAACTGCTGGTCGAAAGCGACTGGATCGCCAAGCTGCAGCGCAGCGCGGCCACCGGCCAGCCGCTGCGCATCAAGCTCGGCCTCGACCCCACCGCTCCCGACATCCACCTCGGGCACACCGTGGTGCTCAACAAGCTGCGGCAACTGCAGGACCTCGGCCATACGGTGATCTTCCTCATCGGCGATTTCACCTCGCGCATCGGCGACCCCTCCGGGCGCAACACCACGCGACCGCCGCTGACCATCGAGCAGATCCGCGCCAACGCCAGCACCTATTACGCCCAGGCCAGCCTGGTGCTCGACCCGCAGCGCACCGAGATCCGCTACAACTCCGAATGGAGCGATGCACTGGGCGCCGACGGCATGATCCGGCTGGCGGCGCGCTACACCCTGGCGCGGCTGCTCGAGCGCGAGGACTTCACCCAGCGCTTCCGCAGCAACGTGCCGATCGCCATGCACGAACTGCTGTATCCGCTGATGCAGGGCTACGACTCGGTGGCGCTGCGCAGCGACCTGGAACTCGGCGGAACCGACCAGAAGTTCAACCTGCTCGTCGGCCGCGACCTGCAGAAGGAATACGGCCAGGAACCGCAGTGCATCCTGACCATGCCGCTGCTCGAAGGCCTGGACGGGGTGGACAAGATGTCCAAGTCCAAGGGCAACTACATCGGCATCCAGGAAGCCCCGGCGAGCATGTACGCCAAGCTGCTGTCGATCAGCGACACCCTGATGTGGCGCTACTACGAACTGCTGTCGTTCAAGCCGCTGGCCGACATCCGCCGGCTGCGCGAGGAGGTCGACGGTGGGCGCAACCCCAAGGACGCCAAGGTGATGCTGGCGCGCGAGATCGTCACCCGTTTCCACGACGCCGCAGCCGCCGAGGCGGCGCAGGCCGACTTCGAGCTGCGCGCGCGCGGCGGCGTGCCCGAGGACATCGCCGAGATGCAGCTGAGCCTGCCCCAGGGCGGATTGGCGCTGCCGGCCGCGCTCAAGCAGGCCGGCCTGGTACCGTCGACCGCCGAGGCGCTGCGCATGATCGCCCAGCACGGCGTGCGCATCGACGGCACTGTGGTGGAAGATCGCGGACTGCGGCTGCAGGCCGGCAGCTACGTGCTGCAGGTGGGCAAGCGCAAGTTCGTGCGGCTGCGCCTGGAGTGACGGCCGGCCGCCGGGGCCGGTGGGGACGGCGGCCCTACAGCATCGCCGCGCGCGGCCGGTCCAGCGCCCGCTCGGCCAGCCTGGCGTACAGCGCGGCTCCCAGCGGCAGCACGGCGTCGTTGAAGTCAAAGCGCGAGGAATGCAGCTGCGCGCTGCCCTGACCGCCGACCCCCAGCCTGAGGTAGGCACCGGGAACGGTCTGCAACATGAAGGAGAAGTCCTCCGCCCCCATGCTCGGCGGCAGGTTGCGCACCACCGCCGACTCGCCGACCAGCTCGGCCGCGACCTCGGCCGCGTGGAAAGCCACCGCGGGGGTGTTGATGGTCGCCGGGTACACCCGCTCGTAGAGCAATTCCGCCTGGGCGCCGAAGGCCAGCGCCACGGACTGCACCAGCGGGCCCAGGCGCGACTCCAGCATCTGCTGCACGTCGGCGCGGAAACTGCGCACCGTGCCGACCAGGCTGACGCGACGCGGCATCACGCTCATCGCGCCCAGGTCGCCGGCCTGCATCGCGCACAGGCTGACCACCGCCTGCTGCGACGGATCGACATCGCGCGCCACCAGGGTCTGTACCGCGGTGATCACGTGCCCGGCCACCAGCACCGGGTCGACCAGCAGGTCGGGATGGGCGCCATGCCCGCCGGTGCCGGTGATGTGGATGGTGATGCGGTCGGCCGCCGCCATCATCGCGCCCGGCGCCAATCCGATGCTCCCCGCCGGAAGCTGCGGCCAGTTGTGCAGGGCGAATACCCAGTCGGTGGGGAATCGCTCGAACAGCCCTGCGTCGAGCATGGCCCGCGCCCCGCCCAAGCCTTCCTCGGCAGGCTGGAAGATGCAATGCACGCGGCCGGCGAAGGCGCGCGACGCCGCCAGGTAGCGCGCGGCCCCCAGCAGCATCGCGGTGTGGCCGTCGTGACCGCAGGCGTGCATCACCCCCGGGCGGGTCGAGCGCCAGGGCGAGTCGGCCTCCTCGTGCATCGGCAACGCATCCATGTCGGCGCGCAGGCCGACCGCCAGCGGGCGCGGCTCGGCCTCCGGAGCCGGCGGATCCGCCCCGCCGGGTTGCGCCAGCCGGCCGCGGATCACCCCGACCACGCCGGTGCCGCCGATTCCGCAGTGCACCTCGTCGACCCCCCAGGCACGCAAGCGGCTGGCCACGACCTCGGCGGTGCGCTGCTCCCGGAAACCGAGCTCGGGATGGGCGTGCAGGTCGCGCCGCAGGCGGGTCAGTTCGGCGTGGCAGGCACTGAGAAAGGGCAGCGGTCCGTCGGCTTGGCTCATCGCGCGCAAGGTCCGGGCGGCACGGCGCGGACCGGGAACAAATTGAACCACCGCCGCCGCGAGCCTGCAAACCATGCCGCGGCAAGTGTCGCATCGAACGGCGGCGCAACGAGCTTGTCTATGATGTCCATTTATCGCCTGCAGCGCGCCCATCCTCGACCGTGCCGACACCCGTTTCCGAAGACAGCTCCGCGACGCTGGCGGCGCGCAGCCTGCGCAGCGTCTGGCATCCCTGCACCCAGATGAAGCGCCACGAGGCGGCGCCGCCTCGCTCGATCGTCGCCGGCGACGGCGCCTGGCTGGTCGACAGCGAGGGCCGGCGCATCCTCGACGCCGTCAGTTCGTGGTGGGTCAACCTGTTCGGGCATGGCCGGCCCGAGATCAAGGCGGCGATCGCCGCGCAGATGGACCGCATCGAGCATGTGATGCTGGCCGGCCTGACCCACGAGCCGGTGGTTCGCCTGTCCGAGCGGCTGGCCGAGCGCACCGGCCTCGGGCATGCGCAGTACGCCAGCGACGGAGCCTGCGCCAACGAGATCGCCCTCAAGCTCAGCGCCCACTACTGGCGCAACCTGGGGCAGCCGAGGAAGAACCGCTACATCGCGCTGCGCGGCAGCTACCACGGCGAGACCATCGGCGCGCTCGGCGTGACCGACGTCGAGCTGTTCCGTTCCAGCTATTTCCCGCTGCTGCGCCCGGCGGCCACGGTGCCGGCGCCCGATGCGCGCGCCGCGCGCGATGCGGCCGCGCTGCAGCAGGCGATCGACTCCGCCTGCCAGGCACTCGACGACTACCTGCGCCGGCAGGCCGCGGACACCGCGGCGCTGATCGTCGAACCGCTGGTGCAGTGCGCGGCGGGCTTCGTCTTCCATCCGCCCCAATACCTGCGGCGCGTACGCGAGCTGTGCGACACCCACCAGGTGCACCTGGTGGCCGACGAAATCGCCGTGGGCATGGGGCGAACCGGCACGTTCACCGCCTGCGAGCAGGCCGGCGTGCGCCCCGACCTGCTGTGCCTGGGCAAGGGGCTGACCGGCGGCTTCCTGCCGCTGTCGGCGGTGCTGTGCACCGAGCCGTTGTTCCAGGCCTTCTACGACGACGAGGTGGCGCGCGGCTTCCTGCACTCGCATTCCTACACCGGCAACCCGCTGGCCTGCGCGGCCGCGCTGGCCACGCTGGACCTGCTCGACGAGCCGCGGCTGGCGGCCAACCGTGCGCTGGCCGAGCGACTCGACACGCTGTTCGAGCCGCTGTATCGCCACCCGCGGCTGCGCCACGGCAGGCGCGCGGGAATGATCTGGGCCTGGGACGTCGAGCAGCCGCCGGCCGATTTCGCGCGCCGCTTCGGGCTGTGCGCGCTCGATCGTGGCGTGCTGCTGCGGCCGATCGGCTCGACGCTGTACTTCATGCCGCCGTATGTCATCGACGAAGCCGCCGCCGAGCACCTGCTGCAGGCGACGCTGGGCGCGCTGGAGCACAGCCTGCGGCTGCCCGAGCACGCCGGCCCGCCCGAGCAGCCCCTGGCCTGAAGGCGTGGACGAATCCACCATGGCAACCCGACTCGCTCCCGCCTGGCTGGTCGCCGGCACCGACACCGAAATCGGCAAGACCCTGGTCAGCTGCGCGCTGCTGCGGCTGCTCGCCGCGCGCCATGCGCGGGTGGTCGGCGCCAAGCCGGTGGCGGCAGGCGTCGACTCCGCAGGGATCAACGACGACGTGGCGCGGCTGCGCGCCTGCAGCACCCTGCGCGTGCCCCCCGATCTCGACAACCCGTATTGCCTGCCCGAGCCGATGTCGCCGCACGCTGCCGCCGCCCGCGCCTCGGTGTCGATCGACCTGGAGCGCATCGCCGACGCGGTGCAACGGCTGCGCGAACAGGCCGACGCGGTGATCGTCGAGGGAGTCGGCGGCTTCCTCGTGCCGCTGTCGATGCGCGAGGACGGCGGCGACCTGGCGCGGCGCCTGCGGCTGCCGGTCATCCTGGTCGTCGGGCTGCGCCTGGGATGCCTGAACCACGCGCTGCTCAGCCAGGAAGCCATCGCCGCGCGCGGGCTGGCGCTGGCGGGCTGGGTCGGCAACCAGGTCGACCCCCACATGCTGGCGCCGCAGGCCAACGTCGAGCTGCTGCGCGCCCGGCTGCGCCCGCCCTGCCTGGGCATCGTCCCCCATCTGGCGCAGGCCGACGCCGACGCCGCGGCCACGCACATCTCATGGTCCCCGTGAATCCCGCCACTTCCGCCGCCACGCCTTCGGCGTGGGATTTCGCGTCCGAGCTGCGCGCCATCGACGACGCCCAGCTGCGCCGCACGCGCAGGGTCATCGAGTCCTACGACGGCGTCCGGCTGCGCGTCGGCGGCCGCGACATGCTGGGGTTCTGCAGCAACGACTACCTCGGGCTGGCGCAACACCCGGCGCTCGCCGAGGCGGCGCGCGAAGGCGCTCGGCGCTGGGGAGTCGGCGCCACCGCGTCGCCGCTGGTGTGCGGCCACAGCCTGGCGCACGAACAGCTCGAGCAGGACCTGGCGCACCTGGTCGGCATGCCGCGGGCGCTGTACTTCTACGCCGGTTTCCCGGCCAACGCCGGGCTGGTGCCCGCGTTGGCCGGGCGCGACGACGCGGTGTTCTCCGACGCGCTGAACCACGCCTGCCTGATCGACGGCGCGCGTCTGTCGCGCGCCGATCTGCAGGTCTACGCCCATTGCGACGTCGCCGACCTGGCGCGCCGCCTGGAAGCGAGCCACGCGCGTCGCAAGCTCATCGTCAGCGACGCGGTGTTCAGCATGGACGGCGACATCGCGCCGCTGCGCGAGCTGCTGCGCCTGGCCGAGCGCCACGACGCGATGCTGCTGATCGACGATGCGCATGGCTTCGGCGTGCTCGGCCCCGGCGGCGCCGGCAGCGCGGCCGAGTTCGGCCTGCGCAGCCCGCGCCTGCTGTACATGGCCACGCTGGGCAAGGCCGCCGGAGTGGCCGGCGCCTTCGTCGCCGGCACCGAGGACGCCGTCGAGTACCTGATGCAGCGCACCCGCAGCTACATCTTCGCCACCGCGGCGCCGCCGCTGGTCGCCCACACGCTGCGCACCAGCCTGCGGCTGATCGCCGAGGAGCAATGGCGGCGCGACCACCTGCGCGAGCTCGTGCGGCTGCTGCGCCAGCAGGCGCGGCTGCCGGTCGGCTGGCGCCTGGGCGAATCGACGACCCCGGTGCAACCGCTGCTGATCGGCGGCAACGAGGCCGCGCTGGGCGCGATGCAGAAGCTGTGGGAGCTCGGCCTGTGGGTGCCGGCGATCCGCCCGCCGACCGTCCCCGCGGGCAGCGCGAGGCTGCGCCTGAGCCTGTCGGCCGCGCACACCGTGCAGGACCTGCAGCGCCTGCTGCAGGCGCTGGCGCAAATCGCCTAGTCCGCCGCGCGCGGCCACACCAGCAGCGACTCGACGGGCAGTTCGACTTCCACCTCGGCGCCGTGCTGCAGCCGGTGCTGCTCGACTTCGCGCCAGCCGGCACTGAACCACAGCAGCGCGTCGCCGCAGCGCGCCCCCACCAGCGCATGCCCGGTGTGGGCCATCAGGTGCTCGACTCGGCCGCGCACGCGCTGCGGCGCGCCATGCGGCGCGGGCAGGCCCGCGGAATCGGCCGCGACCGCCCAGTCCACCGGCTGGCCGATGCGCAGGCCGGCGCCGGCAGGCGCGGACAGCCGCACTCCCGCCTGTTCCCAATCGAGCACCGCGTGGCCGTCGGCCAGTTCGCGCACCGTCGCGCCGAAGCGGTTGCGCACCCCCAGCAGCGCCGCCGCCTGCAGGCTGGCCGGATGCGCGAACACCTGGCGCGCCGTGCCCTGCTGCAGCACGCGGCGGCCGGCCAGCAGCACCACCCAGTCGGCCATCGCCGCCACCTGGGAATCGTGGGTGGCGGCCAGCGCCGGCATGCCCAACTGATGCATGCGGACGACCAACTCGGCCAGCACCTCGTCGCGGGTGGCCGCGTCGAGCGCCGAGGTCGGCTCGTCGAGCAGCAGCAAGCGCGGCTGGCGCGCCAATGCGCGCGCCAGCGCCACGCGCTGCTGCTGCCCCCCGGAAAGCGCCGCCGGACGCTGCCCGGCCTGCGCCTGCAGCCCCACCGCGCGCAGCAGTTCCAGCGCCTGCTCGCGCCGGCCCGCGAGCCTGCCGCCGAGCGCGTAGGCCACGTTCTCCCAGGCCTTCATATGGGGGAACAACGCATAGCCCTGCGGCAGGTAGCCCACCGGGCGGCGTTGCGCGGGCAGTCCGTCGAAGGGCTCGCCGCTGCTGGGCAGCAGCCCCGCGAGCGCCTTGAGCACCGTGCTCTTGCCCTCGCCGCTGGCGCCGAGCAGCGCGGTGAAGCCGCGCACCTCGAAGTCCAGTTGCAGCGCCAGCGGCTGGCGCACGTGCAGCCGCACCCGCAGCGCCGGCGCCGCCGGGTCCGCCCCGCAGCGGCGCGGCGCGGTCACGACAGTCCCCCTGCGGACTGCGCGACCGCGGCGCGCCGCGACCACAGGCCGCCGAGCAGCGGCAGCGGCAGGCCGATGAGGAAGAACAGCCACAACAGCGGGTAGACCGCGTGCAGGCCGGTGTCCTGCAGGTTGACCCACATGCGCACAGGAATGCCCTGGGGGTAGTAGGCGATGATCAGCACCACCCCGAACTCTCCCAGCGCCCGCACCCAGGCCAGCGCCAGCGCGGCGGCCAGGCCGAGCCCGGCCAGCGGCAAGGTGATGCGAAGGAAGGTGCGGGTGGCCGACTGCCCCAGGCTGCGCGACATCTGTTCGAGTTCGCGCGGAACCGCCTCGAAGGCCGCGCGCGCGGCGACGATGAAATACGGCGCGCTGGCGTAGACCTGCGCCAGCACGAAGGCCGACGGGGTATTGGTCAGTTCCAGTCCCAGGTGGGCCAGCGGGCGGCCCAGCCAGCCGTACGGGCCGTAGCTGATGCTCAGCAGCAAGCCCATCGCCAGCGGCGGAGTCAACAGCGGCAGCAGCACCAGCACCTCGCACGCCGACTTGCCGGGGAAATCGCGCCGCGCCAGCAACCAGGCCGCCGGCGTGCCCAGCAGCGCCACGACCAGCATCGCCAGCAGGGTGTAGAGCAGCGACACCTGCAGCGCGCCGAGGTCGCCATGCTGCAGGTGCAGGCCGCGCCACGGAGTGCTGAACAGCAGCCCTGCGAATGGCAGCGCCAGCAGCGCCAGCGCGAGCAGTCCCAGCGCGGCCAGCAACAGGGCATGGCGCGGCGTCGGCGCGGTCGCGGGCGGGTTCGGCGCAGGCATCGAGGTGGCAGCGGGCGGTCGGGGGCCGCCCATCATAAGCACCGTCGGGCAGCCGCGGACTCAGTCCCCGGCACAGATGTCGGTTCCACTGGTCTCGGGCAGCCAAAGCATGCCGACGACCAGGCTGACCGCAGCCACCGTCACCGGATACCACAGTCCGTGGTAGATCCCGCCGTCGTAGGCCACGAGCGCGAAGGCGATCGTCGGCACCATGCCGCCGAACCAGCCGTTGCCCAGGTTGTAGGGCAATCCCATCGAGGTGTAGCGTATGCGCGTGGGGAACAGTTCGACCAGGGTCGCTGCGATCGGGCCGTAGACCAGCGCCACATCGGCGACCAGCAGCGTCAGGATCAGCACCACCAACGGGCTGTCGACCGCCGCCGCGTCGGCGCGCGCCGGGTAGCCGGCAGCCGCCACGGCCGCGCCCAGCGCGTGCTGCAGGCCGGCCATGCGACGCCGTCGCTGGGGCACCGACATGCCGCGTGCGTCGAACGACTCGATACGCCGGCCGCCGACCTCGATGTACGCGGTGCCCCTCGCGTCGCGCCGCCGGTAACCCACGGCCACGCCGCTGAGCGCCTGCTTGGCCAGATCGCAGGAACTGGTGAAAGGCTCCCCCTTGTCGGGACGCAGCGGAAACGAACAGCTGCGCGCATCGGCCACCAGCACGACCGGATGGGTCCGCATCGCGTGGGCCAGCGCCGGATTGGCCGCGTCGGTCAACGCGTGGAACATCGGGAAATAGCCCACCACGGCGAGCAGGCAACCGCTGAGCATCACCGGGCGCCTGCCGACGCGGTCGGACAGCCTGCCGAACACCCAGAACAGCGGAATCGCCAGCAGCAGGGAGATACCGATCAGCAGGTCGGCCAACGCGCCGTCCAGCTTGAGGGTGCGGGTGAGGAACACCAGCACGTAGAACTGGCCCGTGTACCAGATCACCCCCTGGCCGGCGGTCAGCCCGAACAGCGCGATGAACAGGCGGCGCAGGTTGTCGCCGCGTCCCAGCGCCTCGGTCAGCGGCGCCTTGGAGGTACGCCCGGCTCGCCGGATATGCACGAAGGCCGGCGATTCGTGGAGCCGCAGGCGCATCCACACCGAGACCGCCAGCAGCGCGCTGGACGCCAGGAAGGGCAGGCGCCAGCCCCATGCGACAAAGGCGGTCTCGCCGAGCAGTCGGCGCAGGCCGACGTTGACCAGCAGCGACAGCAGCAAGCCCACGGTGGCGGTGGTCTGCAGCCACGCCGTGTAGGCGCCGCGCGCGTGCCGGGGAGCGTATTCGCCGACATACGTGGCCGCTCCGCCGTACTCCCCGCCGACCGCCAGCCCCTGCAGCAGCCGCAGCGCCACCAGGATCAGCGGCGAGGCCACGCCGATGGTCGAGTAGCCCGGCAACAGCCCCGCGATGAAGGTCGACAACCCCATCAGCAGAATGGTGACGAGGAAGGTGTACTTGCGTCCGATCAGGTCGCCCAGGCGGCCGAACAGCAGGGCACCGAAGGGGCGCACCAGGAATCCCGACGCAAAGGCCAGCAGCGCGAACACGAAGGCCGAGCTGCGGTCCAGCCCGGCGAAGAACTCCTGGCCGATGATCGCCGCCAGCGAGCCGTAGAGATAGAAGTCGTACCACTCGAACACCGTGCCCAGCGCCGACGCCACCAGCACCCGCCGCTGCTCGCGGTCCAGGCGCTGCGTCGCCTGCGCAGGCGACGGCGGCTCGGTCATGGTCGGCACCGCCGGCGCTGCGCGCTCACACCCCCCATACCACCGGGGTGTCGGCCTGCAGGCTGCGCTTGAGCAATTGCACGAAGGGCCAGGCGCGCTGGCGCAGGCCGATGGCCTGCGCCGAGCCGCCCGCCGCGGCCGGCGCCGCGGCACGGGCGCGCTCGTCCTCCTCGACCGCCGCCTGCAGCGCTGCGATCGCCCGCTGCATGTCGGCCGGCTCGATGATGCCCTGGCGCCCCGGCTGCTTGCCGATGATTCCCAGGATGCGCTCTGCCGGCCCCTGGTTCATATAGAGGTCGGAATCGGCACGCGAGCGGAAACGATACATCATGGCGCGGGAACTGGGGGCTCGGCCGCCGAAGCCGTCGGCGCGCCGCCTGCACAGCATAAAGGCCTTCGGCCCGGGCAACCAGCGCGATGTGGCGCCGCGTGCCCGCGCCCGCGTCGGGCAGGATGTCCGGGCCTGCCGAGCGGACGGTTTGCTGCTCCCGCTCACGATACTCGGCGGAGCACGCTGCACAGCCTCGCGCGGGCTTTTACACTGGGGTGATCCAGGCAACCGTGCGAGCCGAGCCATGTCCGACGAATCCGAGCAACTGGTGACCTTGCGCCAGCGCGAGGACTATGCATTTGAAATCGAATTCGGCGGCGGCAAGCCCTTGCTGCTGGCCGACGAGCCGCCGCCATTGGGACAGGCGGCGGGACCGTCGCCCGGCCAGCTGCTGCTGGCCGCGGTGGGAAACTGCATGAGTTCGAGCCTGCTGTTCGCGCTGCGCAAGTTCAAGAACGACCCCGGCGGGATCACCACCAGCGCGCGCGCACGCATCGGCCGCAACGAGGCAGGGCGCTTGCGCGTGCTGCACATCGAGGTGCAGATCCGGCTGGGCAAGCCCGCCGACCAGATGCAGCACCTGGAGCGCATCCTCGATCAGTTCGAGGACTTCTGCACCGTCGGCCAGAGCGTGCGCGGCGGCATACCGACCGAGGTCGCGGTATTCGACTCCACCGGCCAGCGCCTGCACTGAAGCTGCGCCGCCCCCTCGCCCGATCACGCCCCGCCATGGAATCCGACCCCAAGAATCCGCCCTCCGGCTTCGACGACGCCCGCTCCCATTGGGACCAGCGCTTTGCCCGCCCCGGGCTGCTGTTCGGCGAGCAGCCCAACCGCTACCTCGCCAGCCAGGCACATCGCCTGGCGCCCGGCTCCCGGGTCCTCAGCATCGCGGACGGCGAGGGGCGCAACGCCCTGTACCTGGCCTCGCTGGGCCACCAGGTGTGCGCGTTCGACATCTCGCCGGTGGCGGTCGCCAAGGCCCGCGAGTGGGCCGCGCAGCGCGGTCTGCAGGTGGATTTCCGGCTGAGCGCGGTCGACGACTGGGACTGGGCGCAGGCGCAGTGGGACGCGGTGGCGGCGATTTTCGTGCAGTTCGCCGACCCGGCGATGCGCCAGCGCATGTTCGCCGGCATCTGGCGTTCGCTGCGGCCCGGCGGCCTGCTGCTGGTGCAGGGCTACACCGCGCGCCAGCTGGAACTGCGCACCGGCGGCCCGGGCAAGCTCGCCCATCTCTACCACGCCGACATGCTGCGCGAACTGCTGCCCCAGGCGCAGTGGCTGGAGTTGCGCGAATACGAGGACGACATCGCCGAAGGCAGCGCGCACCTCGGGCACTCGGCGCTGCTGGGCGCGGTCGCGCGCAAGCCCGCCTGAAACCCGGCGCGCCTAGCGCCTGCGCCAATGCCCCGGCTGCTCGCGCCAGCCGCCGCCGTGGCGCTGCCAGCGCGGGGCGGTCCAGACGAAGCCCGGTCGCGGCGCCACCCAGTGCCCTGGATACCACAGGTAGCGGGCGCCGCCCCAGCTCCAGTAGCCGGATACCCACCAGTACCCCGGCACCGGGGCCACCCCGGCGACTTCGACCCGGGGTGCCGGCGGCGGACCCGGCACCGCGACATAGCCCGGGTAGGCCACCGCGCCGCCATAGTCGGCGTAGGGGGCCGGAGCCACCACGCAGCCGGCGAGCAGCGCCAGGCAGAAGGTTGCGCAAATGGAGCACAGGCTGCGCATCATCAGCACTCCTTGACAGGGATGGGCGGGCCGGGCGGCTTTGTCGCGCTCATACTGCCCTAGGCGACAACCCCGAGGCCGAACGCCAGGGTCGATGCGACAATTGTGCTTGCCTGCAGCCGGCAGGGACGACTCCGCAAAGCGCGGAGTTTGATGTCGACCAGGGTGCGCTTGCTTCTGCCCGGGTCGCCACGGCACCCAGCCCGCGACACAGCGGGCCTCACCCACCGCAGACGGCACGCGCCCCGGCGCGGCGCCCAACGAGGAGACACCATGCAAGACCCCCGCCGTTCCTTCATCCGCTACGCCGCGGCAGCGGCCTGCGCCCTCGGTCTGGCCGGCGCCGCCCAGGCCTCCGGCTTTGCCGGTGCACGCGCGACCCGCGACCACTACGGAGCGATCTTCCAGATCGACTCGGGCAGCCAGGGCGCGATCAAGAAGACCCTGAACAACATCGAGAACCTGCTCGGCGACCCCCGCCTCAAGGGCAAGGTGCGGGTCGAACTCATCGCCAACGCGAAGGGCTTCGCGATCTACGTGAAGAACAACGGCTTCGAGCAGAAGCTGCTGCATCTGCAAAAGCAGGGCGTCATCCTGGCGCAGTGCGCAAACACCCTGCGCGAACTCCATGTCGATCGCAAGGATCTCTACCCCTTCATCAGCATCGTGCCCTCCGGCATGGGCGAGATCACCCTGCGCGAGTCCGAGGGCTGGGCCTACATCCACCCGACTCCTCCGCACGAAAGCATGTGAGGCTCCCGCCGGCCGCGACGCCGGCGGGCCGCACCAGCCAACCCGGCCCCCGCGCCGGGTTTTTTGTCGCCCGCGTTGCGCCAGCGCAGCCGCGGCTCGCAAGCGCGCGGCCGCGCCGGCGAGCCGTGCCCGATACTCGCCCGCAGGGCCGGGCGCGTGGCGCCGGCCGCTCGCAAGCGGAGGCGCGCATGGCGCACAAGCAGGTCTTGTTCAGGTCCCAGGCCCGCGAGAAGATCCTCGCCGGCGCGACCCAGCTCGCCGACGCGGTGCGCGTGACCCTCGGGCCGCGCTCCAAGTCGGTGCTCATCGGCCGCAAATGGGGCACTCCGATCGTCTGCAACGACGGCGTCACCATCGCCAAGGAATTCGACCTCGCCGACGCCGAGCAGGATCTCGGGGCGCGCATGCTGCGCCAGGCCGCCGAGAAGACCGGCGATGCCGTGGGCGACGGCACCAGCACCGCCACCGTGCTGGCGCACGCGATCTTCGCCGACGGCGTGCGCAACGTCGTCGCCGGCGCCAGCGCGATCGACCTCAAGCGCGGCCTCGAGCGCGCGGCGCGGACCGCGGTGCAGGCGCTGCGCGCGCTGTCGCGCCCGGTGACCACGCGCAAGGAAAAGTCCCAGGTCGCCGCGATCTCCGCGCACAACGACGCGGCCATCGGCGAACTCGTCGCCGAAGCGATGGAGCGCGTGGGCAACGACGGGGTGATCACCGTCGAGGAATCCAAGACCACCGACACCGTGCTGGACGTGGTCGAAGGCATGCGATTCGACCGCGGCTACCTGTCGCCGTACTTCGTCAGCCATGAGGAGAAGATGGAAGCGGTGATGGAGAACTGCCTGGTGCTGTTGTGCGACCGCAGGATCTCCGGGATGAACCAGCTGCTGGCCCTGCTCGAGCAGGTGGTCAAGTCGGGCAGGCCGCTGCTGCTGGTGGCCGAGGAGGTCGACGGCGAAGCGCTGGCCACGCTGGTGGTCAACCACGTGCGCGGCGTGCTCAAGTGCTGCGCGGTCAAGGCCCCGGGATACGGCGAACGGCGCAAGGCCCTGCTGCAGGACCTCGCCGTGCTGACCGGCGCGCAGGTGGTGTCCGAGGAAACCGGCCTGACGCTCGAGCACACCGCATTGGCCCAGCTCGGATCCGCCGCGCGGGTGGTCGTCGACAAGGACGACACCACGCTGATCGGCGGCGGCGGACGGCGCGCCGACATCGATTCGCGCATCGCCCAGATCCGCGCCGAACTCGAACAGGCCGGCAGCGACTACGACCGCGAGCAACTGCAGCAGCGTGTCGCGCGGCTCGCCGGCGGGGTCGCGGTGATCCGCGTCGGCGCCCCGACCGAGGCCGAGATGAAGTCGCGCAAGGAGGCCTTCGACGACGCGATCAGCGCGACCCGCGCGGCCGTGGCCGAGGGCATCGTGCCGGGCGGCGGACTCGCGCTGCTGCGCTGCATCGACGCGGTCGCCGGCGAGGAAGCGCGCTGCGAGGGCGACGAGCGGACCGGTGTGCGCATGCTGCGGCAGGCGCTCGAGGCGCCGACGCGCCAGATCGCCGAGAACTCGGCCGTCGACGGCGGCGTGGTCGTGGCGCGCATGCTCGAAGGCAGCGGCAACCAGGGATTCGACGCGGCGCGCAAGCAATACGTGGACCTGTTCGACGCGGGCATCGTCGACCCCACGAAGGTCGTGCGGGTCGCGCTCGAGAACGCGGTGTCGGTGGCCAGCGTGCTGCTGCTCACCGAGGCCACGATGACCGAGATCCCCGAGGCCGCTACCCGGCAGCCCGACGGCGCGCTCGAAGCCCCGCTGTAGCCGCCCCGGCCGCAGCGGATCGCCCCGCACGCGACGGTGCAAGCAACCGCGCCCGGGCAAGGCCGGGCGTATCGCCGCACAATCGACCCCGTCAGCGCGAGCGCGCACAGCGGCTCCGGCATGCGGCTGCAGGCCCGCGCCGGGCGGCAGCCCATCGTGCCGAATGACCCGAGAGACCCCGCGGCACCCCGTTGGCCACCGGGCCTCGCGCCGAACCCGTCGCCCCGGCCCACCGCCATTCGCTCACCTCCACCACCGATCCGCCATGACCACCGCCACCGCCGCCTCCGTGCTCGCCCATTTCGGCCTCGATCCAGCGCCCGGTGGCGCGGACCTGCAGGTGGTCTCGCCGATCGACGGCAAGCCTCTGGCCGCACTGCGATGCCATGCTCCCGACGAGGTCGCGCAGGCGATCGGCCGTGCGCGGGAGGCGTTCGGCGCGTGGCGCGACGTTCCCGCGCCCAGGCGCGCAGAGCTGGTGCGCCTGCTGGGCGACGAACTGCGCGAGCAAAAGGACTGGCTGGCCAGGCTGGTGTGCCTGGAAAGCGGCAAGATCCTTTCCGAGGCGCTGGGCGAGGTGCAGGAGATGATCGACATCTGCGACTTCGCGGTCGGCCTGTCGCGCCAGCTCTACGGGCTGACCATGGCGTCCGAGCGTGCCGGCCATCGCATGATGGAGACCTGGCACCCCCTCGGCGTGGTGGCGGTCGTCAGCGCCTTCAACTTCCCGGTCGCCGTCTGGTCGTGGAATTTCGCGCTGGCCATCGTCTGCGGCGACGCGGTGGTCTGGAAACCCTCGGAAAAGACCCCGCTGAGCGCGCTGGCCTGCCAGTCGGTGTTCGAGCGCGCGGCCAGGCGCTTCGGCGCCTGCCCCGCCGGGCTGTCCCAGGTGGTGGTCGGAGGTCGCGACGTCGGCCAGGCGCTGGTCGACGACCACCGCGTCGCGCTCGTGTCGGCCACCGGCAGCACCCGCATGGGGCGCGAGGTCGGCCCCCGCGTGGCCGCGCGCTTCGGCCGCTGCCTGCTGGAACTCGGCGGCAACAACGCGGTGATCGTCGCGCCTTCGGCCGACCTCGCGCTGGCGCTGCGCGGCATCGCCTTCGCCGCCGCCGGGACCTGCGGACAGCGCTGCACGACGACCCGCCGGCTGATCGTGCACGCGAAGGTGAAGGCCGCGCTGGTCGACTCGCTGAAGAAGGCCTATGCCGGGTTGCGCATCGGCGATCCGCTGGACGACGGCGTGCTGGTCGGTCCGCTGATCGATCGCCAGGCCTTCGACGCGATGCAGCGGGCGCTGCGCGAGGCCGCCGGCGAAGGCGGCCAGGTCAGCGGCGGCGAACGGGTGTTGCAGGACAGCCATCCCGGCGGTTACTACGTGCGCCCGGCGATCGTCGAGATGCCGCGGCAGACCGACACGGTCCGCCGCGAGACCTTCGCGCCGATCCTGTACGTGCTCGAGTACGACGACTTCGAGCAGGCGCTGCGCCTGCACAACGACGTGCCGCAGGGACTGGCTTCGGCGATTTTCACCAACGACCTTCGCGAGGCCGAGGCCTTCCTGTCGGCGCGCGGGTCGGACTGCGGAATCGCCAACGTGAACATCGGCACCTCGGGCGCCGAGATCGGCGGCGCCTTCGGCGGCGAGAAGGAGACCGGCGGCGGGCGCGAATCCGGCTCCGATGCGTGGAAGAGCTACATGCGCAGGTCGACCAACACCATCAACTATTCGGGGGAACTTCCGCTGGCGCAGGGAGTGCGCTTCGACATCTGAGCTCCCGGTGCCGCGCCCGGCCGGCCGCGATCCGCACGGCCGCCCGCGGGACGCCGGGGCCGGCAGCCCCGACCGCCGGGTCGATGCCTCCGAGGAGTCCCCCGGGCGTCCTGTTCCGTCCTAGAAGGGGATGTCGTCGTCCATGTCGTCGAACTCCCCACCGGCCGGCTTGGCTGCCGGCGCGGCGGCGCGCGACGACGCCGGCTGGCCGCGCGGCTGCGACTCGCGGGGGGCGCCGCGCCCGCCGTCACGGCTGCGGCTGTAGCCCGAATCGTCGTCGCCGCCGCCGTCACGCGAACCCAGCAACTGCATTTCGGTGGCGATGATGTCGGTGGTGTAGCGTTCCACCCCGTCCTTGTCGGTGTACTTGCCGTACTTGAGCCTGCCCTCGACGTACACCGGCCTGCCCTTCTTCAGGTATTCGCCCGCGATCTCGGCCAGCCGGTCGTAGAACACCACGCGGTGCCACTCGGTTTCCTCCTTGCGCTCGCCGGACTTGTCCTTCCATTGCCGGGTGGTGGCGATCGACACGTTGCACACGGCGGCGCCGGAAGGCGCGTAGCGCACCTCCGGGTCGCGCCCCAGGTTGCCCAGCAGTATCACTTTGTTGACGGAGGCCATGGGAAGTCCTGATCGGTTGACGGTACGGCAAAAGCCGAGCATAGCGCCGCTTCCCACCGGTCAACCAGCGGCGGCGGGCGATGGCGCTCTATAGTTATGGGTTGCTTGCGATCCCGCGATGAGCCTGCCTGCCTTGTCCCCGACTTCGCCACCGAGTCCGCCCGCCCCCGCTGCCGAGCCTTGCGCCGGGGTGGCGGCGATCCGCGTGCGCGGCGCGCGCACCCACAACCTGAAGAACATCTCGCTGGACATCCCGCGCAACCGCCTGGTGGTGCTCACCGGGCTGTCGGGCTCGGGAAAGTCCTCGCTGGCCTTCGACACCCTGTACGCCGAGGGCCAGCGGCGCTACGTGGAAAGCCTGTCGGCCTACGCCCGGCAGTTCCTGCAGCGCATGGAAAAGCCCGACGTCGACCTCATCGAGGGGCTGGCGCCGGCGATCTCGATCGAGCAGAAGTCGGCCAGCCACAACCCGCGCTCGACGGTCGGCACGGTCACCGAGATCCTCGACTACCTGCGGCTGCTGTGGGCGCGCGCCGGCACGCCGCACTGCCCCCACCATCCGGCGCAGGCGCTGCGCTCGCAGACGGTGTCGCAGATGGTCGACTCCCTGCTCGAGCGCGCCCCGGGCAGGCGGCTGGCGCTGCTGGCGCCGGTGGTCGAGCAGCGCAAGGGCAGCCACGCGGAGTTGCTGGCCGGACTGCGCTCCCAGGGCTACGTGCGCTTTCGCATCGACGGCCAGGTGCTCGACGCGGATCGCCTGCCGCCGCTGGACGACGGCTCGCGCCACGACATCGACGTGGTGGTCGACCGCGTGAAGACAGGCGGCGAGCTGCGCCAGCGACTGGCCGAGAGCCTGGAAGCGGCGCTGCGCCTGAGCGACGGCCGCGCGCTGGCGCTGGATCTGGACAGCGGCGAACTGCAGGGCTTCAACAGCCGCTTCGCCTGCCCGCTGTGCGGCACCTCGCTGCCCGAACTCGAGCCGCGGCTGTTCTCCTTCAACAACCCGGCGGGCGCCTGCCCGCAATGCGACGGCCTCGGTCATGTCGAGGTGTTCGATCCGGCGCTGGTCGTGGCCCACCCCGAGCTCAGCCTGGCCAGCGGAGCGATCCGCGGCTGGGACCAGCGCAGCCGCTACTACTTCGAGCAACTGCTGGCGCTGGCCGCGCACGACGGCTTCGACCCTGCGGCGCCCTTCGACTCGCTGCCCGAGGAAACGCGCCAGCGGGTGCTGCGAGGCACCGGCGAGCAGGCGATCGACTTCCCCGGAGTCGACTCCAAGGGCCGCGCGACCCGGCGCCGCCAACCCTTCGAGGGCGTGCTGCCCAGCCTGCAAAGGCGCTGGCAGCAGACCGACAACCCGGCGGTGCGCGAGGAGCTCGCCAGGCTGCGCAGCGTGCACGCCTGTCCGGCCTGCGCGGGCACCCGGCTGCGCGCCGAGGCACGGCTGGTGCGCGTCGGCGAGGCCAGCCTGCCCGAGGTGTGCGCGCTCACCCTGCAGCAGGCGCAGGCCTGGTTCGACCGCCTGGAGCTCGAAGGCGCGAAAGCCGAGATCGCCGCCCGCATCCAGCGCGAGATCGTCTCGCGCCTGCGCTTTCTCAACGACGTCGGGCTGCGCTACCTCAGCCTGGACCGCAGCGCCGACACCTTGTCGGGAGGCGAGGCCCAGCGAATCCGCCTGGCGTCGCAGATCGGCTCCGGGCTGACCGGGGTGATGTACGTGCTCGACGAGCCCAGCATCGGGCTGCACCAGCGCGACAACGACCGCCTGATCGCCACGCTGCAGCATCTGCGCGACCTGGGCAACAGCGTGCTGGTGGTCGAGCACGACGAGGACATGATCCGCGCCGCCGACCACGTGGTCGACATGGGCCCGGGGGCCGGAATCCACGGCGGCGAGGTGGTCGCGCAAGGCAGCCCGCGGCACATCGCCGAGCACCCCGATTCCCTCACCGGCCAGTACCTGAGCGGTCGCAGGCGCGTCGCGGCGACGGCTTCGCGCCGCACGCCGGGGCCGCACTGGCTGGAACTCGCGGGCGCCAGGGGCAACAACCTGCAGCGCGTCACCGCGCGCATTCCGCTGGGGCTGCTCAGCGTGGTCAGCGGGGTGTCGGGCTCGGGCAAGTCCACGCTGGTCAACGACACCCTGTACGCCGCGGCGGCCGCCGCCCTCAACGGCGCCCACCTGGAGGCGGCGCCCCACGACAGCCTGCAGGGCCTGCAGTTCCTCGACAAGGTGATCGCGGTCGACCAGTCGCCGCTCGGGCGCACCCCGCGCAGCAACCCGGCGACCTACACCGGGCTGTTCACCCCGCTGCGCGAACTGTTCGCGCAGACCAACCTGGCGCGCGAACGCGGCTTCGACGCCGGACGCTTTTCCTTCAACGTCAAGGGCGGGCGCTGCGAGGCCTGCCAGGGCGACGGCCTGGTGAAGGTGGAAATGCACTTCCTGCCCGACCTGTACGTGCCCTGCGACGTCTGCCACGGCAAGCGCTACAACCGTGAAACCCTGGACGTGACCTGGCACGGGCTGAACATCGCCGAGGTGCTCGAACTCAGCGTCGACCAGGCGCTGGAACCGTTCCGCGGCGTGCCGGCGATCGCCCGCAAGCTGCAGACCCTGCGCGAAGTCGGGCTGGGCTACATCCGCCTCGGCCAGAGCGCCACCACGCTGTCCGGAGGGGAGGCGCAGCGGGTGAAGCTGGCGCTGGAGCTGTCGCGACGCGATACCGGGCGCACGCTGTACATACTCGACGAGCCGACCACCGGGCTGCATTTCGCCGACATCGACATGCTGCTGGCGGTGCTGCTGCGGCTGCGTGACGCCGGCAACACCATCGTGGTCATCGAGCACAACCTGGACGTCATCGCCAGCGCCGACTGGGTGATCGACCTCGGCCCCGAGGGTGGCGCCGGCGGCGGCAGGATCGTCGCCTGCGGCAGCCCCGAGCAGCTCGCCGAGGACCGCGAATCGGCCACCGCCCCCTACCTGCGGCGGCTGCTCGGGCAGCGCGCCGCGTCGCCTGCGGGCTGAAGCCCGCGCGCGCCGCTGCAAGCGCGGCGATCCGCTCTTAACATGACCGTTTTCCACCCACTGACCCGTGACGGAGGATGGTCCATGGCCCAGACCCTTTCCCTGCAAACCCAGGACGGCAACCGCATCAGCGCCTACCTTGCCGAGCCCGGCGGCACGCCCAAGGGCGGGCTGGTGGTGGTGCAGGAAATCTTCGGTGTGAACCCGCATATCCGCAGCGTGGCCGACCGTTACGCTGCGGCCGGCTACCTGGCGATCGCGCCTGCGCTGTTCGATCCGGTCGAACAGGGAGTCGAGCTCGGCTACAACCAGGAGGGCATGCAGAAGGGCTTCGATCTGGTCGGCAAGCTCGGCTTCGAGCGGGCGCTGGCCGGGGTCCAGGCGGCTGCCAAGGAGGTCTCGCGCGCGGGGCGAGTCGGCGTCGTCGGCTATTGCTGGGGTGGCAGCGTCACCTACCTGGCGGCGATCCGCCTGGCGCTGCCGGGGATCAGCTATTACGGAGGCCGCAATGTGCAACTGGTCGGCGAGAAGGCCAAGGCGCCGCTGCTGTTCCATTACGGGCTGAAGGACGCCCACATTTCCGAGGCCGATCGCGAGGCCGTGCGCAAGGCCAACCCCGAAGCCGAGTTCTACGTCTACGACGCCGACCACGGGTTCAACTGCGACGCCCGCGGCAGCTACGACGCGGCCGCCGCCAAGCTGGCGATGGAACGCTCGCTGGCCTTCCTGGCCAAGCACGTCGGCTGAGCCTTGCCGCCGCGGCGCCGCCGGCGCGCGACGGCTGGCGCCCCGGTCAGCTGCCGCGCAGCCGACCGCCGTGGTGCAGGAACTCCGCCCAGTCCTCGAGCTGGCGCGGCTCGCCGAACAGGTAGCCTTGCATCACCTGCAGGCCGACTTCGCGCAGGGCCTGGGCGTCCTCGACCTTCTCGACCCCCTCGGCGACGATCTGCACCCCCAGGCGCTGGCACAGCCCGATCAGGCTGCGCACGATCTCGCGGTTGCGCGGATCGCGGTCGAGTCCGGTGCTGAAGCCCGACGGCAGCTTGATTTGCGCCGGGCTCAGCCGCTTGAGGTATTCGAGCGAAGCGTAGCCCTCGCCGAAATCGTCCATCGCGATCAACACCCCCGCCTGCTGCAGCGACTGGATGTTGCGCATCACGCTGGGGAATACCGGGATCTGCCGGCGCTCGGTCACCTCCAGCGCCAGGCGCTGGGCCGGCCAGTGGCTCTGCTCGAGCACCCGCTGCACATGGGGCAGCAGGTCGGGGTCGCCGAGCTGGTCGGCCTCGACGTTGACCCCGACCAGTCCCTGCCAACCGGTCCAGTTGCTGAGCACCCGCGCCTCGGCCACCGCGGTGTCGACCACCCAGAAGAACAACTGGCTGGTCTGCGATACCGACAGCCGCGGCAGGAAGCTCAGCGGCGAATGCCGCCGCGGCGCGGTCTCGGCGCGCCAGCGAAACAGCGCCTCGAGTCCGACGACCTCGCCCCCCGGATAGCGCACTTGAGGCTGGTACACCAACGACGGCGAACCGGAACCGGTATGGGCCGCGATTTCGCTGAATACGTCTCGTTCCACGGAGCAATCGGTAGCAGAGGTAGGGACAGGCAACTCCCGGCGGCGATGGCGGGCGCTCGCTCAGATTAGCATGAAGGCCACCCGCACCCCGAGCAGCCCGAAGCAGCCGCCGATGAGCGCCACGACACCGAAGCCGCGCGGCCCGCGCCGCCCGACCGCCAGCCCTTCCCCGGGCGCTTGCGCGCGGGAGCGCGCGCCGCTGCGCTACCGGGTGCGCATGCAGCAGTTGCACGCCCATGTGTTCGATGTCGAACTCGACATCGAACACCCCGACCCGGCCGGGCAGGAACTGTGGCTGCCCGTCTGGATTCCGGGCAGCTACCTGGTGCGGGAATTCGCCCGCCACCTGCTGCAGCTTCGCGCGCACTGCGGCGACGCCGAGGTGGCGGTGCGCAAGACCGCGAAGAACCGCTGGCGGGTCGCCGCCTGCGCGGGGCCGCTGCGGCTGCACTGGCAGGTCTACGCCCACGACGCCTCGGTGCGCGCGGCCTGGCTGGATCCATCGCGCGCCTTTTTCAACTTCAGCAGCCTGCTGCTCGCGGCTGCCGGCATGGAGCAGCGCCGCCACGAGGTCCGCATCGAGGCGCCGCCCTTGCCGCGCTGGACGCTGGCCACCACGCTGCCGGCGCGCCAGGTCGACGCACGCGGCTTCGGGGTGTACGCGGCGGCGAGCTACGAGCAGCTCATCGACCACCCGGTATCGTGCGGCGAGCAGCTCGAGCTGGCCTTCCGTGCCGGGGGTACCGCGCACCGCATGGTCATCGAGCACGCGCAGCGGCTGCGCGGCCAGGTCGACGAGCGCCGGCTGCGCGCCGACCTGCGGCGCATCTGCCAGGCGCAGATCGAATTGTTCGAGCCGCAGACCAGGCGCCCGCCATTTTCCCGTTACGCCTTCCTGCTCACTCCCGCGCCCGACGGCTGGGGCGGCCTGGAGCACGCCGACAGCAGCGCGTTGATCTGCTCCGAGGCCGAGCTGCCGCACCCGCGCGACGGCGCCGACGCCGACGCCGGCTACCGCAGGCTGCTCGGACTGTGCAGCCACGAATATTTCCATGCCTGGAACGTCAAGCGCATCCGGCCGCAGGCCTTCAGCCCGCTGGACCTGGAGAAGGAGAATCTCACCGGGCTGCTGTGGCTGTTCGAGGGCTTCACCTCCTACTACGACGACCTGATGCTGCGACGCTGCGGGCTGATCGGCGCCGCGCAGTACCTGGAGCTGCTCGGCGCGTCGATGCGCGCGGTGCAGGCCACGCCCGGCCGGCATGTGCAAAGCCTGCGGGAAGCCAGCTTCGACGCCTGGATCAAGTTCTACCGCCCCGACCCCAACACCCCGAACGTCACGGTCAGCTACTACACCCTGGGCTCGTTGTTCGCGCTGGCGCTGGACCTGCACCTGCGCAGTCGCGGCCACGGCAGCCTGGACGAGGTGATGCGGCTGCTGTGGCGTCGCTACGGCCGCGCCGACGCGCCGCTGCGCGAGCAGGGCGTGCCCGAGGATGCGCTGCCCGGGATCGTGCGCGAGGCCTGCGGGGTGGACGTGCGCAGGTGGTTCGAGCGCCATGTCGACGGCCGCGAGCCCCTGCCGCTGCCCGCGCTGTTGCGCCGCTTCGGCGTGCGAGTCGGCCACGCTGCGCCGCGCGCCGCCGACTCGCTGGGACTGCGCCTGGAGGGCGAGGCGAACTGGCCGCGGGTGCTGCATGTGCGGCGCGACGGCTGGGCCGAGCAAGCCGGACTGTGCGCCGGCGACACCCTGGTCGCGCTCAACGAACAGCAGGCCAGCCTGCAGGCGCTGAACCGCCAGTACGCCCGCTCGGCGTCCGGCGATTCCTGGTGCCTGCACGTGATGCGCGACGGCAGGCTGCTGCGCCTGCAGGCGGCGCTGCCGCCGCCCGCGCCCGGGCCGCTGCAACTGCAGCTGGCCGAACGACCCGGTGCCGGCGCGCGCAGCCTGCGCCAGGACTGGCTCGCTGCCTGAACCCTTTGCCCGATTCCCAAGGAGAGTCCATGCAACCCGAAAACCTGCTGCTGCAAACCGACGGCCCGGTGGCGTTGATCCGCCTCAACCGCCCGCGCCAGCTCAACGCCCTGAACGATGCGCTGATGGACGAACTGGGGCAGGCGCTGGCGATGTACGACGCCGACGAGGCCATCGGCTGCGTGGTGCTGACCGGAAGCGACAAGGCCTTCGCGGCCGGCGCCGACATCGCCGCGATGGCCTCGAAGGACTACATGCAGGCCTACCGCGAGGATTTCATCACCCGCAACTGGGAGCGCATGCGCAGCATGCGCAAGCCGGTGATCGCCGCGGTCGCCGGCTACGCGCTGGGCGGGGGCTGCGAACTGGCGATGATGTGCGACTTCATCATCGCCGCCGACGACGCCCGCTTCGGCCAGCCGGAAATCCGCATCGGCATCATCCCCGGCGCCGGAGGGACCCAGCGCCTGCCGCGCGCGGTGGGCAAGAGCAAGGCGATGGACCTGGCGCTGACCGCGCGCATGATGGACGCCGCCGAGGCCGAGCGCGCCGGCCTGGTGTCGCGGGTCGTCCCGGCTGCCAGGCTGCTCGACGAGGCGATGGACGCGGCGCGCACCATCTGCGGTTTCCCTCGCCACACCGTGATGATGGCCAAGGAATGCGTCAACCGCGCCTTCGAATCGCCGCTGTCCGACGGCCTGCTGTTCGAGCGCAGGGTGTTCCACAGCCTGTTCGGCACCCACGACCAGCGAGAGGGCATGGCGGCCTTCCTGGAAAAGCGCCAGCCGGGGTTCGAGAACCGCTGAATCCCGCGCCGAGCACAGGCACTTGAGCATGTCCTGCGCTCGCGGCTACAATCGGTCGCTTTTGGCGCTTTAGCTCAGTTGGTTAGAGCGACGGAATCATAATCCGCAGGTCCGGGGTTCGAGTCCCTGAAGCGCCACCAATCTGCCCAGGCCTCGCGGCTGGCGCCCCTGCCGGGCGGCAGCCGCGAGGCTTTTTTCCAGGCCCGTTCGCGGGTCCTGCGGGCCGGGCCTTGGGGAGTGCCGCGCCCAGGCACCGCCGATTTCGCGGCTGGCAGGCAAGCGGCGCCCGCGCATCGGCGCCCCGTACACGGCGTCCCGTCATGACGACACCCAGCACCCGCAGGGGCATCATCCTCGCCGGAGGTTCCGGCACCCGGCTGTACCCGGTCACCCAGGTGGTGAGCAAGCAGTTGCTGCCGGTGTACGACAAGCCGATGGTGTACTACCCGCTGTCGACCCTGATGCTGGCGGGGATCCGCGAGATCCTGGTGATCTCCACCCCGCAGGACACGCCGCGCTTTGCGCAGCTGCTCGGCGACGGCAGCCGTTGGGGCCTGGATCTGCACTATGCGGTCCAGGCCAGCCCCGATGGGCTGGCGCAGGCCCTGGTCATCGGCCGCGACTTCCTCGGCGGCTCGGCCAGCGCGCTGGTGCTCGGCGACAACCTGTTCTGGGGCCACGACCTGCAGCCGACGCTTCGCCAGGCCTGCGAGCAGACCGAGGGCGCCACGGTGTTCGCCTACCACGTGCTCGACCCCGAGCGCTACGGGGTGGTCGAATTCGACCGCCACGGCAAGGCGATCAGCATCGAGGAAAAGCCCAGCCGCCCGAAGAGCAACTACGCGGTGACGGGGCTGTATTTCTACGACCGCGAAGCGCCGGACATCGCCGCGTCGCTCGAGCCCTCGGCGCGCGGCGAACTGGAGATCACCGACCTCAACTGCCGCTACCTGGAGCGCGGCCGCCTGCAGGTGCGCTGCCTGGGGCGCGGCCACGCCTGGCTGGACACCGGCACCCACGAGAGCCTGCTCGACGCCGGCCAGTTCATCGCCACGCTGGAGAAGCGCCAGGGATTGAAGGTCTCCTGCCCGGAGGAGATCGCCTGGCGCCACGGCTGGATCGACGGCGCGCAACTGCAGCGCCTGGCCGAGCCGATGCGCAAGAACGGCTACGGCCAGTACCTGCTGCGTCTGCTCGAATCCGATCCCGCGTGAGCTTCGCAAGGAGCGCGCCCATGCCCTTCACCGTCACCGCCACCGCGTTGCCCGAGGTGCTCGTGCTCGAGCCGAGGATATTCAGCGACACCCGGGGATTCTTTTTCGAAAGTTACAACCAGCGCGATTTCGCCTCCGCGACCGGGATCGACTGCGAATTCGTGCAGGACAATCACTCGCTGTCGGTGCAGTGGGTGCTGCGCGGCCTGCACTACCAGATCCGCCATCCGCAGGGCAAGCTGGTGCGGGTGCTCAGCGGCAAGGTGTGGGACGTGGTGGTCGACCTGCGACGCAGT
>JAKBBQ010000202.1 GCA_021808405.1 Pseudomonadota bacterium | reverse complement strand
GCGGGTGCGGGCGTCGCCGACTGTCCCGGCTGCGGCGCGGCCCCGGCGGCAGCCTGGGCCGGGGGCTGCCCGCCCGGCGCTGCGTCTGCCTGCGCCGCCGGCGCGGGTGGGGCGGCGAGCCTCGCGGCTGCCGTGCCTGGCGCTGCCGGCGCTGCCGGCGCGGGCGGCGCGGCGGTGGAGCCGGCGCCCGGGCTCCCTGGCGAGGCACCGTCCTGCGCCATCGACAGCACCGCGGCGAAGGAGCCGGAGGCACTCGTTTCGCCGGACGTGGCAGCGGGTGTCGCGGTGGCGGCGGGTAGGGCTTCGAAGGTCGTGATACGGGTCATGGAGGGGACGGCGGCGACAGGAGCACCGCTTGCGCCACCCCACGCAAGCAAGACTCGCGCCAGGGACTGGCGGAGCAGCCTGGCGCGCGGGGCGCCGGAAAACCGCCGCCCGCGAGCCCAGCGCTCAACGGCGCGTGGTCCCGGTGTCGCCGAAGCGCGAGCCCTGGGTATCGACCGCGCTGTCGCCGAACGCGGGCCGGCGGTTGAGCGACCATTCCTGGAAATCGGCCTGCTGGCGCCGGCGCTGCTGCGCCAGCGCGACGCCCTGCTCCTGCGCCAGCAGCACCTCGTAGGCCTTTTCCTTCTGGCGTGCCGAGGTCCACGCCCGCAATTGCTCGGCGCATTGCTCGCGGTTGCGTTCGACCTCGTCGCGCTGCGCGGCCTGCGCCGCAGCCAGTCGGTCGAGGAAGCCGCGCAGGTCGCGTACCTGGCTCCAGGGCGCGCCGGCGCGCTCGCGCTCGAGCAGTTGCCGGCGGTACTGTTCGCCGTACTGGTGCAGGTTCTGCAGCTTGGCCTCGGCGCGCTGCTGTTCGAGCTGCGCCCGCTTGACCGCGACGGCGATTTCCTGGGCCGCGCGCTGGGCCTGCTCCAGGAGTTCGCGCAAGGTCTGCAAGCGCCGCGTCGAGGCACTGGAAGAGAAGGCGGATTCGGACATCTGCGAGGCTGCGGCGCCACGGCCGCTGGGACCCGCCCCATTGTAGGCGCCGGGCCCTTCAGGCGGCGGCTGCCGCAGGCAGGTAAGGCACCATCAGTTGCGCCAGCAGCACACGGCTGGTGGCCAGGTCGACCGCGTCGCGCATGCCCTGGCGCAGGAACTGGCTGATGACCGCGTGCGCCTGCACCGCCTGGTCCAGCACCGGATCGCTGCCCGGGGTGTAGGCGCCCACCGCGATCAGGTCCTGCTGCGCGGCGTAGCGCGACTCCAGTTCCTTCAGGCGGTAGACCCGGCGCAGCTGTTCGGCATCGGCCAGCGCCGGCATGACCCGGCTGATCGAGGCTTGCAGGTCGATCGCCGGGAAATGCCCCTGCTCGGCCAGCCTGCGCCCGAGCACGATGTGTCCGTCGAGGATGGCCCGCGTGTTGTCGGCCACCGGATCCTGCTGGTCGTCGCCTTCCATCAGGATGGTGTAGAAGGCGGTCACGCTGCCGCCACCGTCGCGCCCGTTGCCGGCGCGCTCGACCAGCGCCGGAAGGCGCGCGAACACGGAGGGCGGGAATCCGCGCGCGGCCGGCGGTTCGCCTGCCGCCAGCGCGACTTCGCGCAACGCCAGCGCATAGCGGGTCAGCGAGTCCATCAGCAGCAGCACGTGCAGCCCCTGGTCGCGGTAATACTCGGCGAGCGCGGTGGCCAGGCGAGCGCCGCGGATGCGCGACAGGGCCGGCGCGTCGGCCGGCACGGCCACGACGACGGCGCGCCGCAGGCCCTCGGCGCCCAGGATGTCCTCGATGAATTCCTTGACCTCGCGCCCGCGCTCGCCGATCAGGCCGACGACGATCACGTCGGCGTCGGTGTTGCGGGCCATCATGCCCAGCAGCACGCTCTTGCCCACGCCGCTGCCGGCGAACAGCCCCATGCGGGCGCCGCGGCCGACGGTGAACAGCGCGTTGATCGCCCGCACCCCGACATCCAGCGGCCGGCGCACCAGCGCTCGCTCCAGCGGATTGATCGGAGGGGTGCTCAGGCTGGTGAAGTCGCTGGCCAGCAGCGGGCCCAGGCGATCGAGCGGGCGGGCGTCGGCATCGAGCACGCGCCCGCACAGCTCCAGCCCTGCGGGAAGCCGCAGGTCGCCCGGCACCGGCATCACCCGCGCGCCGGGAGCCAGGCCCTGCATGTCCCCGCTGGCCATCAACTGCACGTGGTCGCCGTGAAATCCCACGACCTCGGCACTGACCCTGCGCTGCCCCTCGGCGCCGATCAGGCAACGCGAACCCAGGCTCAGGTCCAGCCCCTGGGCTTCCAGGATCAGACCGCGCACCCGGACCAGACTGCCGCTGGGAACCAGCGGCAGGTCGCCGGCCGCCCGCAGCCGCCGGTACAAGGTGTGCAGCCGTGCCAGCGCTGCCGGCGCGGCCGGCCCCGCGGAGGCGATCGCCGGGCCGGCGGCCGCCGCGCCGACGCCCTCCTGGGCGCCCGCGGGCGCATCGGGCACGGTCGGCGCGCTCACAGCGAGCCCTCCTCGAACAGCCGCGCCATGACCTGGCGCCAGCGCTCCTCCAGCCGCAGGTCGAGTTCGGCCTGCGGCTCGGCGCGCACCCGCCAGCGACGTTCGGGATGGGCGCGTGCCGGCTCGGGGCCGGCGCCCAGCACCAGGTCGCCGCGCTGCAGCGCCGAGTCGGGCACGAAGCCCAGGCCGCTTTGCTCGAGTTCCGGGGCCAGTTCGCGCAGCAGCGCGGCGTCGTCGGGATGCAGCCGCACCCAGGGGACGCCGGCGCGCGCCGGGAAGGCCGCCAGCGCCTTTTGCAGCACCTCGAGCACCTGCTGGGGTTGGGTGCGCATTTCGTGGATCACGACCTGTCGCGCCAGCTCGAGCGCGAGCGCGACCAGCGCCGACTCGAGATCGGCGTCCAGCGCATCCACCCGCGCGTGCAAGCGCTGCAGCAGGGCGCGCAGCGAGTCCCGTTCGGCTTGCGCCTGTTGCCGTGCCGCCTGCAGGCCCGCCGCCCGGCCCTGCTGGAAGCCCTGCTCGAAGCCCTCGCGGCGCGCCTGCTCGCGCGCCGCCTCGAACACCGCCTCGAGGTCGCGCGCGGTCGGCAGCGCCGCAGCGGCGTCACCCGCGCCGCGCCCCGGCCCCAGTTCGGGAGCCGCCCAGGCGCGCGCCTGGGCCACCTCCTCCTTGGGGATGATCACCTCTCGCCCACCTTGCGCGCGCCTGCGCGTCGCATCCCGAGCATCCATCACGGCCCCATGGTCACGCAATCGTCAGCCCACCATCGCCTCGGCCCCGCCGCCTCCGAGCTGGATCTGGCCCGCGGCCTCCAGGCGGGTCGCCACCTGCAGGATCTCCTTCTGCGCCGCCTCGACCTCGCTCAGCCGCACCGGCCCCTTGGCCTCCAGGTCGTCGCGCAGCATTTCGGCCGCGCGCTTGGACATGTTGCCGAGGAACTTCTCCCTCAGCGGGGCATTGGCGCCCTTGAGCGCGACGATCAGGCTTTCCGAAGAAATCTCCCGCAGCATGGTCTGCATGCTGCGGTCGTCGACGTTGATCAGGTCGTCGAACACGAACATCTGCTCCTGCACCCTGCCGGCCAGCGTCTCGTCCTGCGAGCGCATGTGCTCCATGATGCCATTGGACAGCGCCGTCTCGACCCGATTGAGGATTTCCGCGGCCACCTTCGGGCCGCCCATCGCGCTGACCTGCACGCTCTGCGAATCGCCCGACAGCAACTCGTCGAGCGCGTCGTTGAGTTCGCGCAGCGCGCTGGGCTGCAGGCTGTCGAGGTTCGCCAGCCGCAACACCGCCTCGCTGGCCTGTCGTTCCGGCAGGTACTGCAGCACCTCCCCGGCCTGGTCGGCGTCGATGTAGGACAGCACCAGCGCGATCACCTGCGGATGCTCGAGCTTGATCAACTCGGCGACCGCGCGCGGCTCCAGCCATTTGAGGTTCTCCAGCCCGCTCGATTCTCCGCCGTGCAGGATGCGCTCGATCAGCGAACTCGCCCGTTCGCCCCCCAGGGCCTTGGTCAGCGCCGAGCGCAGGAACTGGTCGGCGCCCAGGCCGAGGGAGGTCTGGCGCTCGAGCTTGTCGCGGAACTCGCGCATCACGGTGTGCGCCTGGTCGGTGCTGACCCGCCCCAGGCGCGACATCGCGACGCCCAGACGCTGCACCTCGCGCGGCGCCAGATGCTTCATGACCTCGGCCGCCTGGTCCTCGCCCAGGCTCAGCAGCAGCACCGCCGCGCGCTCCAGCCCCTTGAGATCCTCCTCATTGGCCATCGGCGAGCCACTCCTTGACCACCTGCGCGGCGCGGCGCGGGTCCTGCTTGACGAGTTCGCGCGACACCGCGGCGTCGTTCTCGAAGGTGTTGTTCAGCTGCACCACGTCGGGCGCCAGTTCGCCGCCGCCGGCCGCCGCGCCGGCCATGCGGGCGCCGCCGGGCCCCGGGCCGCCCGCCTCGCCCGGCTCACCCGGCTCGTTGGCCGCGGCGCTGGCCGCGACCGCGCCCAGGCGCCGCACCGCGCGATAGATCAGCAGACCGAGGATCAGCGCCAGCAGGTACGGAACTCCCTGCCGCAGCAGGTTCCACAGCCACGCCGAACGCCACCACGGCGCCGGCGACGGCGCTGCCGCCGCCTGGCCGAAGGGCATGCTGGCCACCGAGACCTGGTCGCCCCGCTTGGCGTCGTAGCCGATCGCGTCCTCGACCAGCTGCTTGATCTGCGCGATCTGGGCCGGGCTCAGCGGGTGTGCCTTGGCGGCCGCGCCGCTGCCGGCGGCCGGGCGGTCGTTGATCAGCACGGCCACGGAAACGCGCCGCACCGTGCCGACCGGCTGCTGGGTATGGCTCACCGTCTGGTCGACGTCGTAGTTGTTGGTCGCCGAACTGCTGGCCGCGGTGGGCGCCAGGCTGCGCAGCGCGGGCGCCACTTGCTGGAACTCCTTGGGCGTCAACGGCTGGGAGGCCGAACCGACGGTGAAGGGCGCGGTGACGCCGCCGGGGGGCTGGTTCGTCAGCGCTCCCGGCACGCCTGCCGGCAGCCCGGCTCCGCCCGTGCTGTTGCGGGTCTGCGCCTGGCGGCTGAGCAGGTGGCTCTGGCCGTAGATCACCGAACTGGTCTCGGTCTTGCCGAAGTCCAGGTCGGCCGACACCGCCACCCGCACGCCGTTGCTCCCCACCAGCGGGCTGAGGATCGACTCGATCTGCCTGCGGTACTGCTGCTCCACCGCGTTGCGGTAGGCCAGTTGGCCGGGCTCGATGCCGCTGGAGGACTGCGCGACGGCGGTCAGCAGGTTGCCGTCCTGGTCGACCACGGTGACCGCCTTGTCGTCCAGCCCGGCGACCCCGGAGGCCACCAGGTGCACGATCCCGGCGACCTGGGCGGCGCCGAGCACGTGTCCCGGGTACAGCTTGAGCAACACCGAGGCCGAGGGCTTTTGCTCCTGGTCGAGGAACACCGAGGGCTTGGGGATCGCCAGATGGACGATGGCCGACTGCACGGCCGACAGCGATTCGATCGTGCGCGCCAACGACCCCTCCAGCGCGCGCTGGTAGTTCACGTGCTCGATGAACTGGCTGGTTCCCATCGGCTCGTGGTCCAGCACCTCGAAGCCGACCCCGGCGCCCTTGGGCAGGCCCTGCGCCGCCAGCTTCATGCGGGTGACGTAGACCTGGTCGGTCGGCACCTCGATGACATTGCCGCCGTCGGCGATGCGGTACGGGACGTTGAGCTTCTGCAACTGCGCCAGCACCGCACCGTCGTCGGCCTGCGACAGGTTGGCGTACAGCACCTGGTAGCCCTGCACCCGTCCCCACATCAGGCTGACGACCAGCAGCGCGACCAGCGCCGCCATACCGGCCAGCAGCCCCATGCGCTGGTTGATGCTCAGCCGCCGCCACAGGGCCAGCGGTGCCTGCAGGGGGTTGGCGGACGGGGCGTCGGTACGCGTGGCCATAGGGATCAGAGGCAAAAGGCGCCGGCCGCGGCCGGCTCACTCGCGGCAGCGGCGTACACCGGCGGTCGTCCAACGGCTGGCCGGCGCGGCCTGCGGCAGCGCGCGGGCGCCCATCGCGGGTTCGTCCACACGGCGGCTCAGGCCTGGATGTTCATGATGTCCTGGTACGCGGTGACCAGCTTGTTGCGTACCTGCAGCGCGGCCTGGAACGACAGCGATGCCTTCTGCGAGGCCACCATCACGTCGCTCAGGCTGACCCCGCTGGCGCCGCTGGCGAAGCGCGCCTGCAACTGGTCGGCATGCACCATCTGGGCGTTCACCCCGTCCAGCGCGGTCGTCAGCATGTCGGCGAACTGCCCGACCGCCGAGCCGGCAGCGGCCGGCGCCGCGGAAGCCGCCGGCGCCTGCGGAGCGGCGGCCGCCTGCGCTGCCAGCGCGCGCATCTGGGCGACGAGTTGCTGCATGCGGTCGACATTCATGGCGATCTCCGGACAGGGCCAGCAGGCGTCAAGGCGATGACGTCCACCCGCTGCAAGCAAAAGCCGTTCCACCG
>JAKBBQ010000201.1 GCA_021808405.1 Pseudomonadota bacterium | reverse complement strand
CTGCCGTGGCGCAGGTTCAGCCGCTGGATGGCGTGGCTGGCGACGCGGCGGATGACGAACAGCTTGCGCTCCAGCGCGTCGGTGACCATCACGTCGGGGCCGCGGCCGATGAAGATCTGGCGGATCACCGGCTCCTTGGCGCGCACCGCGGGCGACATCGGCATGTCGCGGTCGACCGGCACGTCGCGCCAGCCCACCACCTGCTGCCCTTCGGCGCGCACCGCTCGCTCGATCTCCTGCTCGCAGGCCAGTCGCGAAGCCGATTCGCGCGGCAGGAAGATCATGCCCACCCCGTACTCGCCGGGCGGCGGCAGTTCCACCCCCTGCTGCGCCATTTCGGCGCGGTAGAAGGCGTCGGGGATCTGCAGCAGGATACCGGCTCCGTCGCCCATCAGCTTGTCCGCGCCGACCGCGCCGCGGTGGTCCAGGTTCTTCAGGATGAGCAGGCCGTTGCGCACGATGTCGTGCGACTTCTGGCCCTTGATATGGGCGACGAAGCCGACTCCGCAGGCGTCGTGCTCGTGCGCCGGACGATACAGGCCATGCCGTGCCAGGGCCTGGATTTCGGATTGCTCGGGCTGCTGCTGCATGGTCTGCTCCACGCTGGGGAATGGCTGGGACGAACAATCTACTGCAATGCAGCAGACCGGGCAAGCTTCGTTGCATCGTTCTGTCCCCCTTTCTTGCCGAGGGCTGGCGCGGCTGCCCATTAAATGGGGACAGATTCTTTCCGAGGATCCCCGCTGCGCGGCCGGCCGCGTCGCCTGGGCTGCAGGTCACGGCCGAGCTGCTGGCCCGCCCAGGCCAGGTAGCCCGCATCGCCCAGCACGCCGGCGCCGCGCACCGCCTGCAGCAGCTGCGCCCAGGGCTGGCGCGCCGGCGCCCCGGCCAGCAGCGCGGCGTAGGCGGCCTCGCGGGCATAGGGGGTGTTGCCCAGATCCCAGTACGGCGCGGCTTCGCGCAGCCAGTGGCTGCTGTGGCGCCCGGTGTGGTGCCCCAGGCTGCTCCACGGCCAGCTCGCCGCATCGGCGGCGACGGCTTCGAGCTCGGCGGCCAGATCCACCGCGCACAGCGCCGCGAGCAGCCAGCGCTGCGGCTGCAGCAACGCGCTACGGTAGCGCCCCTGCCACAGCGGCGCGCCCTGGCCGCGCCGCCGGCTGGCGCAGCGTGCCAGGGTCTGCATCAAGCTCGACAGCGCCGCGCAGTCGCGCGGCGTCAGCACCAGCCAGACCGCCTGCGGAAGCAGGCAGTAGCCGTGCACCTGCACCTCCTTGCGCGCAGCGGTCTGCGCCAGGCGCTGCAGGTAGTCCTGGTAGTCGGCGGCCTCGCCGAAAGCGGTGGCGCTGGCGCGCTGCAGCACCAGGTGCGGCTGGCCGGCGAGGCAGAGGCGGGCTTGGCGTGCCATGCGGCCGATTGTGCGCCCGTATGCGCCCGCCGCGAGCTCAGCCCGCGGACTCGGCCGCCGCCAACCCCCGCCAGTGCAGGCAGGCCTGCGCGATATCCTGCCCCTGGCGCAGCGCCTGCTCGGGGTCGGCCGCGCCCAGCACCGCGCCGATCACGGCGACGCCGTCGAGGCCGCAATCCAGCGCGGCAGCGGCTCGCCGCAGGCTGATTCCCCCGATTCCCACCACGGGATACAAGGGCTTGCAGCGCCCGACCCACTCGCGCAAGCGCGCCAGGCCCAGCGGCGGGTGGGCGAGCAGCTTGGCGCTGGTCGGCCACACCGGACCGAGGGCGATATAGCTCGGACGCAGCGAGTGCGCGCGCGCCATTTCGGCCGGGTTGTGGGCGCTCACCCCCAGCCGCAGCCCGGCCCGGCGCAGGCGCGCCAGGTCGGCCGGGCGCGGCAGATCCTCCTGCCCGAGGTGCACGCCGAAGGCTCCGCTGTCCAGCGCCAGCCGCCAGTGGTCGTTGATCAACAGCTGCGCGCCGTGCGCGCGCGCGGCCTCCACCGCCGCGCGCACCTGGGCGCGCAGCTCGGCTTCGGGCAGGCCCTTGGCGCGCAGCTGCACCGTGTGGGCGCCGGCCTCCAGCGCGCGCGCCACCCAGTCGGCATCGGGCAGCACCGGGTACCACGCCGGCGGTCGAAGCAGCCGCGCGAAGGCCTCGGATTGCGCCAGCTCATCGTACAGCTGCGGCAGGTCGGAGCTGTCGGGTGCGGCGGCTGGGTTGGCCATCGCCCGGCCGTCGGCCGCGATCCAGGCCCCGGCGATCGCCGCATGGGTGCGCGACTGCGCCTGCACCGCGGCCTGCAGCAGGTCGCCGCCCTGCGCCAGCGCACCGGCCAGCGCCGAGGCGTGCAGGCAGCCGGTGCCATGCACCCGACCGCCGGCGCCGTCGGCCAGCCGCGGCACGGCCAGCGCCACCAGCCGCTCGCGGGTACACACCCAGTCGATGCTGCGCCCGCCCTGCGCGTGCCCGCCCTTGAGCACCACCGCCTGCGTGCGTCCGTGCTGCAGCCATCGCTCACGCACCGCCCGCAGCCAGGCCGGGGGCGGCGGGCCCTCGTGCTGCCAGGGCGGCAGCGCCAGCAACTCGGCCGCCTCGACACGGTTGGGGGTGATGACGTGGCTGGCGCGAGCCAGCCGCAGCAAGGTCTGCGGCTGCGCGCGCAGCAAGGCGCGCGAGCCGGCTGCCGCGCCGAGCACCGGGTCCCACACCACCGGCACGTCCAGCGCCTCGCACAGCCCGGCCACCTCGGCCGCGATGGCCTCGCTGCCCAGCATGCCCAGCTTGATCGCCGCCGGCGGCGCCTGCCGCCGCACCACGGCCAACGCAGCGCGCAGAGTCGCCAGCGGGGTGCAGGAAATGCGCCGCACCCCGCTGCGGTCCTGCACCGTCAGCGCGGTGCACACGCTGGCGCCGTGCAGCCCCATGGCCTGCCACACCGCGAGGTCGGTCCCCAGCCCGGCGCCGCCGCTGGGGTCGTGACCGGCGATGCTCAGCAGCGCGGTCGCGATGCTCAGCTCCCCTGCCGGGCCTGCTGGCCGGCCTCGTGCCAGAAGGGCATGCCGACGACCGGGGTCGATGCCTGGGCGGTCTGGCGCTCGGGCATGATCCCGCCCAGCCAGCCGTCGCGCCCGGCGCGCACCGCGGCGGCGAAGGCGCCGGCCATGCGCACCGGATCGGCGGCCTCGGCCACCGCGGTATTCAGCAGCACGGCGTCGAAACCGATTTCCATCACCTGCGCGGCGTGCGAGGGCCGGCCCAGGCCGGCGTCGCAGACCAGCACGGCGTCGGGCAGGCGCTCGCGCAAGGTGCGCAGCGCCTGCAGGTTCTGCGGCCCGCGCCCCGAGCCGATGGGCGCCGCCCACGGCATCACCGCGGCGACACCGCAGTCGAGCAGCCGCCGCGCCAGCACCAGGTCGTCGGTGGTGTAGGCGAACACCGCGAAGCCCTCGGCTGCCAGCACGCGCGCCGCCTCCAGCGTGCCGAAGGGATCGGGCTGCAGGGTGTAGTCGTCGCCGATGACCTCCAGCTTGATCCAGTCGGTGGCGAAGAGTTCGCGGGCCATTCGGGCCAGGTTCACCGCCTGCTGCGCGCCGTGGCAGCCCGCGGTGTTGGGCAGCAGCCTGCCGCCGAGCTCGCGCACCCTTTGCCAGAAGGCCTGGCCGCCGCCGCTCTCGGGCTGCAACCGGCGCAGCCCGACGGTGAACACCTCGGCCGCGCAAGCGGCGGCCGCCTGCGCCAGCACCTGCGGGCTGGGGTAGTGGGAAGTTCCCAGCAGCAGCCGCGACTGCAGCCGCACCCCGGCGACCGTCCAGGCATCGGACGGCGGCGCCGCGGCGGCTGCGGCCGGCGGCGCCGCGGCCGAAAAGCCAGGCTCGGCGGTCGATCGCGACTGCGGCTTCGGCTCGGCGGCGGGCTGGCCGAAGCCCGAAGCCGCGGTGATTTCGGTTTCCATGCTGTCTCCAGGTCGCCGGCGCGTGGCGGAGGTCGTTGCCGGCGGGGTCAGCCGCCGACCACCGGGGCGACGATGTCCACGCAGTCGCCGTCGGCCAGCGGCTGCTGCGCCCAGCCGGCGCGCGCGACGAAGCTGCCGTTGACGGCGCAGGCGAAGCCTCCGCCGCGGGTATCGAGCTGGCGCTCGGCCAGCAGATCGGCCAGCGTGGCCGCGCCGCTGCGAACGACCTGGCCGTTGACCGACAGCTGCAGGCTGCGCGGGGTTTCAGGCGGCATCGGGCAGCTCCCCGGCCTGTCCCAATCCGAGCTGTGCGGCAACCCCCGCCTCGGCCTGCTCGACCACCGCAGGCGCGATCAGGTAGCCGTGGCGGAACAGGCCATTGACCCGCCACACCCCCTGGGAATCGGGCGCGGCCAGGGGCTGGCGATCGGGCAGCGCGGGGCGCAAGGCCGCGGCCAGCCGCAGCACCCGCGCCTCGCCGAATTCGGGATGCAGGCTGTACAGCGCGCTGCCCAGCTCGAGGGTCGAACGCAAGGTGATCGGCGCGTCGTCCTCGCTGTCGAGTTCGGTGGCGCCGACGACAAAGCGCCCCTGCGGCCGCGGCGCCACGTACAGCGCGTAGCGGGGGTGGATCAGGCGTACCGGCCGGCGCAGCCGCACGCCCGGGGCGGCCACGGTCAGCACCTCGCCGCGCACCCCGTGCAGCCCGGCGACGTCGCCGCGCGCGCCGACTCCCCGGCAATCCACCGCGAGGTCGAAGCGGTGCCGCGTGCCGTCGCGCGCGAGCAGCGCGTCGGGCAGAACCCGCTCGATCGGGCAGCGCTCGTGCCAGGCGCCGCCGCAAGCGGCCAGCCCCGCGTCGAGCGCCGCGGCCAGCGCGCAGTACAACTGGTCGTTGGCCAGCTGCCCCTCCAGCGGAAGGAACAGCCCGTCGGCGAAGCGCCCTGCGAGAAGCGGCTCGAGCTCGGCGATGCGCTGCGCATCGGCCGGCCGCACCATCTGCTCGAACGGCTCGCCCGGCAGATGGGCACGCAGCAAGCCCAGGTAATGCGCCAGCGCGCCCCGATCGGCGGCATGGGCCACCACCAGGGTGCCTTCGCGGCGGAAGTACACCTCCTGCCCGCCGAGCCTTCGCAGCTCGCCCAGCCACGACTCCCACAGCTGCAGCGAGCGCAACCCGAGTTGGTGGATGCGCGCATCGGCGGCCGCCAGTTCGGCGGTGGGCGAGAGCATCGCCGCGGCGGTCGGCCCGGCGCTGCTGCGATCGTCGCGGCCGGCGGCATCGAACAGGCTGACGCGCGCCCCGCGCGCCAGCAGCCGCCAGGCCAGCAAGCGCCCGGCCAGTCCGGCACCGGCAATTCCCACATGGACCTGCATGGACAACCTCGTCGTCGCTGGGTACGCGCGCCTCCTGCCGCGGCCATCGCCGCGGCGGGGGGCGCGTTCCTTGCCCTGCCTGCCCTGCTCCTACTGGTAGATTTCGCCGCCGGAGTGGCGGAACTCGGCTGCCTTGCGCGCCAGCTCCTCGCGCAACTGATCGGCGCTGGCGCCGCTCCCCTGGGCGGCCGACGCGGCCTTGCGGATGTCCTGGCTGATTTTCATCGAGCAGAACTTCGGTCCGCACATCGAGCAGAAGTGCGCGGTCTTGGCCGCCTGCTTGGGCAGCGTGGCGTCGTGGAAGGCGCGCGCGGTGTCGGGGTCGAGCGCCAGCCGGAACTGGTCCTCCCAGCGAAACTCGAAGCGGGCGCGCGAAATCGCGTTGTCCCACAGTTGCGCGCCGGGATAGCCCTTGGCCAGGTCGGAGGCATGGGCCGCGATGCGATAGGCGATCAGCCCCTGCTTGACATCCTCCCGGTCGGGCAGCCCGAGGTGTTCCTTCGGCGTCACGTAGCACAGCATCGCGGTGCCGGCCCAGCCGATGTTGGCCGCGCCGATCGCGCTGGTGATGTGGTCGTAGCCGGGCGCGATGTCGGTGGTCAGCGGCCCGAGGGTGTAGAACGGAGCCTCGTAGCAGTGCTTGAGTTCCTCGTCGACGTTGACCGCCACCATGTGCAGCGGCACGTGGCCGGGGCCCTCGATCATCACCTGCACGTCGTGCTTCCAGGCGATGCGGGTGAGTTCGCCCAGGGTGTGCAGTTCGCTGAACTGGGCCTCGTCGTTGGCGTCGGCGATCGAACCCGGGCGCAGGCCGTCACCCAGCGAGAAGGTGACGTCGTAGGCCTTCATGATGTCGCAGATTTCCTCGAAGTGGGTATAGAGGAAATTCTCCTGGTGGTGCGCCAGGCACCACTTGGCCATGATCGAGCCGCCGCGCGACACGATGCCGGTGACCCGGTTGGCGGTCAGCGGCACGAAGCGCAACAGCACCCCGGCGTGGATGGTGAAGTAGTCGACACCCTGCTCGGCCTGCTCCACCAGGGTGTCGCGGAACAACTCCCAGCTCAGGTCCTCGGCGATGCCACCGACCTTTTCCAGCGCCTGGTAGATCGGCACCGTGCCGATCGGCACCGGGCTGTTGCGCACGATCCACTCGCGGGTCTCGTGGATGTGCTTGCCGGTGGACAGGTCCATCACGGTGTCGGCGCCCCAGCGGATCGCCCACACCATCTTGTCGACCTCGTCCTCGATGT
>JAKBBQ010000200.1 GCA_021808405.1 Pseudomonadota bacterium | reverse complement strand
GCTTCGGGCTGATGATGCCGATGAGCAAGAAGCTGCTCGGACTCGCGCACACCCTCACCGGCCTGCTGCTGATGTATCTCACCTTCGGCATCGTGCTGAACCTCGCGCTGGGAGCGCACTGGGTGATCTGAAGCTTCGCGGCGCGCAGCCGCGAAGCTTCCTCATGACCCCGCGCGACGCGCGGGGCGTTGCCGTGGACCCCGCGCGACGCGCGGGGTTTTGCCGCGGGCGAAACATTCCGACAAGGGTCTTCCATCTGGCAATGAATCGACATATCCGGTTATAAGTGCGCCCGAAGCCGAGGTCGATGCAGCCCCGGCTCGTCGTATCCAACCACCGGTCAGCCAGGAGGAGATCCATGTCCGAGGTCCTCACCCCCCCACTCGCCGCCCCCGGCCTGCTTGCGCGCGAGCGCATCGTCGCGGGTCCGGGTTTCAACCGTTGGCTGGTGCCTCCCGCGGCGCTGGCGATCCACTTGTGCATCGGGATGGCCTATGGCTTTTCGGTGTTCTGGCTGCCGATGAGCCAGTTGCTGTCAGGCCCTGCCGCCACATGCACCGGTGCCGGCGTCGGAAGCCTGATGTTCTCCAGCAGTTGCAACTGGAGCGTCCCGCTCGTCACCTCCACCTTCGAGATGTTCATCGCGGTTCTCGGAGTGGCCGCCGCGCTGTGGGGCGGCTGGCTCGAACATGCCGGCCCGCGCAAGGCGGGCTTCATCGCCGCGTTGTGCTGGGGCGGCGGCATGGTGATCGGCGGCATCGGCGTGTCGATGCACCAGTTGTGGCTGCTGTGGCTGGGCTGCGGCATCATCGGCGGAGTCGGTCAGGGGCTGGGCTACATCACCCCGGTGTCGACCCTGATCAAGTGGTTCCCCGATCGCCGCGGCATGGCCACCGGCATGGCCATCATGGGCTACGGCGGGGGCGCGATGATCGGCGCGCCGATCGCCGTGGCGCTGATGAAGCACTTCGGCCAGGGTCACGCCCCGGCGGGAGTCGCTGCGACCCTGATGACCATGGGGGTGCTGTACCTGGTGGTGATGTCGCTGGGCGCCTTCGGCATGCGCGTTCCCCCCAGCGGCTGGAAGCCCGAGGGCTGGAGCGAGCCGGCTGCCTCCAAGGCGATGGTGACCAGCCGCCACGTGCACCTCGACGCGGCCTGGAAGACCCCGCAGTTCTGGTTGATCTGGGGGGTGCTGTTCCTCAACGTGACCGCCGGCATCGGGGTCATTTCGATGGCCAGCCCGATGCTGCAGGACGTGTTCGGAGGCCACCTCATCGGCCTCGATACCGCCGCCACGCTGAACACCGCGCAAAAGGCCGCGATCGCCGCGTCGGCCGCGGGACTGGTCGGCCTGATCAGCCTGTTCAACAGCCTCGGGCGCTTTTTCTGGGCGAGCATTTCCGACCGCATCGGGCGCAAGACCACCTACGCGGTGTTCTTCGTGCTGGGCATCGCGCTGTACGTCAGCCTGCCCACACTGGGCCACCTCGGGCTGGCGGGCGCCTTCGTGGTCGCGGTATGCCTGATCCTGTCGATGTACGGCGGCGGCTTTTCCACCGTGCCGGCGTACCTGGCGGACATCTTCGGCACCCAGATGGTCGGCGCGATCCACGGCCGACTGCTCACCGCCTGGTCGGCTGCGGGCATCGTCGGCCCGTACCTGATCGCCCACCTGCGGCAGGCGCAGTTGCACGCGGGGGTGGCCCACAACCTGGTCTACGACCGCACCCTCTACACCCTGTCAGCGCTGCTGCTCCTCGGCCTGATCCTGAACTCGCTGGTACGCCCGGTGCACGAGAGGCATCACATGGACGAACAGCGGCTTGCGCGCGAAAAGGCCCTGCAGCATGAACGCCAGGGTGCCGAGCACGCCGACACCGCGGCCCGCGGATCCTTCGGCACGCTGGGTCTGCTGGCGTGGCTTGCGATCGGCATCCCGTTCCTGATCGGGGTGTTCATCGCGCTGCAGAAGGCCGCCGCGCTGTTCTAGCGCGACCGCCTCGGCGCGCCTGCGGGCCGGCTACTGGAAGCCCACCCGCAGGTTGCCCCACTGGCGCTGGCCGATGCGGATCGGCACGTCGAGTTCGCGCAGCACCTCGCCGGTGTCGCGGGCGTAGATCATCAGGTGGATGGGCTTGGTGTTGCGCGCCGCCTCCAGCCCGGCGGCATCGTTGAATATGCGCATCGCGCGGTTGCCGACCAGGTCCTTCCTGGGATCGCCGGTCAGCGGCTGGTCGTAGATGGTGTTGTGGGTCGGCGTGTAGCCGTTGCGGTCGACCGCGAAGGCGAAGCGCAGCAGCGGGCTGCGCCCCAGCGTGCGGTCGAGCAGGGGCTGCACCCTGAGCTTGAACAGCGCGCTGGCGCGGGTGCGGAACTTCGGCGGCTGGCTGCCGGGGATCGGCAGGTATTGCTCGTCGAACAGCGCAGCCTCGTCGATCGCCCCCTCGTCCAATGCCCGCTCGAGCTCGCGGCCGATTTCCGCGGCGCCGTCGAAGGCCGCGCGCGAGGCCACGCTGAGTTCCGAGCCGGTGTCGAAGTCCAGGTTCATCTCGAGCAGGACCTTGTTCTCGTTCAGGGTCTCGAGCAACTGGGCCGCAATCTCCTCGGCTCCCTGGATCCCCTGTTCGTTGGCCTCGCGGATTCCCCCGGCCATCTGGTCGAAGCGCGAGGCCAGCTCGGCGATCGCCCGCTGGGCCGACTCGCCGAGTTCGTCGATGCGGGCGAACAACTGGCGGTTCTGCGTGATCCCCTGGCTGATGCGGGCGAAGTCCTGCAGCACCCCGCCCATCTGCTCGGCACTGCGCCCCACCGCGTCGCCCAGGTTGTGCGCGGCCTGGTTGGCCACCTCGACCGACTCCTGGATGGCCTCGATCGACTCGCCCGCGGTCACGACCGTCTGCGCCGCCTTGTTCGCGAGCCGGCGCACCTCGTCGGCGACGACCGCGAAGCCGCGCCCCGCCTCGCCGGCGCGCGCAGCCTCGATCGCCGCGTTCAGCGCGAGCAGGTTGGTCTGCCCCGCGATGTCCTGGATCACGTGGAGCACCCGCACGATACCCTGCGCGTGGCTGCCGATGCGCTGCAGGTGCTCGCCGTTGCGGGCGACCTCGTCGGTCAGCGACTGGAACTGTTCGCGCGCCTCGCCGACGTCGCGCTGACGCGCCTCGGCCAGCGCCGAAATGGCCTGCCCGCGCTCGGCGGCCTGGGCGACGCCTTGCTGCATCGCGCGGTTGGCCTCGACGACGTCGCGCACACCCTGCCCGACCTGGGCGATCAGCGCTTCCTGCTCGCTCTGGCGCTGCTGGAACACCTGCACCGATCCCTTGGGAGAGAAATAGCCCCGGGCCGCGGCCAGGCCGACCTTGGTCGAGCCCTTTTCCCAGGCGATCGCCTTGTCCCGCAGGAACTGCAGGATCTGCCTGTCGGCGCCTTCGAATTCGGCGATGCGCTGGTCGCTGGCGACGATCGGGCGCTGCAACAGCGCCTGCACCAGCGCCGACCGCGCGGCGGCTGCCTCGCCCGGCGCGGCCTGCCCCGGCTGCGGCGCAGGCTGCCAGCACACATGCAGGCCACCGATCAGACCCTGCTCGTCGCGCAGGCTTTGCAGCCGCAGTCGGACCATCCCCTGCCCCGCGGCGCACTCCAGGCTCGCGCTGTCGCTGCCGCCGACGGTGAGTTCACGCAGCGCGGCCATGCACTGCATCGGGTCGAGTCCGAGGGCGTCGATCCAGGCCGCCAGCGGAGCACCCGATGGCAGCCCCGCTGCCTGCAGTTGGCGCTGCGCGGCCTCGTTGAGATAGACGATGCGGCTGCCGCTGGCCGGGCCATGGGCCTCGACCAGCATGTCGCAAGTCGGCAGCGGCGCCAACACCTGACGCAGTGCCGACCATGCCGCGGGGTGGAGCGAGGAAGTAGCCATCGGGGTAGCGGCCAAGCCGTGCGGCGCAAGTCCCGCGGGCGTCTGCGCACGCGCCCGCCATGCGCATTGCCAGGGTAGCGCAGTCGACGCGGCCGCATCGGCCGCGCCACGTTTCACGTTTCGATTGTGCGATCTAACGACACGGCTGCCCAGGACTTGAGCACGACGCGGCGGCGCCGCGGCCGCGCTCCCCCTGCACCCCTGCACCCCTTCACCCTGCCCGACCCTTCACACCTCGACCAGGCATTCCCAGTCGAACGCGGAATTCTCGAACTCCAGGTCGGCCGTGCTGCGCGCCGCCTCGCGCCCGCGCGCGTAGCCGCGCGGGTTGGCCACCACCCGGCACGAGCGGCCGCTGCGGTCGCGCGCCCGGTAGTCGAAACTGTCGTGCACATGGCCGTGCAGCCACAGCTCGGCCCGCGCGGCCAGGTCGTCGAGGTGGCTGGCATAGGCCGGGTTCACCGGATGGCCGGCGAATCGCGGGTGCACCGAGCCGGCGCTCGGTGCGTGATGGCTGACCACCACCGTCGGCCCGTCGACCGCCTGCGCCAGTTGCCGATCCAGCCAGTCGCGACAGCGCAGGTGCTCGGCCAACGCGTCGACCGGGGTGAACAGCCGCTCGCCGACATGGATCACCGCGTGGTCGCGCATGCGGCGGCCGCAGCGATCCATCTGCTGCTGCTGCCCCACGTCGGCCTCCAGGCGGTAATCGGTCCACAGCGTGCAGCCGAGGAAGCGCACCCCCCGGTAACGCCACTCGGCGCCATCGAGCACCGTGACCCGTGTGCCCTCGGCGGCCTGGCGCAAGGCCCGACGGGTGGCGGGCCAGTCGGCATCGAAGAACTCGTGGTTGCCCGGCACGTACAGCACGGGCACCGGCCAGCGGGCGAACAGCCGCACGCCCTCGACGGTCGGCGCGATGTCTCCGGCCAGCACCAGCAGATCGGCACGCGCCGCGGGCCGGATCAGGGTGTCCCCCGGAAAGCGCCCCGCGAGGCGTTCCAGGTGCAAGTCGGAGGCGAGCTGGATATGCATCGCCCCGATTGTCCCGCAGTGCGCCGACCGCCTCGGCAGCGCGGCAGGGAAGACCTTGTTATTTCACAACATGAGAGCAAATGCCTTCATGCAAAATTTCGCGGCCTGAGTTATATTAGGGTTAACCCGAACGCCCGAATCCGGGCGGACGATTCCCACAGGGAGCTGATGATGTTCCACCCCGCCAAATTCCTCGACGAACTGATCCACTTCGACCCCCAACAACGCCTGGACGAGGCCTATCTGGCCCAGGCCTGCGATCTCAGCGACCTGGAGCGCCGCATGCTGGCGCTGGAAACCCAGGGACAGCAGCACGTGCCGTCCAGCTACGCCTTGCCCGACACCTTCGCCGGCCACGCCCGCCCGCGCTGGTAAGCGCGCGGCCGCGCGCCGGCAACTAGCCGCGCGGTGCGGCGGCCGCCGCGCCGCCCAGCGCACCGCGCGCGGCCAGCTCCGGATAGTCGGCGCGCAGGTCCTGCTGCAGTTCGCTGGGCAACTCCAGCCGCAATTCGGCGGCCACGGCCGCCGGGCGCGGCGCGAGTCGCACGGTGCGTCGTACCGCGGCCAGGCGCACCCGGTTGGCGCCGCACTGGCGCACCAGCCAGCCGAGCTGCGCGGCATCGGCCGCGGTCTCCAGCCGCACGCCCAGTCTCCACAAGGTCAACTCGTCGCTCATGCGTCGGAACATGGTTGTCTGCCTCCAGTACGCAAGCTCGCAGACGCCAGCCGGCTCGAGAGCCGCTGCGGCCTGGCTTGCCGTTTCGTCTGGTAACGATAAGCGGGGACCCGAGGCGGCGGCGTTGCGCCATGTCAATGCGACGGCCGCGGCGCCCAGAAAAATGCCCGCCGCGTTGCGGCGGGCAGACAAGGTTCGCTCACACTCTCGCCGAGCGGGGGAACCCGGCGTGCCAGCACAGGCTCGTCCGCGAGGCACTGGCCTGGGTGAATCTACCCGGCTTGTATGACAGCGGCGTGTCAGGCAGCACACCCCGAGGCCCCACGACCGGCGGCACGCGATCGGGTTTCCCCTGGATTTGTCAGGCCTTAAGAGCTATTCTTGGACAATTCCTGTACGGGCTGCGAAATGCGCAACAAGTCTTCGAGCATGGGTTTCACCCCCCCGCCGCTGGCCGCCGGCAGCGACTCGCTGACCCTGAACTGCCTGCTGGACGGATTCGAGCATGTGGGAATCGACCGCCGAGGCAGTTTCCAGGCTTCGCCGGTCACCCTGTGGAGCGACCACGGCGGCATGAGCACCGGGGCCGAGGCCACGCTGGTCGGAACCCGGCCGGGCAACGTGCTGGTGATCCTCGCCGACTTCACCCTCAACCAGGGCGAGTCGTTGCGCCTGGACAAGAGGCTGCAGCTGCGCGGGCTGAAGTCCCGCGCAGACTGCCACGTGGTGTCCTCGCGGCCCGGCATGCGAGCCGGCGACCGCCGCCGCGGCACGTACGTGCTCGAACTGCAGCGCGAACGGGTGTAGGCCACTGCGGGTGTAGGCCACTGCGGGTGTAGGCCACTGCGGGCGGCACAGCCCTGCCCGCCCCGCTGCGTCCGGCGACCCGCGGGCCGCCGCTTCAGCGCTGCGACACCGCTTCAG
>JAKBBQ010000199.1 GCA_021808405.1 Pseudomonadota bacterium | reverse complement strand
TCGAACAGGTCGATCGGGTAGGCGACGAAGGCGTAGAAGCAGGTGTCGTCGCCGGGCACGTCCTCGATGCGGTAGGCACGGCCCTTGTAGTAGTCGAGGTCGGTCAACAGGTCGGTCCACACCGTGGTCCAGGTCCCGGTGGACGATTCCGCGGCCACCGCGGCCGCTGCCTCCTCGCGGTCGACCCCGGGCTGCGGGGTGATCTTGAAGCAAGCCAGGATGTCGGAGTCCACCGGGGTGTACTCGGGCATCCAGTAGGTCTGCCGGTATTCCTTGACTCCGGCCTGGTAGGTTTTCGCTGCCATGTCGACGACTCCTTGGGTACGTGGGCCGAACCATAAGTTCCGGCTGAAATAAAGGCAATTTATATATTCGACATGATGATTAAGTTTTTTTTACCTTTCAGGCCGCCTGCGGCGAAAGCCCCGGGCGGCGCCGGTGCATCCGGGACATCGCCGTCCCGCCGCGCACGCCCGGCGCGAGCTGCGCACAATGGCCGCCTGCGCAACCCCCCGTCGCGACCCCCTTGCCCATCGATTCCTGCGACTTTCGCCAGGCCGCGTTGTTCTTCGACTTCGACGGCACGCTGGCCGACATCGCGCCGACCCCCGGCCAGGCGTGCGTCCGACCGCGCACCCTCGCCTGCCTGCGCGAACTCGCCCGGCGCGGCGCGGCGCTGGCCATCGTCTCCGGGCGCAGCGTCGAGTCCATCGATGCGCTGCTCAAGCCGCTGCGCGTGGCGGTCGCCGGGGTGCACGGCGCGCAGCGCCGCGACGCCAGCGGGCGGCTGCACCGGCACCGCGGGCCGGACCTGAGCGCCGCGACGGCGCGGGTGCTGGCGTTCTGCCGCGACCGCCCCGGGCTGTGCTGCGAGATCAAGCCCGGGGCGCTGACCCTGCACTACCGCCGGGCGCCGGCGCAGGCGGATGCCTGCCGGCGGCTGCTGCGCGAACTCGCCGCTGGCGACCCGGGGCTGGCCTGCATGCCCGCGCGCATGGCGGTGGAACTGCTGCCCCGCGGCGTCGACAAGGCCCGGGCCGTCTCGGCCTTCCTCGACGAGCCGGGCTTTCGCGGCCGTCTGCCGCTGTACTTCGGCGACGACCTGGCCGACGAGCCGGCGTTCGCCTGCGTGCAGTCGCGCGGCGGTATGGGGGTGAAGGTCGGCGCCGGTGCCAGCGTCGCGCTCGCCCGCCTGGCCAGCCCCGCCGCATTGCAGGCGGGCCTGGTCGCCTGGCTGCGCCAGCGGCCATGACGTCCCGGCTGGTCGTGGTGTCCAACCGCGTGCCCGACGGCCACGCCAGCGCGGCCGGCGGGCTGGCGGTGGCGCTGCTCGACGCGCTGCGCGACCACGGTGGCGTCTGGCTGGGGTGGAGCGGCCATGTGGTCGACTCCGACATCGACGCGCCGCGCCTGCGCCACAGCCGGCAGGCCAACATCCGCCGGGTCACCTTCGACCTCGACCGCCGCACCCACGAGGGCTACTACTGCGGCTACAGCAACGGCGCGCTGTGGCCGGTGCTGCACGGGCGAGTCGACCTGGCGCGCTTCGACCCCGGACAGTGGGAACATTACCGCCGCGCCAACCGCTGGTTCGCCCACGCCCTGATGCACATGCTGGGCGAGCAAGACCTGGTGTGGATCCACGACTATCACCTGCTGCTGGTGGCGCAGGAGCTGCGCAGCCTGCGAAGCAGGCACCGCATCGGCCTGTTCCTGCATACCCCGCTGCCCGCGCCCGATGCGCTGGCCGCGCTGCCCGGCCACCAGCGGCTGCTGGGGGCGTTGTTCGACTTCGACCTCGTCGGCCTGCAGACCCGCGGCGACATGCTGCGTCTGGCCGACTACCTGCAGGGCGAACTCGGCGCGCAGCGCGACGGCGACGACGCCTTCGTCCACCGCGGCCGGCGCCTGCGCGTGCAGGCCTTTCCGATCGGCATCGACGCCGAGGCCTTTCGCGACCTGCTGCGCGAACGCGAGGCGCAGGACATCCAGGGCCTGCTGCGCCGGCAGTACGCCCGCCGCGAGCTGCTGGTCGCGGTCGACCGCATGGACTATTCCAAAGGCATACCGCAGCGGCTGCGGGCGCTGCGCGAACTCTACTCCCGCCACCCCGAGGACCGCGGGCGCGCGACGCTGATCCAGATCGCGGTTCCCGGACGCGAGGGGGTGCAGGCCTACCGCGAACTGGCCGGCGAGGTCGAACGGCTCAGCGGTGCGCTCAACGGCGACTTCGGCGAGCTCGAATGGATCCCGCTGCGCCTGCTGCGCCGCGCGCTGTCGCGGCGCAGGCTGGCCGGGCTGTTCCATGCCAGCAAGGCGGCGCTGGTGACCCCGCTGCGCGACGGGATGAACCTGGTGGCCAAGGAGTACCTGGCGGCGCAGGACCGTGAAGACCCGGGAGTGCTGATCCTGTCGCGCTTTGCCGGCGCCGCCGAGCAACTGGGGGGCGCGGTGCTGGTCAACCCCTACGACGTCGAAGGCGTGGCCGAGGCCATCCACCAGGCGCTGCACATGTCGCGCGAGCAGCGCTGCGAGCGCCACCGCGACCTCGTCGCCTGCGTCGAGCAGCAGGACGCGCGCTGGTGGAGCCGGCGCTTCGTCGCCGCGCTGCGAGGGTGCAAGCCCGGGTTGCAGGAGTAAGGCGATGTGACCCGGCATTGACCGCCCGGCTCGGGCTGCCCTACGGTGGCGGCCTGAGCCACAGCGCCGGTGCCGCGCAGGAGCGTGTCCATGCCCCATCCCCCACGTCCAGCCCTGGCCCTCGCGGGCTGTCTCGCGGCGCTCGCGCTGGGCAGCGCCTGCGCCTGGGGCAAACCGGCCGCGCTGCCGCCGGTGTACGTCCACATGAACGGCGCCAACGAGTTCCTCGAGAATGTCGTCGCGGTGCGCCCCGGTCAGCCGGTGGTGTTCGTCGACGAGGACACCGGCCCGCACACCATCGTCGGCTACGACCCGGCCACCGGCAAGACCAGCAGCCGCTTCGACGGCGCGGTGCAGGGCACGCCCGGCCCCGGCCACCCGGTGCACACCTACACCATCCGCTTCGAGCACCCCGGGCTGAAGTACTACTACTGCTCGATCCACGCCGAGCTGGCCAAGGAGTCCGGAGGCGTCGTGCAGCCGAAGAAGCGGCCTGCCGTGCACGGCTTCGGCGACCCGATGGACGGGCTGATCATCGTCACCACCGACCCGCACCTGCTGGCGGACAACCCGGCGACTTCCCGCCAACGCATCCTGCCGCACTATTTCGGCGGTTGAGCCCCCGCGGCGACGCGTGCTGCTGCGATAATGCCGTCGCATCCAGCACCGCGCCGCAGCGATGGCAACCTCCGACCAAGCACGCTCCACGGCCCTCCGGGCCTTCGCCGTGCTCGAGCACGTGGTGCGCGCCGGGGCGCCGGTTTCGCTCGATGAAGCCACCCAGGCCTGCGGGCTGCCCAAGCCGACGGTGTTCCGCATCCTCGGCATGTTGCACGACGCCGACCTGTTGCAGCGCGATCCGCTGAGCAAGCGCTACCTGGTCGGACCGCGGATGTCCCGGCTGGCGATCGACGCGATGCAGCACTCGGTGTTGCGGGCGCAGATCCGCAACGTGCTGCAGCAGCTGGTCGACGAGGTGTCCGAGAGCTGCAACTTCACCATGTTCGACGGCAACGAAGTGCTGTACGTCGAGCGGGTCGAGACCACCCTGCCGCTGCGGCTGCACCTCGACCCGGGAACGCGCGTGCCGCTGCACTGCACCGCCAGCGGCAAGCTGTTCCTCTGCCACATGTCGCGCGAACAGGTCCGGCGGCTGCTCGGCGGCGGACCGCTCAAACGCTACACCGCCAACACCATCACCGACATCGACACCCTGCTGCGCCACCTGCAGCAGGTGCGACGCAGCGGCATCGGAACCCATGACAGCGAGCTGTTCGACGCTTCGGTCGCCGTCGGCGTGCCGGTGGCCGATCCGTCCGGGCGGGTCTACGCAGCGGTGGCGATGCACGCGCCGGCGGCGCGGATGAACATCGAGCAGGCGCTGCGGCACGTCCCCGCGCTGCGCCGGGCGGCCACGACCATCGCGTCGATCCTGCTGCCGGCGCAGCCGGCCCCGCCACGCCGGACCGGCCGCCGCATCCCCGCTTGAAGCTCAGCCGGCGCCCGGCGCCGCCGCCGCGCCGCCGGGCAGCCCGAGCGCCTGGCACAAGCTGTCGGCCAGCTCGAGCAGGCCGAGGTCGCGGCCGCTGGCGGCCACCAGCGAAAGCCCCACCGGAAGGCCGTCGACCCGCGCCAACGGCAGGCTGATCTCGGGCAGGCCGGCCAGTCCGGCGATGGCCGTCACGCGCTGGGTCTGCAGGCGCACGCGGCCCAGTTCGGCGGCGTCCGCGGTGAGCAGCGGGGCCACGCAGGGGCTGGTGGGGAACACCAGCACGCCACCCGCCGCCAGCAGGCCGTGCATGCGGGCGCGGAAGTCCTGGCGCGCGACCCGTGCCGAGCGCGCGGCGGCGACGCCGACCTGCGAGGCGATGCGAAAGCGCTCGGCGGTGGTCTCGGCCATCGTCGGCGCGAACTCCTCGATCCACGGCCCCAGCGACTGCCAGGCCTCGCGGCCGTGGATGGTGGCGAACATCTCACGCAGCGACTCGAGCCCCTGCGGCGCCAGCCGCGCCTCCTGCAGTGTCCAGCCGGCGCGGGCCAGCTGCAGGCAGGTCGCGTCCAGCGCCGCCGCGACCTCCGGCCGCGCGTTGTCCCAGGCCTCGCGAAGCAGCAGCAGCGGACCGTCGACCGGCGGCCCCCACGGCAGCAGCGCCTGGCCGACGCGACGCAGGGTGCCGACATCGCGGCACAGCCAGCCCGGGGTGTCCAGGCTGGGAACGTAGGGCACGCCGCCCTGCAGGCTGATGGACCCCCAGCTGGGACGGATGCCGAACAGCCCGCAGTAGCTCGCCGGGATGCGTACCGAGCCGCCGGTGTCCGAGCCCAGCCCGACCGCTGCCAGGCCGGCTCCCACGGCGCCGGCCGAGCCGCAGGAGGAGCCCCCCGGCAGGCGATCGGCAGCGGCCGGGTTCAGCGGCGTGCCGTACCAGTGGTTGCTGCCCTCCAGGCCGTAGGTGAATTCCACCGTCTTGGCCTTGCCGACGACCCGCGCGCCGGCATCGCGCAGCCGCGCGACCACCGCGGCGTCGCTGGCGGCAGGCGAATGCAGTCGCGCCCAGTCCGGGTTGCCATAGCCGGTCACCGTGCCGGCGATGTCGAACACGTCCTTGACCACCACGTCCAGCCCGGACAAGGGCCCGTCGGCATGCCCGTCGAGCTGCAGCGGGGCCAGCAAGCCCTGGTCGAGTTGACTCGGTTGCATCGTGCGTCCCCCTTCAGGCTTCGCGACCGGCCGAGCCCGCGGCGATCGCGCCGGAGTACTGCGACAGGTCGGTCCCGGTCTCCTCGATGCTGCGCCCCGAGGTCTGCGTGCCGTAGCGCCAGACCGGAAGGATGCACAGCACGCTGAGCACCGCCAGCACGGTGAACAGCGTTGCGCTGCCCAGTCGTGCCGACAGGATGGGGAAGAAGTAGATGAGCACCACGCCGGTGAGGAAGCGGGTCACGCATTCGCCGAGCATCACTCCCGATGCCCGCAAGCGGGTGGGGAACTGTTCGGCCATGTACAACTTGGACAGCGGGAAGGTCGCATAGACCAGCCCCCAGGTCACCGCCGCGGCCACCACCACTCCGGCCGTGGGCAGGGACATGCCGAGTGCGATGGCGCCCAGCGCGGTGCCGAGCATCAGCGCAACGATACCCCGCCGGCGGCTGAACCTGTCGCCCACGCTGCCGGCGATCGCGGTGGTCAGCACGGTGAGGAACAGCAGGCCCGAGGTGTAGTACAGCGCGCTGGATTTGCTCGCGCCCATGCGGTGCAGGATGCTCGGCCCGTAGATGGTGATGACGTAGAACAGGATGAAGGGGGAGAGCAGCGCCAGGTACGACACCACCATGCGAGACAGGTAGGGCGGCTTGAACAGGTCGGCCAGCGACGCTCCGCCGCTGCGGCCCACCTGCAGCACCTGCAATGCGGTCGGGTCGATCAGCTTGTCGTCATGCGGGACGCCGCTGCGGTCTTCCAGCATCTCGACCAGCTCGCGCACCTTGTGGATCTTGCCCACGCGAAGCAGGAAGCGCGGCGACTCGGGCAGGTAGATGAGGATCACCGGAACCAGCACGATGGCCGCGCCGCCGATCATCAGCAGCACCCGCCACGCCTGCGCGTCGGGGATCTTGCCGACGATCAGGGCCGCTGCCAGCGTGTTGAGTCCGTAGGCGAAGCCCAGCAAGGAGTTCGACAACCCGACCGCGGTGCCGCGCCAATGCTTGTTGACGAACTCCGACAACAGCAGGTAGGGGACCGGGAACACCGCGCCCTGGCCGAGCCCGGCGATGAAACGCAGCAAGGCCAGGTCGGTCACGTTGCGCGAGAACGCGGCGAGGAAGGTGAACACGCTGAACACCACGATCCCGCCGAGCAGCGTGGTCTTGCGGCCGTAGCGGTCGGCCAGCCGGCCGGCCGGCAGCAGCCCGATCACGATGCCCAGGGTGC
>JAKBBQ010000198.1 GCA_021808405.1 Pseudomonadota bacterium | reverse complement strand
CCAGCGCGCCATCGCCGGGCGCCAGCGCTGCCGTAGCGCGCAGCGCGGCGGCGGCGGGCACCCAGCCCTGAGGCCACGCGCCCCCGCCGCGCCTGCGGGTCGTCGGCGACCCGCAGGCGTCATCCAGGCGTCATCCAGGCGTCACGCGGCCGTCATGCAGCCGCGCTGCAATGAAGGCTCATGTGGCCCGCATTCCCGACCCTGGCTCAGCGCGGCGGCGCGCACACCGCCCGCAGCGACCTGCCGCCGCCCACCCACTGCGTTGCGCCACCCGGCCTGATCGCGGGGTTCGCCGCCGCCGACCCCGTCGACGAGCCGGAGGCGCACCGCTACCGCACGCTGTGGCTGTCGGACGTGCACCTGGGTACCCGCGACTGCAAGGCCACGGCGCTGCTGGAACTGCTGCGCAACTGCGATGCGACGACCATCTACCTGGTCGGGGACATCATCGACGGCTGGCAACTGCGCAAGGGCTGGTATTGGCCGCAGGCCCACAACGACGTGGTGCAGAAGCTGCTGCGCAAGGCTCGCAAGGGCAGCCGGGTGGTGTTCGTGCCGGGCAACCACGACGAATTCGCAAGGCACTACGCCGGGCTGCATTTCGGCGGCATCGAGGTGCTCAGCGACGCCGTGCACCTGACCGCCGGCGGCGCGCGGCTGTGGGTGGTGCATGGCGACTGGTTCGACGGCGTGGTGATGCACGCCCGCTGGCTGGCGCATCTGGGCGACGCGCTGTATGTGTTCACCCTCAAGCTCAACCGCTGGCTCAACCATGTTCGCCACCGCATGGGCTTTTCCTACTGGTCGCTTTCGCAGTACCTCAAGGGCAAGGTCAAGAACGCGGTCAGCTACATCTCCCACTTCGAGCAATTGCTCGCCGAGGAAGCCTCGCGGCGAGGCTGCGAGGGGGTGGTGTGCGGCCATATCCACCGCGCCGAACTGCGGCGCATCGGCTCCCTGGTCTACGCCAACTGCGGCGACTGGGTGGAAAGCCTGACTGCGGTGGCCGAACTGGACAACGGGGCGCTGCAATTGTTGATGTGGAAGCCCGCGTCGGCCAGTCCGCTGGTGCTGGCCGAGCTGCTGCCGGGGTCCCGCGCGTGCGCATCCTGATCGCCACCGACGCCTGGAGCCCGCAGGTCAACGGAGTGGTGCGCACCCTGCAGACCACGATCGAGCAGTTGCGCCAGCGCGGCGAACAGGTGGAGGTGATCGAACCCGGCGCATTCCCCACGCTGCCCTGCCCCACCTACCCGGAAATCCGCCTCAGCCTGCTGCCCTACCGCGCGGTGCGCGCGCGGGTGCGCGACTTCGACCCCGACGTGGTGCACCTGGCCACCGAGGGGCCGCTGGGACTCGCGGCGCGGCGCGCCGCGCTGCGCATGGGAATCCCGCTGACCAGCGCCTACCACACCCGCTTTCCCGAATACATCCGGCCGCGGCTGGGCGTGCCGCTGGCGTGGACCTACGCCTACCTGCGCTGGTTCCACGGCGCGGCTCGCGCCACCCTGGTGCCCACCAGGGGGATCTGCGACGAACTGCGGTCGCGCGGGCTGCGCAACCTGGCCGTGTGGTCGCGCGGGGTGGACACCGGGGTCTTCCATCCCCGTCCCGACAGCCGGCTGCCGGGACGCCCGCCGGTGTTCCTGTACGTCGGCCGCGTGGCCGTCGAGAAGAACATCGACGCCTTCCTCGAGCTCGACCTGCCCGGGACCAAGTGGGTGGCCGGCGAGGGGCCCGAATTGCCACGCATACGCCGACGCTACCCCGATGTGCGTTTCCTCGGCGTGCTCTCCCAGGACCGGCTGGCCGAAGTCTATTCGGGAGCCGATGTGTTCGTCTTTCCCAGCCGCACCGACACCTTCGGGCTGGTGCTGGTGGAGGCGCTGGCCTGCGGCTGCCCGGTGGCTGCGTACCCGGTGAGCGGGCCGCTGGACGTGATCGGCGACTCGCCCGCCGGGGTGCTGCACGAGGACTTGCGCAGCGCCTGCCTGCAGGCGCTGCGCATCCCCCGCCACAATGCTGTCGCTCATGCTCGCCGATTCAGTTGGGCGCGCGCCACCGAGCAGTTCCTGTCGCAATTGCGCCGCGCCGCCGACCCCGAGTTGTCCAGCCAGCCGTCCAGCGGTGGCTGAAGGCCAGGCCTTGGAATCGCCGTACAAGACCTCCGGCCTGCGACGCGCCTGGGGCGCACTGCGCAATTCGCTGCGCGGCCTGCGCGCGGCCTGGCGCACCGAGTCGGCGTTGCGCCAGGAAGGCCTGCTCGCCGCGCTGCTGCTGCCACTCGGCCTGTGGCTGGGCGACGACGGCGTGCAACGCGCCCTGCTGGTCGCCTCGGTGCTGCTGGTGCCGATCGTCGAGTTGCTCAATACCTCGCTGGAATGCGCGATCGACCGCATTTCGCTGGAGCACAATGACCTGAGCGGACAGGCCAAGGACCTCGGCAGCGCCGCGGTGCTGCTAACCTTGCTGCTGTGCGCGGCGACCTGGGCGCTGGTGCTGCTGCCGCGCTGGCTGTGAGCCCTGGCGCGGTGCCGGTGCCCCGGGCGCGCGGCTCGTTCGCCTTTTCAGCTACGCCTCGGGCATCCCACCATGCATTCGGTCTGTGTGTACTGCGGCTCCCGCACCGGGGCCGACTCCGCGTACGCGGATTGCGCGGCGCGCCTGGGCCGCGCAATCGCCGAGCGCGCGATGACCCTGGTCTACGGCGGGGGCAGCGTCGGCCTGATGCACCGTGTGGCCGAATCCGCGCTGGCTGCCGGCGGTCGGGTGGTGGGCGTGACCACCGAGCTGCTGATGCGGCGCGAGGTCGCGCACCAGGGCCTGAGCGAGCTGCACGTGGTGCAGACCATGCACCAGCGCAAGAAGATGATGGCCGACTTCGCCGACGCCTTCATCGCGTTGCCCGGGGGCCTCGGCACCCTGGAGGAATTGTTCGAGATCTGGACCTGGCGCCAGCTCGGCTACCACAACAAGCCGGTGGGCCTGGTCAACTGCGAAGGCTATTACGACGGGCTGCTGGACTTCCTTGCCCAGACCCGCGAACAGGGCTTCGCCTCTGCCGACATGCTCGGGCTGCTGCTGGTCGACGCCGATCCGCAGCGCCTGCTCGAGCGCATCGCAGGCGCGCAACCGGTGTCGGAAGACCCCTGGTGGCGCATGCGCGAGAGCATCTGAGGGGCAGCCGGCGCGCCGGGCGAAGCGGCTCAGACCGCGGCTTCGCCGGTCTCGCTGGTGCGGATGCGGATGACCTGCTCGACCGCGGTGACGAAAATCTTGCCGTCGCCGATCTTGCCGGTGCGCGCGGCCTTGACGATGGAGTCGATCGCCGGCTCCACCTGCTGCTCCTTGACCACCACTTCGATCTTCACCTTCGGCAGGAAATCGACCACGTATTCGGCGCCGCGATACAGCTCGGTATGACCCTTCTGGCGCCCGAAGCCCTTGACCTCGGTGACGGTCAGGCCGGTCACCCCGACCTCGGCCAGCGCCTCGCGCACTTCGTCGAGCTTGAAGGGTTTGATGATCGCGGTGATCTGTTTCATGGTTCGCCTCGCTGTCTGCCCCGGCCTTGCGCCGCCGCGGCCTGCGCCGCCATTGCGTCCACTGTAACCGATCCGTCCGTGCCGGCCCGCTCGGCCTGCGCCTCCTCGCGCCAGCGCGAGGTGATGGGGTAGCGCCAATCGCGACCGAATGCGCGGTGGGTGATGCGAACCCCCGGCGGAGCCTGGCGGCGCTTGTATTCGGCGATGCGCAGCAACCGCAGCACCCGCTGGATATCGGCCGCCGGCAGTCCCTGCGCCAGCATGTCCTCCACGCCGCGGTCGTTTTCCATGTAGGCCTCGAGGATCGCGTCCAGCACCTCGTAGGGCGGCAGGCTGTCCTGGTCGACCTGGTCGGGGCGCAACTCGGCCGACGGCGGGCGCTCGATGATGCGATGGGGAATCGGCTCGACCCGGCCGGCGGCCAGCGCCTGCCCGTTGCGCCAGCGGGCGAGCTCCCACACCAGGGTCTTGCGCACGTCCTTGATCACCGCGAACCCGCCGGCCATGTCTCCGTACAGGGTCGCGTAGCCGGTGGCCATTTCGCTCTTGTTGCCGGTGGTCAGCACCATCGATCCGCTGTTGTTCGACAGCGCCATCAGCAGCACGCCCCGGATCCGCGACTGCAGGTTCTCCTCGGTGGTGTCGCCGTCGTGGGCGCTGAGCAGCGGCCGCAGCGTGGAGCGGAAGGCATCGAACATCGCGGCGATGTCGAGCTCGCTGTGCCGCACTCCCAGGCGCCGCGCCATCTCGCGGGCATCGTCCAGCGAAATCGCCGCCGTGTAAGGAGAAGGCATCATCACGGTATGCACGCGCTCGGGCCCCAGCGCGTCGACCGCGATGGCCAGCACCAGCGCCGAGTCGACCCCCCCGGACAGCCCGATCAGCACCCCGGGGAAGCCGTTCTTGAGCACGTAATCGCGGGTTCCGCTGACCAGCGCCGACCACGCCTGCTGGTGCAGCGAGGCCGGCGCCGCCATGTCGCCGGGCAACGCGCGCGCGCCGTCGAAGCGCGCAAGCACCAGGCATTCCTCGAATTGGGGGGCACGCACGCAGGTCTCGCCGCCGCAGTCCAGCACGAAGGACCCGCCGTCGAACACCAGTTCGTCCTGCCCGCCCACGCAGTGGGCGAACACCAGCGCCATGTGGTTCTCGCGGCAGCGTCGGCGCATCACCTGCTCGCGCTCGGCGCTCTTGCCCAGGTGGAAGGGCGAGGCATTGAGCACCAGCAGCACCTGCGCTCCCGCGGCACGCGCGCGCCGGGGCGCCTGCTCGAACCAGGCGTCCTCGCAGATGTTGACTCCCAGTCGAACACCCTGGCAGTCGAACACCAGCGGCTCGCCGGCACTGGCGAAGTAGCGGCGTTCGTCGAACACCTGGTAGTTGGGCAGTTCCAGCTTGCCATAGGTCGCCTCCACGCGCCCGTCGCGCAGCAGCGAGGCCGCGTTCCAGCGCAACGGGCGCTGCGTCGATGGGGTACGCTCATCGCCGGCTCCGCCCGGCACGTGCGGGTGGCCGACGACCAGCGCCAGGCCGGGCAGCCGCCGCAGCCTCAGCGCCAGGTCGCGCAGCGTGCGCTCCACGGCCTGCATGAAGGCCGGGCGCAGCAGCAGGTCCTCGGGCGGATAGCCGGTCAGCGCCAGCTCCGGCGTCAGCAGCACGCTGGCGCCTCGGGCGTGGGCCTGTACGGCCAGCTCGACGATGGCGTCGGCGTTGCCGACGAGGTCGCCGACCGTGGGATTGAATTGGGCAATGGCAATGGACAGGGGCATGGACGAGGATTTTCGCATCGACATCGACGAAGGGGTGGATTCCATCGACGCCGCGCAATGGGATGCGCTGGCCGACGCGACCCCCGGCACCACGCTGTTCCAGCGCCACGCCTGGCTGTCGGCGCTGCAGGCCAGCGGCTGCGCGCTGCCGCCGACCGGCTGGCAGCCTCTGGCCGTGCAGCTGCGCGACGCCGCGGGGCGGCTGGCCGCGGCCTGCGTGGTCTACGCCAAGGGACACTCGATGGGCGAATACGTGTTCGACTGGAGCTGGGCCGACGCCCACCGGCGCGCCGGCCTGGACTACTACCCCAAGCTGCTGCTGGCCACTCCCTTCACCCCGGCCACCGGGGCGCGGCTGCTCGGGCGCGACGAGGCCGCGCGCGGCGCGCTGCTGCAGGCCCTGCTGCGACTGGCGCGGGCCAGCGCGGTGTCCTCGCTGCACCTGCTGTTCCTCAGCGCCGACGAACGCCGGCTGTGCGAGCAGGCCGGGCTGATGCTGCGCACCACCGTGCAGTTCCACTGGCGACAGGCCGACCCGCCGTGGCCGGATTTCGAGGCCTTCGTCGCAGCGATGAACCACGACAAGCGCAAGAAGCTGCGCCAGGAGCGGCGCAAGGTCAAGCAGAGCGGGGTCGGGTTGCGCCGGCTGCAAGGCGAGCGGATCGACGAAGCGACCTGGCGGCTGTTCGTGCGCTGCTACGAGCACACCTATGCCGAGCACGGCTCGATGCCCTACCTGAACCTGGACTTCTTCCTGCGCCTGGGACGCACGCTGGCCGATCGGGTGCTGCTGGTGGTCGCCAGCCTGGACGGCCAGGACATCGCATGCTCGCTGGTGCTGCTCGACCCGCAGCGCAAGCGGGCCTACGGCCGTTACTGGGGCGCGCTGCGCCACGTTCCGCTGCTGCACTTCGAGCTGTGCTACTACCAGCCGCTGGAGTTCTGCCTCGAAAACGGCTACGAGGCGTTCGAGGGCGGCGCCCAGGGCAGCCACAAGATGGCGCGCGGGCTGCTTCCGGTGCCCTGCACGTCGGCGCACTGGGTCGCCGACCCGCGGCTGCGCGCGGCCATCCAGTCCTACCTCGGACGCGAGACCCCGCTGCTCGAGCAGCAGCTCGAGGAACTGCAGGCCCATACCCCGCTGCGACGAGACGAGCTGCCGGCACCGCGGGCCGAGCTGATGTAGCGCGCGCCGCCTCGATGGGGCGCGCCGGCTTCAGGTCGGGCCGGCGGGTTGCCGCCGGCGCAGCAGCAGCTCGGCCTGGACATGGCCCAGCACTCCGGCGCAGGCCAGCTCGAGCAGGTCGAGCACCCGCTCGAAGGCCT
>JAKBBQ010000197.1 GCA_021808405.1 Pseudomonadota bacterium | reverse complement strand
GACAGTCGGCGGCGCCCGCACCCGCCGCGGCGTCGCAGCAGGCGTCCGGCGCGCGGCCCGGCGCGGCCGGATCGGCCGGATCGGCCGGATCGGCCGGATCGGCCGGCGCTGCCGGCGCGCATGTCGCGGCGACGCAGCAGGCTCGCGGCAAGCGCGAGGCAGCCGGCCCGCAGGCCGCGGCCGTGGCCGAGGCGGCCGCGCAGGCGATGCTGTCGCAACTGGCGGCCGCACAGGGTACCCCGGGCGCAGCGCGACCCGATCCCCAGGGCGGCAAGCCGTCGGGTGGAGGCGGCAAGAACTTGCCGCTGGGGGCCGCCGGCCAGGCCGATGCCGCGGCGGCCGGCGACGCTGCGTCGGCGCTGTCGGCGCACAGCGCCGGCCCGGCGGCTCGCGCGTTGCAGCTCAGCGCCGAAATGGCGCAGGCGGCGGCACAGGCGCAACGCGCGCGCCAGCCCGGCGTGCCCGCCGCCGACTCGCCGGCGGCTCGGACGGCGCAGGCGCAGTTGGCGCAGGCCGGCGGCGACTTGGCGGGTGCCGCGCAGGCGAAGGTCGTCGGGACGTTCACCACCGGGCCCACCCGCGCCGACGCCAGCCAGCCGGCGGTGGTGCTGGCCGTTCCGGGTCCGGGCTTCGCGCCGGGGGCCTTGCAGCCCGGCAGCGCGGCACCCGAGGCCGCGGCCACCTACAGCGCCTCGCTGCCGTCTCCGGTGGGCAGCGCGCCCTGGGGGCAGGAATTCGGCCAGCAGGTGCTGCTGGCCGTCGATTCGGGCCTGCAGTCGGCGACCCTGCATCTCAACCCCCCCCAGCTCGGACCGCTGGAGGTCCATCTGCAGATCCAGGGCGGCCAGGTCAACGCCCAGTTCGCTTCGCCGCACCAGGCCGTGCGCGACGCGGTGCAGGGTGCGCTGCCGCAATTGCACGACCTGTTCAGCGGTGCCGGGCTGAGCCTGGGCCAGGCGTCGGTGGGCCGCGAGGGCCGCGGCCAGCAGCGCCATCCGGCAGGGCGCGGCGGGCCGGCGCGGGCGGCGTCGCTCGAGGCCGCCGGCGCGCAGCCGGCGCAGACTGCCGCACGCTGGCAGCGCGGCCTGGTCAACACCTATGTCTGAGTCCTCGCACGCGGCCGCTGACCGCGCATTCAACTCGCCTGCCGGCGTGACGTTTACAGTATCGACAGGGAGGGTTCGCGGAGATGGGGCATGGCTGACAAGCCCGGACAGGCCAAGGGGGGCAAGGCGGGCAAGCAGGGCGGGGGCGGCAAGGGCAGGCTGCTGCTGATCGTGCTGGCGCTGGTGCTGCTGCTCGCGGGCGGCGGCGGCGCGGCATGGTGGCTGCTGCTGCGCCCGCGCCATCCGCCCAGCGCGCAGCAACTCGCCGCCGAGCGCCTGCGGCAGATCCATTTCATCACCCTGGCCCCGTTCGTCACCAATCTCGCCAGCAGCGACGGCAGCATGCACTACCTGCAGACCACCCTTGCGTTGCGCACCGCGGACTCGAAGCTCGACGCGCGCATCCAGGCGCTGACCCCGGAGATCCGCAACGCCATCCTGCGCCTGCTGGCCGCGCAGCCCGCCGACAAGGCCGCCTCGGTGCAGGTTCGCCGGCAACTGCTGGTGCAGATCCGTTCCCGCATCAACCGGCTGCTCGGCGGCAGCGCGGCGCAGCCGCCGGTGAGCGGCGTGTATTTCACCTCCTACGTGGTGCAGTGATGGTCAAGGACGTACTGTCCCAGGACGAGGTCGATGCGCTGCTGCAGGGCATCACCGGCGAAGACGCCGAGCCCGAGGTCGAGCAGGCGGATGCGGGCGGCGTGCGCCCCTACGACCTGGCCAGCCAGGATCGCATCGTTCGCGGGCGCATGCCGACGCTGGAGGTCATCAACGAGCGTTTCGCCCGGTTGTGGCGTGTCGGCCTGTTCAATTTCCTGCGGCGCTCGAGCGAAATCTCGGTGTCGGCGGTCCGGTTGCTCAAGTACAGCGAGTTCATCCGCACCCTGGTCGTTCCGAGCAACCTCAACCTGGTGCAGCTCAAGCCGCTGCGCGGGACCTCGCTGTTCATTTTCGATCCCCGGCTGGTGTTCAGCGTGGTGGACAATTTCTTCGGCGGCGACGGCCGCTTCCACGCACGAATCGAAGGGCGCGATTTCACCAACCTGGAACAGCGCATCATCTCCCGCATGCTGGACATGGTGTTCAAGGAATACCGCAGCGCGTGGAGCCCCGTTCTGCCGCTGGACATCGAGGTCGTGCGATCCGAGGTGAACCCGCAGTTTGTCAATATCGCCACTCCGACCGAGGTGGTGATCGCGTCGACCTTCGATGTCGAGATCGAGGGCGGAGGCGGCTCGCTGCACGTGTGTATTCCCTACAGCATGATCGAGCCGATCCGCGACCAGCTGACCACCGGGATGACCACCGACCGCACCGAGGTCGACCAGCGCTGGATGCAGGCGCTGCAAAGCGAAATGCGCGAGGCGGCGGTCGAGATGCGGGTCGAGCTGCTGCGGCGCGAAGTGCTGGTCCGCGAATTGCTTTCGCTGCGGGTGGGCGACGTGATCCCGGTGGAAATGCCCGACAGCGTGGTGGCCCGGGTCGACGGCATCCCGGTGCTGGTCGCCGACTACGGCCAGCACGACGAAAGCATGGCGATCAAGGTTCGCCAGCGCCTGCTCAGCGAAGGCGCCGGCCCGGCCAGCAAGGCTCGACTGCGCTGACCCGCGCTTCGTCCGCGCTGGATTCGCATCCCCGTCCTCTCTCCCTACCGCCATGGCCGAACCCGAGCACACCCCAGCAGGCGCCGATCCCCTCGAGGGGCAGCTCTCCGACGTGGAGGTGGCCGACGACTGGGAGGCCGCGCTGGCCGAGCAGGGCCAGGTCGGGGAACCCGCCGAGCCGCCACCGCAGCCGCCGGCCGCCGCGCAGCCGGCGCCTCAGCCCCAGCGCGCGAGCTTCGCCCAGCTGCAGCCCGACTCGTCCGCCGCGGCGGCCAGCGAACAGCTCGACCTGGTGATGGACATCCCGGTCACCCTGTCGGTCGAACTCGGGCGCACCAAGATCCAGATCCGCGAGCTGCTGCAGCTCGCCCAGGGCTCGGTGGTCGACCTCGACCGCCTGGCCGGCGAGCCGATGGACGTGCTGGTCAACGGTTTCCTGATCGCCCGCGGCGAGGTCGTTCTGGTCAACGAGAAGTTCGGCATCCGCCTGACCGATATCGTCAGTCCGACCGAGCGGGCGAGGCGGCTGGGTTGAGGCCCGCCGCGCCGGCCGGCCGGCCGGGCGTGGCCGCCGCGCCCGCCTGATCGATCTGCCGCAGGGTCGCCGCGTAGATCGCCGGGTTGGGCTTGCCGATCGCCAGCGCGCGCTCGATCGCCGACCTGGCCCCTGCGGTGTCGCCGCCGGCCAACAGCGCCTGCGCCAGGTTGTTCAGCGGATCGCCGTCGCCCTGGTGGATTCGTGCGGCCTGCGCGAAGCGCCTGGCGGCGGCGGCGTAGTCATGCCGGGCGTAGGCCAGGTTGCCCAGGCCCATCATCGCGACCCAGGCGTCGGGCCAGCGCTGCAGTGCGGCCCGGTAGGCCTGGCGTGCCGCCTGCGGCGCCACGCCCTCCATCGGCGCCACCGCGCGCAGGTAGCGCAGCTGCCCGACGCGGGCGGGGAAGGTTCCCGGCGGCAGCGCGACGAAGCCCCAGCGGCCGCCACCGGCCCAGGTGGCGTCGAACTGGCCGATCGAAAGCACCAGGCTGTGCGCCGTGCTCGAGCGCAGGGTCACGGTGTCGCGCTGCAGGTCGTAGCCGACGACCACCGCGTAATGCCAGGCGTTGCCGACGATCCCCAGGCGCTGCAGCACGACCACCGGGTGCCCGGCGGCGACGTCCTCGAAGAGTTCGGCCAGCCGCGGATGGATGACATAGGCCACGCGACCGGCGCGCCGGGTCGCTCCCAGCATGTCGTACTGCAGCGTGCCGTCCAGCGCCGGGGTCAACAGCTCGGGCGCGAGGCGCGCGGCGTCGGTGTCGACCCCGCTGAAGCGCAGCACTTCGGCCAGCGACGCCGGGCCGCAGGCATGGCTGTCGTCGGCATAGAACGGGACGCCGACGATCGATGCCCGTTGCGGCAGCCCGGCCGGCGGCTGCACCAGATGGCCGTTGCGGAATTGCGGACCGCCGGCGGGCGACGCACAGCCGGCGAGCAAGGCCGCCAACGCCAGTCCGCAGGCCATCGCGCACCGGCGCGGGCCAGCCGGCGCGGCGCCGCGCCGCGCCGGCTGGCGGCGCGCAAAGCTCAAAGCGCCAGCACCACCAGGATGGCGACCAGCAGGATGATCACCGTTTCCTGGAAGCCCAGCGTGCCGGCTGCCGGCAGCGAGTGGATGCGCGAGGCCAGGCTCGCGACCTCGGAGTCGCTGAGCGCGGCCACTCGCTGCTGGGTCAGGTTCTCGCTGACACCCAGTTGCTGCAGCCTGGCCTGCACGTCGGCGCGGGCGAGGAATCGCGACAACACCTGGCGGTCGTGCGCGACCGCGCCGGAACTCAGCCCGCTGGCCTGGTTGGCGATGGTCTGGGTGCCGATCAATTCGGCGCGAGCCACCGGGGGCAGGGCGAGCAGGCCGCTGGTCAGCAGCGCGGCCACCAACTGACTGGACAGGCGACTGGACAGGCGTCGGGTGTTCATCATGGTTCTCCTGGGGATCGGGCGGTCGCCGGGAAACGGCATGCGAGCCGGCTCCGGCGGGAGGGTCGGTTTCGGCCGCGCATGCCACTGCCGGGCGAGTTTACGCTGGCCCTCAACGGGCTGCGTGGCCTGGCGGCGACGACCCTGACGACAGCCTGAGTCTGGCGACGCGGGCGCGCAGCCCGCGCAGGCCGCCGCGCGGGCTGCCGCGGGCGTAGCGCGCGCGCTCGAAGTCCAGCAGCAGTTCGCAGGCCTCGGCCAGCTCCGCGCGCGCTCCCAGGCGCTGCGCCAGCGAGCCCGGCGGCTCGCCGGGCCAGGCCTGCACTCCCAGGCGGCGCAGCCGGCGCAGCAGCCTGGCGTAGGCGCGCTGCCACGGATCGGTGGCGGCGCGGCGCCGCCACAGCAGCCACAGGCCGCCGGCGCCGAGCAGCAGGCTCAGCGCCAGCGCCGCGGCCGAGGCCAGCCGTGCCGAGTCGGGGCGGCGCATGCCCAGTCGGCGCAGCAGTTGCCGTTGCCGCAGTTGGCCGTAGTCGAGCACCCATTGGTTCCACCCTTCGTCCAATGCGTCGCCGAGGTTGCGCAGCAGGCGCAGCGCGCCCACGTCGGAGCGCCCGAGCAGCGGCAGGCCGAACAGCGGCTGGCGGGAGTCCAGGGTCTGGCCGCTGCGGTCGATGCGCGCCGGGTCGACCATGGCGGTCGGATCGGCGCGGATCCAGCCCGCGCCCGGCACCCAGTACTCGGCCCAGGCGTGGGCGTCCCGCTGGCGCACCACCCACATGCCGTCGATGGGGTTCTCCGAGCCTCCCTGGTAGCCGGTGACGATGCGCGCAGGAATGCCGGCAGCGCGCATCAGCACGACGAAGGCCTGCGCGAAATGCTCGCAAAAGCCGACCCGGCGCACGAACAGGAACTGGTCGATGGAGTCCGGCCCGCGGTAGCGGCCGGGGTGCAGGCTGTAATGGAAAGGCTGCTCGCGGAACCTGCGCAGCACGGCGTCGGCCAGCGCCTGCGCACCTGCCGCCGCGTAGCGCCGGCCCAGCCGACGCCCCAGCGCCACGGTCCGCGGGTCGTAGCCGGCAGGCAGTTGGAGCGACTCGCGCAGGCGCCGCGGGCTTTCGTCGGCGCCGTAGGCATAGCCCAGCCAGGAGGTGGCGCGGAAGCGCACCACCTGGTCGAGCCGGCGGCTGGCGCGCAGTTCCAGGTCGGGCAGCAGGCGCAGGCTGGCGCCGGGCTCGCCCACCAGGGTCGGCGCCGCCGCCGGGGCGTCGAGCGCAAAGGCGAAGCGGCGCTGCGTCGGCTGCTGGGTCACGGTGTAGCGCACGCGGCCGCCGAGCCGCCGCAGCGGCTGCGCCCGGCGACGCGGCGCCGCCGCCTGCGGCAGTTCGCTCCAGCGATGGCCGTCGAAGCGAGCGAGTACCGGGCCGCGCCAGTACATCGCGGCCTGCGGCGGGCGCGGTCCGTGGAAGCGCACCCGGAACACCACGTTGCTGCTGCGGGCCAGGCTGGCGATCGCCCCCGGGTCCATGCTCGATCCCAGCGCACTGACCGTGCGACTGCTGTCCGGCAGGCTCCACAGCGGCCCCGACAGGCGCGGAAACAGCACGAACAGCGCCACCATCACCGGCAGGCCCAGTCCGAGCAGCCGAGCGCTGAGCGCGATCCGGCGCCACAGCGGCGGGCGCGACGCGGGCAGGTTGGCGTCGAGCAGCGCGGTCAGCCAGCCCACGGTGCACAGCAGCATCCACGCCGCTGCCGCCGCCGATTGGCTGTAGAGGAACTGCGCGAACACGCAGAACAGCCCGAGGTAGAACACCACGTAGGCGTCGCGCCGGCGGCGCGTCTCGAGCAACTTCAGCCCGAGCAGCATGCCGACCAGGCTGACCCCGGGGTCGCGGCCGAACACGCTGCGGAACTGCAGCAGCACCGCGGCCACGGCCAGCGCCAGCAGCCCGGCCAGCAGCGCGCGCGGCGGCAGCCGCCGGCCCGTGCCGGCCAGCGCGCCGCGCCACAGCAGCAACGCGCCGGCGCAGACG
>JAKBBQ010000196.1 GCA_021808405.1 Pseudomonadota bacterium | reverse complement strand
GCGGCCGAGGCCCGCAACCGGCTGCGCATGCGCATCGGCGTGCTGTTCCAGGGCGGCGCGCTGTTCACCGGCTTGAGCGTGCTGGAAAACGTGCTGTTCGTGTTGCGCGAGCATTCGACCCTGGCGCTGCGGCAGATGCCCGAGGTGGCCATGCTCAAGCTCGGGCTGGCGGGCCTGCCCGCCGATGCCGCGCACAAGTTGCCCGCCGAGTTGTCCGGGGGCATGGTCAAGCGCGCCGCGCTGGCGCGGGCGCTGGCGCTGGACCCGGAGCTGCTGGTGCTCGACGAGCCGACCTCGGGACTGGACCCGCTGGCCGCGGCAGCCTTCGATGAGCTGATCGGCCAGCTGCGCCAGCTGCTCGGCCTCACGGTGCTGCAGGCCACCCACGACCTGGACTCGATCTGGCACGCCAGCGACCTCGTGGCCTTCCTCGGGCGCAAGAGGGTGCTGGCGGTGGGCCCCGCCGCCGAACTGGCGGCACGCGACGAGCCCGAACTGGTCGAATACTTCCGCAGTTCGCGCTCGCGGGCGTACTGGGAGCGTAGCGGCGGCGCTGCGGCGCTATGCTCCCCGCAGGAGCGCATCGGCCGCAGCGCCTGAGGCCCACGCCATGGAATCCAAGGTCAACTACACCGCCGTCGGAGCCTTTGTCATCGCACTGCTGATGGCGCTGGCCGGCGCGCTGTGGTGGCTGAGCAGCGCTGCGCGCCACACCGACACCACCACCTACCTGATCTACGCCACCGACAACGTGACCGGCCTGAGCCCGGCCAGCGACGTGCAGTACCGCGGCGTGAAGGTCGGGCGCGTGGCCTCGATCGAAATCGACCCGGCGAATCCGGCGTTGATCCGCATCCGCGTGGCCATCCAGAGCGGCGTGCCGGTGCGCGCCGACACGGTGGCCCAGTTGTCGCCGCGCGGGGTTACCGGGCTGTCGGTCATCAACCTCAGCGGCGGCCATTCGCCACGGCCGCTGCTGCCGCTGCCCGGCCATCGCTACGCGGTGATCCACTACGAGCCTTCGGTGTTTTCCCGCCTGGAAGGCGGACTGAGCGACGCCGCGGTGATCCTGTCGAAAATCGCCAACCGCCTGGACGGACTGCTCAGCCAGCGCAACCTGGTGGCGATCAGTCGCACGCTGCAGCATCTGGAGCGCACCACCGCGGTGCTCGACGCCCACCGCCAGGAGCTGGGCGACACCCTGCGCAACCTGCGCCGCGCCAGCGGGCAACTGGCGGCACTGGCGGCCAGCGGGCAGCGGGTGGGCACCCAGGCCTCGCAGCTGCTGGCGCAACTGCAGCGTACGGCGCAGGCCGCGCAGGGTACGCTGCAGCGCATCGACGCGACGGCCGGGCAGTGGCAGCAGGCCGGCCGCCAGGCTACCAGCCTGGGCGAGGCCGGCACCCAGGCGGCGCTGCAGCTGCAGCGCGGAACCCTGCCGGAGTTCAACCGCCTGGGCGATCAGTTGCAGCGCCTGAGCTCCCAGCTCACCGATCTCAGCCGCAGCCTGCAGCACAATCCCAACCAGCTGTTGTTCGGGGCGCCGCTGCCGCCGCCCGGACCGGGGGAGCATTGAAGTGAACTCATGCCGCCCATGCGCGCGCTGGCTGCGCGCTTTGGTGCTCGCGCCCTGCGTGCTCGCGCTGGCCGCTTGCGCGCTGCCGCGTGTGACACGCCGGCCGGCGCAGACCCAGTACCGCCTGTTGCCTTCGCCGTTGCGGCTGGCCGAGTCGGGGCTGCGCCCGGTGGTGCTGCGGGTGCTGCCGATGCAGGCGGCGCCCGGGCTCGACGGCGTGGACATGCTCTACAGCGAGCAGCCGCTGCAGCTGATGCCTTATCGCGACAGCCGCTGGCTGGTGCCGCCGGCGCAGATGATCGACTCCGCGTTGCGCCAGACCCTGGCGCGCCAGCGCTGGGTCGACGGCGTCGAAGGCATGCTTCCTCTGGGGCGCAGCCAATGGACGCTGGACTGTCGCCTGCAGCGCCTCGAACACGACGTGTACGCGCGCCGGGTCGAGCTCGGCCTGGCTTGCCAGCTGGTCGACAACGCATCGGGCCGCCTGGCGTCCAGCTGGCGCTTCGATTCCGCCCGGCAGCCCGCAGCGCAGGACGCCGCCGGCTACGCCGCCGCCACCCAGCGGCTGCTGGATGACGCGTTGGCGCAGGTCCTGCGCCGCACCGCGACGGCGCTGCGCGCCGCTGCGCAGGGGAGCTCCTGAGCCGCCTCGCAGCGGCCGCGAGCGGCTGGGGTTCCTTCGCCCGCGGCGCCGCGGGCGCGCGGGCTCAGGGTTCCACCGCCGGCTCGCCGGCCTCGGCGATCAGCCGCAACAGCGACTCGCCGTAGCTGTCGCGCTTCTTGTCGCCGACTCCGGAGATGGCGCGCAGTTGCTGCAGGTCGCGCGGTCGTGCCGCGGCGATGGCGCGCAGCGTCGCGTCGGGGAACACCACGTAGGCCGGCACCCCGTGCTCGCGCGCGATTTCGCCGCGCCAGCCGCGCAGCGCATCGAACAGCGGCGCGTCGCTCGCCGCCAGCGCCGCGGCCTGCGTGCCGGTGGTGGCGGCGCGCCTGGAGCGCCCGGCGGGGGCGCGCAGTTGCCGCCGCAGGCCGACGAGCCGCGTGCCGCGCAGCACCTCGCGGCTGGTCGAGGTCAGCCGCAGCACGTTGTAGTGCTGGGAGTCGACCTCCAGCAGGTGCTGCGCGACCAGCTGGCGCAGCAGGACCCGCCAGTCCTGCTCCGACCAGTCGGCGCCGATGCCGAAGGTCGACAGCGCGTCATGGCCGTAGCGCTGCACCTTGTCGCTGCGCTTGCCTCGAAGCACGTCGATCACATGGGCGGCCGCGAAGCTCGTGCCGCTGGTCTGCCGGCATCGATACACGGTCGACAGCAGCTTTTGCGCCTGTTCGGTGGCGTCGGTCCATTGCGGGGGCTGCAGGCAGTTGTCGCAGTTTGCGCAGGGTGCCGAGGCCTCGCCGAAATAGGCCAGCAGGCGCACCCGCCGGCAGTCGGCGGCCTCGGCCAGCGCCAGCATCGCGTCGAGCTTGGCGCTGGACAGGCGCTTGTAGGCGTCCTCGGCCTCGCCCAGCTCGATCAGCCGCCGCTGCTGCACCACGTCGGCCAGGCCATAGGCCATCCAGGCCTGCGCGGGCAAGCCGTCGCGTCCGGCGCGACCGGTTTCCTGGAAATAACCTTCGATCGAGCGGGGCATGTCCAGGTGGGCGACAAAGCGCACGTCGGGCTTGTCGATCCCCATGCCGAAGGCGATGGTGGCCACCATCACCACGGCGTCCTCGTCGAGAAACCGCCTCAGGTGCAGCTGGCGTACCCGCGCGTCCAGGCCGGCGTGGTACGGCAGCGCCTTGATTCCATGGGCCGCCAGCATCGCGGCCACCTCGTCGACGCTGTTGCGCGACAGCGCGTAGACGACCCCGCAGTCGCTCGGGTGTTCATCGCGGATGAACTGCAGCAGCTGGGAGCGGCCATCGCGCTTCTCGACCACCCGGTAACGGATGTTCGGGCGGTCGAAGCTGGAGACGAACAGACGCGCGTCGTCGCGAAGCAGGCGCTGGGCGATCTCGCCGCGGGTGGCGATGTCCGCGGTGGCGGTCAGGGCCACCCGCGGAACCTGCGGCCAGCGTTCGCGCAGGATTTCCAGCTGGCCGTACTCGGGGCGGAAGTCGTGGCCCCACTGCGATACGCAGTGCGCCTCGTCGATCGCGAACAGAGCCAGCCGGCACTGTCCGAGCAGGCGTTGCCCGGACTCGGCGAGCAGCCGCTCGGGAGCCATGTACAACAGGTCGAGTTCGCCGGCACGGGCCTGTTCCTGCACCCGCCGCGCGCTGGCCGCGTCGAGCGAGGAGTTGAGGAAGGCGGCGCGCAGCCCGAGTTCGTGCAGCGCCGCCACCTGGTCCTGCATGAGGGCGATCAGCGGCGAGACCACGACCGCGACGCCGTCGCGCAGCAGCGCCGGGATCTGGAAGCACAGCGACTTGCCGCCGCCGGTGGGCATCAGTACCAGCGCGTCGCCTCCGCCCGCCACGTGCTCGATGACGGGAAGTTGCATGCCGCGGAAGCTGGGGTAGCCCCAGATGTCCTGCAGCAGGCGTTGCGGGCCGGGGGTCGGTGGGTGGTCGGGCATCGGCCGATGGCGAGGTGGCTGCGCCGGCGGGCCTGGGCAGGCGCCGGCGCGGCCGTCTCAGGCGCGCAGCGCCGCCAGGTTCCCGCCCTGCGCGGGGTCGACGAGGGCGCGCGCGTCCTCGGCGACCCGCAGCCGGCTGGCGACCACCTGCTGGCGTTGCGCCCCCAGCCCCTGCACCTCGAGCTCGACCACGTCCCCGGGCTGCAGGAAGCGCGGCGGGTTCATTCCCAGTCCCACGCCGGCGGGCGTACCGGTGGCGATCAGGTCGCCCGGCAGCAGCGTCATGAAATGGCTCAGATAGCTGATGATCTGCGCCACCCCGAAGATCATCTCCCGGGTCGTTCCCTGCTGCATGCGCTGGCCGTTGACCGACAGGGTCAGCTGCAGGTCCTGCGGGTCGCCGACTTCGTCGGCCGTGACCAGCCAGGGACCGACCGGGCCGAAGGTGTCGCAGCCCTTGCCCTTGTCCCACTGGCTGCCGCGGCCGAGCTGGAACTGGCGCTCCGATACGTCGTTGAGCGTGCAGTAGCCGGCCACGTGGCGCAGCGCCTGCGCGACGCCGACGCAGCGCGCGGCGCGGCCGATGACCACGCCGAGTTCGACCTCCCAGTCCAGTCGGGTGGAATGCGGCGGCTGCTCGATGGGGTCGAAGGGCCCGCTCAGGCAGGTCGTCCATTTGTTGAACACGATGGGCTCGCTCGGTGCCTTGGCGCCGGTTTCGCGCGCGTGGTCGTGGTAGTTCAGCCCGATCGCGATGAACTTGCCGATGCCGACGAACGGAACGCCCAGCCGCGGCTTGCCCTTGACCAGCGCAAGGGAGTCGACGTCCAGGCGCGCCAGCGCGCGTTGCCCGGCCGGGCTGTAGACCTCGGGGCCGATGTCGGCCACCACGCCCTGCAGGCTGCGCAGCGCTCCGCGCGGGTCGATCAGCCCCGGCCGCTCGCGCCCATTGCTACCGTAACGCACCAGTTTCATCGTGTCTCCTTGCGGGAAATGCGGCGCCGCGTCGTCCACGCGCTGCGGGCCATCGATGGGAAAGAGTCGCCGGCGCTCGGCCGGAGCCTCTATTGTTGCGCGAGCCGGCGCGGCGTGCCCTCGGCTCGGCGCTTCAACCCCGGCTGAGCAGCCAGCGCGCGCGCTCCTCGTCGAGATGCCGGGCCAGGGTTTGCGAAGCGCAGCGGGCCATCTGGCGCCTGGCTTCCAGCAGATCGGAAGCGGGCGCGGCGGCGATGCGGCGCGCCAGGTCGAGCGCGCGCTCGAGCGCCAACCCGGGCGGCGCGAGTTCGTGCAGCAGGCCCAGCGCATGCGCGCGCGCCGCGTCGAGCTCGCAGCCCAGCGCCATCGCCATCGCCTGCTGCGGCGGCAGGCGTCGGGCGAGCTGCCAGGCCGCGGCGGCGCAGCGCCCGGCCCGCTGCAGCGGCATGGCCAGGTGCAGGCGTGTCGCCTGCGAGGCCACCAGCAGGTCGCAGGCCAGCGCCAGGCCGAGCGCCGCGCCACCGATCGGGCCCTCGAGCGCGGCCAGCGTCGGCTTGTCGCTGTCGGCCAGCGCCAGCAGCAGGTCGTGGGTGGCATCCAGGGTGTCGGAAGAGGCTGCCGTCGCGGCCGATGCGCCCGCGCGACAGGTCAGCACGATGACCCGGACCTGGGGGTCGCGCAGCGCCGTCGACACGACCTCGATGCCGGCGCTCAGGAACGCCCCGGGCAGGCCGCCGGTGGGGTCGATGGCGGGCAGTTCGAGCAGCGCGACCGGATCGTCTGCGGGTTCGCCAAGGGGCGCGTCGGCTGGATCGTAGGCGGAGGACATGGCGACTGCGGTGCGAAGGAGGCCGATGGAGCTCCGGCTCGTGCCGGCGCCTGGAACAGGGCCCATTCTTGCAAACAACCGCTCGCCTGGGCCGGATTCAGCGCGGGCGGCACGCGTGCGCGCAGCCCCGGCTGCTACATTGCTCGCGGTCCGTCCGCGCCCGAGGGTTCCTTCCTGACGTCGCATTCCCGGTGTCGCGATCTTGCGCTCTGCACCGCTTCGCATGCCGGCTTGCGCAGGCATGGCAGTTGCTGGCGGTCGTCGGCGTGCCGGCGGCGAACGCGCAGAGCTTGGGCCCCGTGCAGGCCAGGCTGCAACCGGGCAGCGCGCTGGAGGTGCGCATCCCGACGCGCATCCCGGCCCGCATCCCGGCCCGCATCCCGGCCCGCATCCCGGCCCGCATCGACGCGGGGCCGTCGCTGGCCGCCCGCTGGGTCGACGTCCGGGTGCGCCAAGCCGCCGGTGCCGCGCCGCGCGGGCAAGCGAGTGCAACCCTGAGCGGCGGGAACGCCGCGCCTTCCGCCGACGCGCGGCCCTGCCCGTCGAGCCGGCGCTGGCGCAAGCCGGGGTTGGCGGCACTGGCGGCGCTGGGGCTGCTGCTGGGGCTGTGGCTGTGGCAGCGCCGGCCGCCGCGCTATCGCAGCCCGCGCGACGCTTGCCCGGCGCCGGCGCGTTGCGGGCGCGAGTCGAACTGGTCAACACGTGGAGCGAGGCCCTGGTGGTTCACTACGTGACGTCTCTGATGGTGGGCGGGATCGGGGGCGAGCAGGGTGAGGTCGCAGATGT
>JAKBBQ010000195.1 GCA_021808405.1 Pseudomonadota bacterium | reverse complement strand
CGGCCGACAGGATGGCCAGCACGTCGCCTTCGCGCAGGTCGAGCATGCGCTCGCGCCCCAGCCAGTCGCCCGATTCGCACACCGGGCCGACGACGTCGTAGCGCAGCGCATGGCCGCTTTCGCGCAGCACCGCCGGCTCGATGGCCTGCCAGGCCTCGTACAGCGCCGGGCGCATCAGGTCGTTCATCGCCGCGTCGACCACCGCGAAATGGCGCTCCAGCGTGCTCTTGAGGGTGATCGCGCGGCACAGCAGCACCCCGGAATTGCCCACCACCGAGCGCCCGGGCTCCACCAGCAGCGCGCGGTGCCCCTGTCCGCGCGCGCGAAGGCGCTCGCTCAGCGCGGCGATCCACTCCCCGGGGGCGGGAGGGCTTTCGTCGGCGTAGCGGATTCCCAGCCCTCCGCCGAGGTCCAGATGGTGCAGCCGGATGCCGTCGTGCTCGATGTCGCGCACTAGTTCGAGCACCCGGTCCAGCGCGTCCAGGTAGGGGCCGAGGGTGGTGATCTGCGAGCCGATGTGCACGTCGATCCCCAGCACCCGCAGGTTGCGCAGTTGCGCGCAGCGGGCGTAGGCCTGGCGTGCCTGCGCCTGGTCGATGCCGAACTTGCTGGTGCGCAGCCCCGTGGAAATGTAGGGATGGGTGCGCGGGTCGACGTCGGGGTTGACCCGCAGGCTGATCGGCGCCTGCACGCCCAGGCTCCCGGCCAGGCGGTCGATGCGTTCGAGTTCGCTGGTCGACTCGACGTTGACGCACTGCACCCCGGCGCGCAGCGCGGCGAGGAGCTCCGCGTCGGTCTTGCCCACTCCCGAGAACACCACCTTGTCGGCCGAACCCCCGGCGTCGAGCACCCGCGCGAGTTCACCGCCGGACACCACGTCGAAGCCCCAGCCGCGACGCTGCAGCAGTTGCAGGATGGCCTTGCTCGAGTTGGCTTTCACCGAATAGCGCAGCCCCAGCGGGTGGTCGCGCGCGGCGTCCTCGTATTGCAGCGCCGCCTGCTCGATGGCGGCGCGCGAATACACATACAGCGGCGTGCCGAAACGTGCGGCCAGGTCGTCAGCGCGCAGCGCCTCGATCATCAGGGTGTCGCCGCGGCGGACGATGTGCGGATGCCCGGGCAGGGCATCGACTGGGCGGGAAGGATCGGGCATGGAGGCGAGGAGCGGGAAAACGGGACTGGATCGGGCGCCGGCGCCGCGCTGCTGGGATGCCCCGAGGCGCTCGCTCAGCGCCCGCCGAGGCGGGGCGACTCGGGCTGCGCCGGTACCGCGGGCGAAGCCGCGCTGGCCGGCCGCGCCGGCCTGGCTTGCGGCGACGGCAGGTACAGCGGACCAGGCTGGCCGCAGCCGTACAGCGCGACGGTCGCGGCCAGCGCGGCCAAGCCCGCAGCCGCATGCCGCACAGGGCCGCGCCGGGCTCCTAGAATGCGCTGATCCGACATGATTTCCAGTGTAGCAAGCGGGGCCGTCGACGGGCCCCGCGACCCGATCGGGTCGATCACCCGGACTCGCCCATGGACCACCTTTCGCAATCGCAGTATCTCGAGCTGGCCGAGCAGGCTCTGCGCGCGGTGGAAAGCGCCGCCGACGAGGCCGATGTCGATTCACGGCGCGAGGGTTCGGTGCTGACCCTCGAACTCGACAATGCGGCGCAGGTGATCATCAACCTGCAACCTCCGGTGCAGGAGTTGTGGCTGGCGAGCAAGTCGGGCGCTTTCCATTTTCGCTATAGCCAGGGCCGCTGGCTGGATACCCGCGAAGGCCGAGGTTTTGCCGACCTGCTGCAGCAGGCGGTGGGCGACCAGGGCGGGCCGCGGCTGGTGCTGACGGGCCTGGCCAGCTGAGGCCATCGGGCCGCGCTGCCCCTGCAGGCATGCTGCGCTGCAGCATGCCACTTGGGTATTTTGTAGGGGTTTTTCCGCTGTCATCGGCGTATCCCCCCCCTGATTGCGTGGGTGATTTGCAACGAAAGCGCCATGCAAGCCGGAAAAGTTCACGGTCTGCAAAATGGTTGTTGCTACGATCTGGAACAAGCGCCGGTTTTTAGGATGAGGCGCATTCCCGGGTCGCGGCGCGCACTTAGGGACCAAAGCGGATGTTCTGGATCAACAGGGGGGCGAGTTGTCCATCTTCAGCAGCTTATTCCGCAAGCGCTATGCGCCGCTGATGGGTTTGGACGTCAGCAGCTCCAGCGTGAAGTTGGTGGAGTTGGAACTCGACCAGCAGGGGCGCTATACCCTGGTGCGGGCGGCCATCGAGCCGCTGGAAAAAGGGGCGATCGTCGACGGCAACGTCGAGAAGCCCGATGACGTGGCCGATGCGGTGCGCCGGCTGATCAAGCGCAGCGGCACGCGTACCCGCGACGTCGCGCTGGCGCTGCCGTCGTCGGCGGTGATCAGCAAGAAGATCATCCTGCCCGGCGATTTGCGCGACGAGGAGATCGAGGTCCAGGTCGAAAGCGAGGCGAACCAGTACATTCCGTTCGCGATCGAGGACGTGGCGCTGGACTTCTGCGTGCTGGGCCCCAGCCTGGGCTCGCCGGGCGACCAGGAGGTGCTGATCGCCGCGTCGCGCCGCGACAAGGTGCTCGAGCGCCAGGCCATCGCCGAGGCGGCCGGACTCAAGCCCCAGATCCTCGACATCGATGCCTTCGCGTCGCGGCTGGCGGCCGGGCGGCTGATCGAGCGCCTGCCGCGAGGCGGCCACGACCTGCTTGTCGCGATGTTCGAGATCGGCGCCTCCAGCACCTCGATGCAGGTGCTGCGCAACGGCGAGACCCTGTACGACCGCGACCAGACCTTCGGCGGCCAGCAACTCACCCAGGCGATCGCCCGGCACTACGGGTTCTCGCAGGAAGAGGCCGAGGCGAAGAAGCGCAATGCCGACCTGCCCGACGACTACAACGCCCAGGTGCTCGAGCCTTTCGTCGCGGGCATGGCGCAGGAAGTCACCCGCGCGCTGCAGTTCTTCTTCCGCGCCACGCCCAACAGCAAGGTCGATTACATCCTGCTGGCCGGCGGCACCGCGGCATTGGCGGGCCTGGTCGAGCGCATCACCGAATTGACCTCGACCGCCTGCCTGGTCCTCAACCCCTTCGAGGGCATGGCGATAGGTTCCGAGGTGCGGGAGAAGAAGCTGCGGCTGCAGGCCCCCAGCTACCTCACCAGTTGCGGTCTGGCCATGCGCAGGTTCCTGCAATGAACATCGTCCTGATCAACCTGTTGCCCCACCGCGAGGCGCGGCGCAAGAAGCGCCGCGATGCCTTCTACATCGGCGCGGCGGTCACGTTGGTGCTCGGAGGCCTGCTGCTCGTGCTGGGCGACGGAGTGCTGGGGGCGATGATCGATTCCCAGCAGTCGCGCAACGCCTTCCTGCAGTCGCAGATCGCCACCCTCGACCACCAGATCCGCGACATCGCCACGCTGCGCCAGCAGATCGAAAGCCTGCGCGCGCGCGAGAAGGCGGTCGAGGACCTGCAGTCGGCGCGCAACCTGCCCGTCTACCTGTTCGAGGACCTGACCCGCAAGACGCCGTCGGGGGTGCAACTGGGAAGTGTGAACCAGCAGGGCCTGACGGTGCTGGTCCAGGGCACCGCGCTGAGCCAGCAGCGTGTGGCCGACTTCCTGCGCAACCTGTCGGACGGCCACGGCTGGCTGCAGCAGCCGCAGCTGATCGAAATCCATTCGGTGCGCGGGCCCGGCGGACAGCCGGAGTCGGAATTCCAGTTGCGCGCCACCTTGAGGCTGCCGGGCGCGCCCGTGGCCCAGAAGAAGCCGCCGGCACACTGATCGGGAACCTTCCAGCATGGCCAACCCCTTGTCGATGCGGATTGACTTCGCCACGCTGCAGGAGCGCGTGGCCGGGCAGTTCCGCGGCCTGAACCAGAACGACCCCGGCACCTGGCCGCCGCTGCCGCGCTACACGGTGTACGCGTTGCTGCTGGCGGCGGTGCTGGCGGCGGGCTGGTATTTCTGGCTGTCGGGTGTCAAGACCCAGCTGAGCAATGCTCGCCAGCAGGAGATCCAGTTGCGCGGGACCTACAAGGTCAAGCTCGCGCAGGCGGTGAGCCTGGACCTGCTGAAGGCGCAGAAGGCGCAGGTGGAGCAGTACGTGCTGGTGCTGGAAAAGCAGTTGCCCGGCAAGGCCGAGATGGACGCCCTGCTGTCGGACATCAACCAGGCCGGGATCGGCCGCGGCCTGCAGTTCGACCTGTTCCGCCCGGGCCAGGTCGACGTGCGCAACTACTACGCCGACCTGCCGATCGCCATCGAGGTGCAGGGCAGCTACAACGACCTGGCCTCGTTCACCTCCGACATCGCCAAGCTGTCGCGCATCGTGACCATCAACAACGTGAGCATCGGCCAGGGAACGCAGGGACGCCTGCGCATGGATGCGACCGCGATGACCTACCGCTACCTGGACGCCGATGAAATCGCCGCCCAGCAAGGGCGTGCCAAGGCGCCGGGAGGACGCAAATGACCGGGCCGCAGCGGCGGGGCGAGGATCTGCACGCTCGGGCCGGGCTGGCCTGCGCGGCGCTGCTGGCCGGATTGCTGGCCGGCTGCGGGGGCAACCGGCACGAGGACCTGCGGGCCTGGATGGCGCGCCAGCGCGCCCAGCTGCACCCCCAGGTCAAGCCGATCGAGCCGCCCAAGCCCTATGTGGCCGCCAGCTACAGCCTGGCCGCCGCGGTCAGCCCGTTTTCCGGCGCCAAGCTGCAGACCGGGGTGCGCCAGGAAATGAGCCAGTTGAGTCCGGCGCTGCTGGCCCAGATGAATCGACCCAAGCAGCCGCTGGAGGCCTATACGCTGGACCAGATCCAGATGGTCGGAAGCCTGACCATCGGCGGCACCCGCTACGCGTTGCTCAAGGCCGGCAACCTGCTGTTCCGCGTGCATGTCGGCGAGTACGCGGGCCAGCATTACGGGCGCATTACCCAGATCGATGAAAACCAGGTGGTGTTGCAGGAATTGGTGCAGGACGCGACGGGCGACTGGGTGCACCACACCGCAACCCTTCAATTGCAGGAGAGCAGCCAATGATGTCCCTTCGGCCTGAACGTGCGAGCGTGGCCCGATGCCTGGCCGGCGCGGCGCTGCTGTGGGGGCTGGCCTGCGCTGCCGCTGCGCATGCCGCCAATGTGCTGCAAAGCATCAACGCCAGCACGCAGGGCGGGCAGGTGGTCGTCGAGATGCAGTTCGCCCAGCCGCTGCGGGCTGCTCCGGTCGGGTTCACCATCGATCGGCCCGCCGCGGTGGTGCTGGACTTCCCCGGGGTCAGTTCGCCGCTGGGCCTGGACGCCCTCAAGTCCGCCGAGGGCAACCTGCGTTCGGCCGACGTGGTGCAGGCGCAGGGACGTGCCCGCGTGGTGCTCAACCTGCGCCGCAGCACCCCCTACACCACCCACGTCGAGGGCAAGCAGCTGCTGGTGACCATGCAGGCGCTGCAGAGCGCGCCGGCCAATCCCAGCGCCAGCGCCACGCCGGTGGGCGAGACGGTGCATTTCGCGAAGTCGCGCAACACCCTGCAGCTGGCGCTGCGCAGCGTCGACTTCCACCGCACCAGCGACGGCTCCGGGCGTATCGTCGTCGGCCTGCCGAACACCCAGGTGGGTGTGGACATCCACCAGCAGGGGCAGAACATCGTCGTCGATTTCCTCAACACCAGCCTGCCTTCGGACCTGCGCAGGCGCATGCTGGTGGGGGACTTCGCGACCCCGGTGAAATCGATCACCGCCTTCCAGATGGGCGACAACGTGCGCATGGTGGTGCAACCCACCGGCGCCTACGAGCAGAGCGCCTACCAGGCCAACAACCAGTTCGTGCTCGAGGTGCACCCGCAGGTTCCCAATCCCCGCCAGCTGGTGGCGGGCAGCGGCCCGGGCTACCACGGGCGCAAGCTGTCGCTGGACTTCCAGAACATCGATGTCCGCTCGCTGCTGCAGGTGTTCGCCGACTTCACCGGGCTGAACGTGGTGGTCAGCGATTCGGTCAGCGGCAACCTCACCTTGCGCCTGAAGGACGTGCCGTGGGACCAGGCGCTGCACATCATCCTGCAGGCCAAGGGCCTGGGCGAGCGCAAGGAAGGCAATGTGCTGTGGATCGCGCCGCGCCAGGAGATCATCGCGCGTGAGCGCACCGAGCTGCAGGCGGCCAAGTCGCGCGAGGCGCTCGAGCCGCTGAAGACCGAGACCTTCCAGCTCAACTATCAGAAGGCCGCCGCGGTGGTCGCGCTGCTGACCGGCGCGACCAGCGGGGTGCAGCAGGGCGCGCCGAACACCGCGCCGGTTCCCTACCCGGTGCTGACCAGCGTCAACACCGGCGGGTCCAACACCTCGCGCATCCTGTCGTCGCGCGGAACGGTGATCGCCGATCCGCGAACCAACCAGATCTTCGTCACGGACATTCCGTCCAAGCTGCGGGAGATCGCCAACTTCATCCACAAGATCGACAAGCCGGTGCGGCAGGTGCTGATCGAGGCGCGGATCGTCGAGGCCACCGACCAGTTCGGCCGCTCGCTGGGCGCCAAGCTGGGCTACTGGAACAACAACCTGCCGGGAACCGGGGGCAACAACCCGGGCGCCGCGGTGGGCGGCGACTACCTGGGCGTCGGGCAGGCCACCGGGCAGACCCTGGCCACCGGCGCGACCCTGACCGACAGCCAGTTCGTCAACCTGCCGGCGACGACCATCGCGAACACCGTGCTGGCCGGGGTCAATCCCGGCACGCTGGCGA
>JAKBBQ010000012.1 GCA_021808405.1 Pseudomonadota bacterium | reverse complement strand
GCTGTTATGGACGTTGGCCAGGCTGTCCTGCATGTCGGGCGTGAACTGCTCGCCCAGACGCGCCTGCAGCGCCTCCCCGATCGCGATCGCCCGCCCGTACGCCTGCAGCGCCGCAGCCCGGTCTCCGAGGCCGGACAGCGCGACGCCTCGGCTGTTGTAGCCGTTGGCCAGGCTGTCCTGCATGTCGGGCGTGAACTGCTCGCCCAGACGCTGCTGCAGGCTCTCCCAGATCGCGATCGCCCGCCCGTACGCCTGCAGCGCCGCAGCCGGGTCCGCCTGCTCGGACAGCGCGATGCCACGGATGACATACACCTTCGCCAGGCCGTCCTGCATGTCCGGCGTGAACTGCTCGCCCAGACGCTGCTGCAGGGCTTCGAGCATCGCGATCGCCCGCTCGTACGCCTGCAGCGCCGCCGCCTGATCGCCCTGGCCGAGCAGCGCACCGCCTCGGTTGCCGTACGCCCTCGCCAGGCTTTCCTGCATGTCGGGCGTGAACTGCTCGCCCAGACGCTCCCGCAGGGCTTCGAGCATCGCGATCGCCCGCCCGTACGCGTGCAGCGCCGCAGCCCGGTCCGCCTGGCTGGACAGCGCGATGCCTTGGCCGCTGTAGGCGTTGGCCAGGCTGTCCTGCATGTCGGGCGTGAACGGCTCGCCCAGATGCGCCTGCAGGGCCTCCCAGTTGGCGATGGCTCGCCCGTAGGAGGCCAAGGCCGCTGCGTTGTCTCCAGCCGAGCTCTCGGCGCGGCCGCGGGCCTGCAGGATGGCCAGCCACGGCTGCAGGACCTGCGGATCCATGCCCGCGCCGGGCTCTTCGCTGGCGGCCAGCCAGCGGCAGATTCCCTGCGCTGCCGAGAGGGCTCGCAGCGCCTCGGCAGCGCGTGATGCTTGCGCCGCAGCGCGCGCGCGTTGGCGCAACTCCTCGCGCAACGTGCCCAGGGCCTGGCCATACCGCGCACGCAGTTCCGCGCGCGCTGCCGGCCGTGCCAACGCGGCCACGCCGTCGACGTGCAAGGCCACCCAGTCCAGCTCCGCGCTGCGCGCGCCGTCGGTACCGCGCTGCCGCGACACATCCTCCAGAAGTCGCTCCAGCAGGCGCTGCACGGCCTGCGCGTAGCCCTGCGCATCCAGCCCCTGCACCACCTCCTCCAGTCCCTTGATCCCCAGCCGGTAGCGCGCATCGTCGTCGCCGCGCCAAGTACCGAGCAAGGGCTTGAGCAGGTACAGACAGCTGGCCAGCCGCGGCGTCACCCGCGGCGCGCCCTCCACCCACAGGCTCAGCACGGTCATCGGCAAGCCGCGCCACGGCTGGCGCACCAGCACCGACAGCGCCTGTTCGTGCAGCTCGAAGGCGCGCTCGCCGATCGCCAGCGCGTGCAGCGTGCGCAGCATCAGGTCGGCCTGCGCCGTGTTCGCATAGCGCGACAGGACGGCGCGCAGGTACTGCGGCACCAGCGCATCGGCGCTCGGCAGATCCTGCACCGACTCGGCCGGCAGGTCCCCGTCGGCCAGTCGGTCGACCAGGAAGTGCAGGTACAGGAATCGTCCGTCGCTGGCCTGCAGCAGTCGCGCCGTCAGCGCGTCGGTGAGCTGCGGCACGCGCTCGCGCGCCTGGCCCTTCAGGCGCGCGCGGCCAGCCTGCAGCGTGCCTTGCGCGCAGGCCCGCATCAAGGCCACGTAGTCCGCGTCGCCCAGCCCGATCTCGCGCCCGCTGCTCGGCTGCAGCTGCGCAAGCCGGGGCTGCAGCCAGGCCGGCAGATCCGCCTGTGGTCGCGAGGTCAGCAGCACGAACACCTCGGGCGGCAAGTCGTCCGCGCCGGGCAGGTAGTCGGCTATGCCCGGGCTTTGCTGCGCCAGCTCGTCCAGCCCGTCGATGACCACCAGCAGCGGGCGGCGCCCGAGCTGCCGGAACGCACCGAGGAAGGTCGCCAGCGCCCGCGGACCGGGGTGCTGCAGGTCCAGCTCGGGCAGCGGTCTGTTCTGCGCCTGCAGCCCGTAGGCCTGCTTGAGTTGCGCTTGCAACTGCTCGGCGAACTGCGCCAGGTGGAACTGGTACTCGCGGCGGATGTAGAACACCGCCACCACCAACCCGTCGTCCAGCCCGTCGTCCCTGTAGATGTCGCGGTAGCGCGGATCCAGCCCGCGCACGAAGGTGGACTTGCCCACATGCGCCGGGGCGCGCAGCCAGTACACCCCACCGCGGCCGGCGTCGCGCCGCTCGTCGAGGAAGGCCCGCAGCGGCTGGCGCAGGTAGCTGGGCGACAGGTAGCCGCGCTCCACCGACTGCTCCTCCAGCAGCTGCGCGATCTCCACCGGCAGCGCATCGGCCTCGAAGCCCTCGCCGGCCTCCACCGCACGCGCGGAATGCGCGGCGTCGAAGCACGCGCGCAGCGCCTCGTCGAGCAGCAGGCTGCCCTTGTAGGCGTGGCCGCTCTCGTAGTTCAGCAGCCGGAAGTCGGCGATGCGTCTGCGCGCGTCGGTGCTGTCGTAGTGGAAGGTCTCCGACTTGCCGCACACCTGGCAGCGCCGCGAGCTCAGGAACGGCGACAGGTCCAGCCTCCAGTTCGCTCCTTGCAGGTGCAGCGGCTGCGCGGCGTCCAGCGCATGCGCCGACGCGTGCGCCTCATCCAGCACCGCCTGCGAGCCCATCAGCGCGCGCCCGGACGCGTCGTGCAGCGCCATGCCCTCCCACAGCCCAGCGCAGGGGCGCAGCGCCGCGTGCAAACCCTCGGGTCCGCTGCCCAGCAGCCGCTCCAGATCGCCCATCATCTCGCCCAGGTCGGCGCCGCGCACCCCGTGGCCGATCGCCTCGTTGCGCCACTGCACGGCCGCCGCGATCCACTGGCCGAGCGCGCTCTGCCGCGTCGGCGCGCGGCGCCACAGGCCGGCCAGCGGCGCGATGGGCCACGACGCATCGGCGCCCAGCACCTGGGCCGCCCAGGTGTCGGCCAGTCGCACCCAGTCGCCCATCGCCAGCGGCCTGCCGAACAGCTCGGCGACCACCGCGGCCTGTTGGTCGTGGCTACCCCAGGCGCGCAGCGCGCTGCCCAGCGCCAGGCTCGAGAAACGCGCGAGCAGCTCGATCAGGTCCTTGAGCACCAGCCCGGCCGCATCCACCTGCCCGCCGCGCAGAACCCGGCGCAGCAGCGCGTAGGTGTGCGCGATCGGCGCCGGCCAGGCCTCCAGCACCTCGCTCACCCACGCCGACGACTGCGCCAGCGCCCGCGCACGCCCGGCAAAAGCGTCCTCCGCGCCCGCCAGCGGGTCCGGCAGCTCGGCCGGCGCCGGCGCGTCGAAGCGCTGCTCGCAATCCAGGCACTCCCAGACCCTCGACCTGGCCTTCCAGCCGGTGCGATCGCTGCCGCAGTGCGGGCAGTTCGGGGTGGTCTCGGGCATCGTTCACTCCGCCTTCGGGCTCTTGTCGAAATTCCAGGCCAGCCAATAGCCGACGACAGCGCCGACCAGGCTGCCGACGAACACCAGCAAGTCCCAGTTGTCGACCAGACGCACCAGCGGCTCGACCATCGCCGGGGTGGCATGCGCCGTCTCGGCCCACCACACCCGCAGGTTCGGCATGGTGTAGGGCAGCCCGCTTTGCGAGACGATGTCCAGCAGTTCGTGGCCGACCAGGAAGCCGGCCACCGCGCCGGATATGCGGCCGATCCACTTGCCGCGCCTGGCCTTGAGGAGCTCGGCGATGTCGTGCGTGGTCTGCTCGAGGAAACGCTGCCGCTCGGCGATCTTGAACACCTGCTGGCTGCGCTCGTAGAAGGCGTTGTGCAGGCTGATCTGGCTGACCATCGGGAAGTAGAAGAAGCGGCGGAACTCCACGGTGCGTTCGTACACCTCCTCGAGGTCGCGTACCTCATGGCGCTTGTCGCGCTGGCCGCGCGCGGGCAGCCATTCGGTCTGCGCGAGCAACCACAGGTGGTTGTGCAGGCTCGCGACGAACAGTGGGACGTAGGTGTTGGCCCCGCTGCCATCGACGAAATGGCTGAGAAAACTCGACGCGGTTTCGGTGGGCGCCAGCACGCTGGCCGCCCCTTCGGGAGCCAGGACGTGACACAGATAGGAAAACGGTTGCAGGACCTGCGACTCGAGCGGCCGCGACTTCGGGTGGTAGTCGGTGGTCTGGCGATGGCTGAGCCGGATGCCGAACTCCAGCAGGCTGGGTTCGTCGGCGCTGCGCTGCAGGCGCGCCAGGGTATGCAGCAGCAGCCGATTCGCGCGCAGCGGGGTCGTGCGCATCCACGACTCGGGCAGCAGCGCCTGCGCCACCTCGAGCAGCCGCGGCGCGTCCAGTGGCGCCGGTCCGTCCGACGGCGTGGCCTGGGGCTTGCCGGGGTGGTTGCCGTGAGCGAGCAGATAGTTGCCTTCCAGCAGCACCGACGCGGGCACCGCATCGCCGCCGGCGACGTAGCGCCAGCTCAGGTCGAGGATCACGACCCCGGTGCGGAACAGGAACAGGCGCGCCTTGTCGAATTGCAGGTCGATGGCCTCCAGCCCGCAGCGCTCGCGCGCGGCCGGTCCCAGGCGCAACCGCCAAAGCCGCGGCTGCAGGCGCCGATTGGCGCCCTGGACCTGGCCGAGGGCCTGCAGGCCCTCGCTGGTCAGTCTCAGGTTGACGCAGACCGTCGCGTCCTCGGCCTGCGCGCCCAGGATCTGTCGCGCGTACGGGTAGAAATCGTCCAGCGCCATGCCCTTGCCGCTGGGCGATTCCCACAGCGGTTGCTGCAACCCCGGTGGCGCACCGGGCAGTCGCAGGCGCTCGGGAAGCTGCGAGGCAGGCATCGCGCGCACCTGCTCGGCGGTCTCGCGCAGGGTTCGTTCGATGGTTTCCACCGACCCGAAGTCCAGATCGAGGTGGAACAAGCCGTGAATGGCATGGTCGGCCACCTGGATGGACGGCTGCGCGGAGCAGTCGACCGGTTGATCGTCTTCGGGCATCATCGGCAAGGATCCTGGTGGACAGGCATGGCTGCGTCGGTTTCATCGCAGCGCAGGCGTCGGGCCGGTTCGCGCACGAGACGAAGTCATCGACCCTTCCTGGGCTAGAACCGACACGGGAGCCTATTCTGCAAAACGATGTTGTAACCAATCGAAACGTCGGGCGATGCGCTGGCGCCGCCGCGGCGGCATGGGACCATCCATCGCTGGCCGCGGCGTTCCTCGACCCCCGATACGACGGAATCCGCGTCGTCGGTGACGTGCATGGCGACGCGCAGGCGTTCAGCGCGGCGCTGGCCGACGCGCGGCAGCGGGATTTGTTCGTCGTGCAGCTCGGCGACCTCGTCGACCGCGGACCCGACTCGGCGGGCGCGTTGCGTCTGGCCATCGAGATGGTTGCCGAGGGCCAGGGACGTTTCCTGCTCGGCAACCACGACGACAAGCTGCAGCGCGCGCTGCGCGCGGGCAGCCGGGTCGTGGTCAGTCAGGATCTGGCGCGCACGCTGGCCCAGATCGATTCGGCGGGCATGCGCAGCGAGGCTGTCTCGGCGCTCGGCTCGGCGCCGCTGTGGCTGCGCTTCGGCGCATGGTTCATGGTGCACGCCGGCTTCGACCCCGCGATGCTCGAGGTCGCCTACCCCGATGCAGCGCCGGCGAGCCGCCCGGCCCGCGGTCTGGTCCATCGGGCGCTGCGCGGGCAGACTCCGGCGCAAGCCCGCGGCGAAGCCCAGGCGCGCGATGCCCAGGGACATCCGGTCCGACTCCACGACTGGATCGACGACATCCCGGCGGGACTGACCGTGCTCGTAGGCCACGACCAGCTATCGTCCGATTCGATCGTCGCGTCCACCGGCCGCAGCGGTGGAACGGCGCTGTTCTGCGATACCGGCTGCGGCAAGGGCGGCAGGCTTTCCTGGTACGACATTCCTCGCAGCCGCCTGGAGCAGGGACGGTGGAGGCTGGATCCAGGCGTGGCGCCGCCGGCGTCGCCCGTGGCCCCTGTGGCCTGCTAGCTGGAACGACGCTCGACCGCGAGCCAAGCGACGGCCCGCGATGCGGCCGCGTGCCGTCCGCAGGATCCTGGCTGCCAGCGCGGGGTCATCGACGATGCGCGCCACGGTCCATGCGCCCACCATGTGGGTGATCAGGCTGATGGCGGTGTCCCCAGGAGAACGCGCCCGCACAGGATGGCCTGCCGGACTTCGATCCGGCCGAACCGCCGGATTCCCGCCAGGCCGTCGCTGCCTTCATCGCCGATGCACTACAGTCCCCAGGCATGGACCCCGCCATCCTCAACGCCCCGCTCAGCGACGCCGAGATCGACGAGCTCGACCATTTTCTGCTGTACGAAGTCGACCTCGGCGACAGCATGCCCCTGGACATGCTCGACGGCTACCTGCACGCGTTGGCCATCGGCCCGACCACGGTCCATCCGACGCGCTGGATGCCCCGCATCTGGGGCGAGGACTTCACCGGCATGATGCCGCCGGTGCAGGACGTCGACCAGAGCAACCGCATCGTGAGCCTCATCACCCGCCTGTTCCACAGCATCGTCGCCAACCTCGAGGACCCGGACGGTTCGATGATCGTGCCGTTGTGGTCCACGTTCCAGGACGGCGACAGGCAGCGCGACGATGCCCGGATCTGGGCCTGCGGTTTCATCGCCGGGATGAACCTGTGCGAGGACGACTGGGCGCCCTTGCTGGCGACCGAGCCAGGGCGTGCATGGCTGCGACCGATCCGGCTTCTCGGCGAAGAGGACTTCGGGCCCGAGCAGGACGCGCTGACCAGGACGCCGGCGGACCGCGAGAAGCTTTCCCTGCAGATCCCCGACGCCGTGCTGGCCATGTACCAGCATGGGCTGCCGCAGCGCCGAGGCCTCCACGAGCGCCACGTCGCCAGGTCGATGGGCGGCAGGGTCGGGCGCAACGACCTCTGCCGCTGCGGCAGTGGAAGAAAGTCCAAGCGATGTTGCGGGGCCGGCGCGCAACTGCAGTGATGTGGCGAGCGCCTTGCCGCGCCACGCCGGCATGGCTTCGACCGAGCGCGTCGCCGCGGCCCCCTCGGGTATTTCAACAGCGCGACTCGAGCAACGAGACGAACTCGCGAGGCGCCGGCCTCGCGCGTGTCGGCTTGTCCTGACGCACGGTCCCGACCGCGATGAAACACACGGCCAGCTCACCTGCGTCGATGCCGAACAGATCGCGCAGAGCCCCGGAATGCACGGCCCGACCGCTCACCAGGCCCGCGCCATATCCGAGCGCGTGCGCCCCGAGAAGCATGTTTTGCAGCGCGCATCCCAGAGAAACATAGCGTTCCGCGGCCGGAATTTCCGAATGGGTGTCGCCCAGGCGAGCGATCGCCAACGCGAGAAACGGCGACCGCAGTGCCTTGTCGCGCGCATCCTGCCAATGCGCGGGTGTGGCCAAGGGGTCGCGTTCGCGCAGCGCGGATGCAAAGGCCTCCCCGAGATCCGCTCGAGCGGCCGCGCCGACACGGACGAAGCGCCATGGACGAATCCTTCCATGGTCTGGCGCCTGCGCCGCGGCTTCGAACAGGGCGTGGATCTGCTCCTCGGACGGTCCGGGATCGATCAGGCGTCTGGGCGAAGTCTGGCGCCGCGAGCGCATGAGGTCCAGGTACGCATGCGTGGCGGCTGTCCCAGGGCTCCCCATGGCGAGTGCACGACTTGCAGCCGGGTCGCCAGGTGGTTGTGAGAAAGTCATTCCGGGCGCCTACTTCAGGCTGAGGATCCAGGCGACGAGTTCCTTGGCTTGTGCCGGCGTGACGTCGGTGTTGGGTGGCATCGGAATCTTGCCCCAGGTTCCGACATGGCCGTGAAGCACGGCGTCGACCAGCATGTGCTCTGCGCCAGGCTTCCCGGCATATTTGCGCGCGACCGACTTGTAGGCGGGACCGACGACCCTGGAATCCACGGAATGGCAGGCCAGGCAGTTCTTGGCCTTGGCCAGGGCCAGCATGTCGGGAGAGGCCCAGGCCTGCATGGCCCAGGACGCGGCGAGAGTCAGCACGAGCGCTCGTTTCATGATGAGATTCCTTGAATTCGCCTTGGGCCCATTGCGGTCGCCGACTTCAAAAAGCCGGCTCCCGGGGGGGCCGAAATGGAGGCCGCCGAGGAGTTGGCGACCCTCCCCCACGGCCGCTCGGCCATGGGGAGAGCGGAGACGATGGATCAGCCCGCGTACAGGCGGCTCTTGGTGGACACCGTGCGCTGCCAGTCCGGCATCGAACCGATGCGCCGGATGTTGCCCCAGGAGCCCTTGTAGTAGGGCAGGAAGTGCAGGTCCGTGGCCGTGCTCGTGACCGAGCCCTGCACGCCCTTGGGAGCTCCGAACACCATGAACGTGGCGTGGGGCTTCAGCGACGGCTCGGGATAGGCCATCGCGGTGGCGCTGCCATAGTCGTTGTAGACCTCGACGATGTCCGTGGGCTCGATGCCCATTGCCTTCATGTCGCCGGGGTTCATCTGGATGATGGCGATCGGATAGCGCTCGGTGATGAACGGGTCGAACTGGTTGTTGTACCAGGTCTGCCAGACTTCGTTGAGGCGCCCGTTGTTGATGAGGAACTTGTACTTGGCCTTCAGGTCGGCGGCCGGCTTGAGCATGCCCTGCCACTTGGCCGCGAAGACCTTGATCTTTCCGTTCGGCGTGTCGAACTTGTCGTCCGGGTACAGCGAGGGAGATCCGATCAGGCGCTCCCCCTCGAGCTTGACGATCGGCAGTTGGACCCCGTTGTTCCCGGCCTTTCGCAACAGTTCGTAGTTGGCCAGGTGGTCGGTCGGATAGCCCTCGGCGTCGATCTTGGGTGCGCCCGGCTGCCCGACACGGCGCCATCCGTCGTTGAAGGCGTCTTCCTCGGTCTTCCAGTCGAAGCCCGAGAAGCGTTCGGCCATCTTCGAGTTGCCCTCCTTCTCGTACAGGCCGCGGACCGTGTTCGCGATGCGTGCCGCGATCAGGCAATCGGGAAGCGCCTCGCCCGGAGGATCGATGAATTTTTCCGACAGGCGCATGCGGCGCTCACCGTTCATCGAGGTCAGGTTCATCTCGCCCGGCAGCGCTCCCGGGAACAGCACATGCGCCGCCTCGGCGAGCATGGTCGGGTAGATGTTCATCGCCGCGACGAAGAGTCCGCCCCTGCCCGTGGCCTCGTAGACCACGTCGGCCATCTGCTCCGCGCTTGCGCCGTGGGCCCTCGCCATGGCCTCGCGCACGATCTGGCTGCGCCGGATCACCGCATCGCGCAAGGCCTGCGCATTGTTCGTGGTCTGGAAGGTGTCGCAGGCCCAGTACGTGACCATCCGGCCCTTTCCGGCGATCAGGTAGTCGTCGACCTCGATCAGCTTGTCGTGCGTCGGGATCGGGACCTCCGACGCCGGATAGCGGCTCTTCGGCGAGGGATAGGGCGGCCTGGCGTAGCCTTCCTGGTGCCCGCCCATGCGCACGAACCCGGTCCCGCGCCGGCTTCCCACGTTGTGCGTCGCGGCAACCACCGCGCCGATCGCCTGTTCGGTGACGTAGTTGTTGTTGCCCCAGATGATCCCTTTCTCGAATGCGTGCATGGTGCGGGGCAGCTTTCCCGGAGCCTTCGGCTTGTACGACCACTCCGCGGCCTGGCGAATCTGCGCCACCGGGACCCCGGTGATCCGGCTGCACTCGTCCAGCGACATGTTGTTGGCCTTGACCGCCTCGTCGAAGCCTTCGGTATGGTTGGCGATGAAGTCCTTGTCGATCCAGCCCTGGGAGACGATGTAGGTCAGCAGGCCGTTCCACAAGGCTCCGTCCGCCCCCGGGTGGATGGCCAGGTGCAGGACCTGGTCCTTGGCCACGCTTTCGCAGATGGAAACCGAAGGCGTGCGGCGGGGGTCGACGAAGATGAACCTGCCCGCGCCGACCGCTTCGCCGGGGAACATTTGTTTCTTCTTGTCCACGGTCGCGCCTTGGAGATTCGGGAGCCAATGCGCGAGAAAGTAGTTGGTCTGGTTCTCGTAGGGGTTGTTGCCGATCGACCAGATCACGTCCGCGAGCTCGGCGTCCTCATAGCTGTTGTTCAGCTCGAAAATCCCCATGTCGCGATTGCCGAAGCATTCGGAGTTGTAGGCCGGACGGTTGTGGATGCGGCAGGTGGGCGTCTGCACCGCGGTGAAGTAGAGCTTGCCGGTGCCCCAGGTATTCTCGAAGCCCCCGCCCGCTCCGCCGTGGTCGAACATCGTCACCGCGATGTCGTCGGGCCCGTCGTGGTCGAGGATCCTTTTCATCACGCCCGCGTAAAGCCGCGCGGCGTAATCCCAGGAGGTGTCCAGCCATTGCCCGCCCTGGTAGACGCGCGGGTGCAGCAGGCGCTCGCGGGTGATGCCGTCGGCGTTGTAGAAGTAGGAAGCCATCTTGCCTCCCCGCGTGGAGCTCAGCCCCTGGTTGACGACGCAGGCCTTGTCCGGGACGATCATCACGCTATGCCGCTTGCCCTTGCGATCGGTCAGCACGTTGGTCATCGCCGGCGTCATGATGGTGGCGAACGGCGGCAGCTGCTTTCGAAAATCCAGACCCAGCGCGTTCTGGTGCGGTGCCCGGCCACCTTCGCGGTCGGCGTCCCACTTGTAGACGTGGTAGCCGCAGCCGACGATGCAGTAGTGGCAGGTCAGATTGGTCTGGCTCGCGTCGGCGGGCGGCAGTGCGACGCGGTCGTTGAACTTCGACATGGCGGTGTCTCCTCGATGGTCCGTTGCGGTTACAGCACGTTGGCCTGGCGCCCGTAGATCAGTCCGGTGACCGCGACGGCTCGCACGGTGTCGCTTGCGGGGTCGTACTCGAGCTGGATCTGCGGCAGATCCTCGGTTGCCTGTCCGCAGATCATCTGGCCGGACTTCTCGGGATCGAACATGCTGAAGTGGCATGGACACTTGAGCCGCTTGCTCTCAGGCTCATAGCTCAGCGGGCACCCCATGTGGGTGCACAGGCTGCTGTACGCGACGATGTCTCCGTCCGGGCCGACGCCTCCGGCCACCCGGGCTCCGGTCTTGATCGCCATGCACGGCGAATCGGCGTCGGGATAGTGAAACGACACCGGCGAGTCGATCCGCATGCCGGCCGCCTTGCCGACCACGTGGCGCGGATAGGGAAGGATTGCCGCTCCGATGCCTTGCGGAGGATGCGTGCCCTTGTCGCCGCCGAAGGCCGACGCCGCCGGCGCCAGTGCGGCCCCGGCGCCGGCGACACTCGATCCGGCGACCTTGAGGAAAATGCGCCGCGAAACGTTCTCTGCCATGATCTCTCCTCCATGTCTTGTTGGTGCTGCGACCGATGCGCGTGTCGCGCAATCGGGCTAGAGTTAGCAAGCCCTGGACCAGCGCATCCGGACCTCGAAGGAAGCCTGCAAATCAAGGTATTCGGGCATTTCGTCGACCGCTGCGAAGGATCAAGGCGCCCTGCGCGTTACGGTTGCGAAACCCCCTGCGTTTCGAATCGGTAACGACCACGTCGCCCATGAAACGAAGACATAGCCTGGCGCTGCTCGCGGGCGCGTGCTCGATGCCCGCCTGGGCAGGGATGCGCGCGGCGCGGCCCCGAACGGTGTTCCGCTTCGGCGTGACCGATGTGTTCATCCACGATGCGATCCCGCTGCTGCGCAGCTACCTCGAAGCGCGGCTTGGAATTCCCGTGCGCATCGTCCAGAAGGCGAGCTACCAGGAAGCCCTGGAGGCGCTGCGTTCCGACGAAATGGAGGCTGCCTGGATCTGCGGGTATCCGTACGTGGTCGCACGTCATTTCGTGCGGCTTTGCGCCCAGCCCGGCTGGCACGGACAGCCTTGGTACCGCAGTTACCTGATCACTTCCGCGGACCGAACCGAGGTGCACGACCTCGCCGCGCTTCGCGGGGATGTGTTCGCCTTCGATGATCCGCTGTCGAACTCGGGCTACCTGGTCCCGGTCGTTGCGCTGCGTGCGATGGGGCAGACGCCACAGAGCTTCTTTCGCGGAAGCTTCTACACCTACGCACTCGACAAGGTTGTCGAGGCGGTCGGTGCCGGCCTCGCCGATTCAGGCACGGTCGACGGGTACATCTGGGAGGTCCTGCACCGCCAGTCCGACCCCGCGGCACGCAAGACCCGGGTCGTGGTCAAGTCGAGGCACTTCGGTTTTCCGCCCATCGTGACACGGCACAGCCTCGACCTCGAATTGCACGCGCGCCTGCAGGACATCCTGGTCGACGCCCATTCGAACGAGCAAGGCCGACAGCTGCTGAACAAGCTCGACCTGCACAGCTTTCTGCGGCCGCGCAAGGAGTGGTTCGACGGAATTCGAGCGCTGGTCGAAGTCCTCGACGGCACGCGCGCGCCCATCCCCGTCTCGCAGATCTACGAGCCAGGCTGATGCAGCGGATGAAGGATTCCTTGCTGATCCGGGTTCCCCTGCTGGCAGCCAGTCTGGTGATCCTGACCGCGTTACTAGTGGCCGCGGGACTGGGGGCGCTCACCCGGAGGTACCTGATCGAGGATGTCGACGCCGGCGCGTCCCAGGCTGTGGCAGCTTGGGGCAAGAGTCTCCCGCCGATGATCCAGCAGGACAACGTGTGGGGAGTGTTCGAGGCTCTCAAGGCTGTTACCGCCGCCGGGTCGGCGGATGACAGGAGCATTGCGGTCGTGCTGGATCGCAGCAGCCATATCTTCGCCAGTTCGGATCCACGGCGCTTTCCCACGGCCAGGCCCCCGCAATGGTCGCGCTTGTGGAAGCCCGGCATGCTCACGCTGGCCCAACCGGCGCACAGCGGCGTGGCCAAGCCGGGACGGCCACCACCGATCAGCAGCGGACACTGGCGCATCTACATCGCTGCCTTGCGGGACGATTCGGGTGCTACGGTGGGAACGCTCGTGTATGCCGTGGGTGACCAGTTGTACCGGGCGCGCCTGCGTTCCATGGTTCTGTGGATCGCAGGCATCACGGCGATCGCCGCACTCCTGTTCGTCCCCGTGGTCTGGAGGATGAGCCGACGCATGCTCGATCCGCTGGCGCGGCTCGGAGGCTCCATGGCGACGGACAGCGCGCAGGCGCGACGCGTCGGCGAGTTGCTCGCGACCCGGCGCGACGAGGTCGGCGCCCTGTCGCGCGCCTTCCTTCGCCTGCTGGCCGGTCTGGAGCACTCGCGCCAGAGCGAGAAGTTCGCAGCCGTCGGCACCCTGGCGGCGGCCACCGCCCATGAAATCAACAATCCTCTGGGTGGAATGATCAATGCAGTGCAGACGGCACGGCGCTTTGGGCGTTATGACGAAACGACTGGCCGCACCCTGGATCTGCTGGCGCGTGGGCTGGAGCAGCTGAGGGTGATCGCGCAGGCGCTGCTTGCGCAGACCCGTCCGAGTGAGCGCAACCTGAACCTGCAGGATCTTCGCGATCTGGCGGCTTTGATCACACCGCGCCGGCAGGAACGGGGTGTCTCGTTGGACGAACATCTGGCGCTGCCCGATGCCATCCCGCTCGCAGCCGGCCCCGTACGGCAGGCCACGCTCAACATCCTGCTCAATGCCTGTCATGCGGCGGAGCGCGATTCCACGCTGCAGTTCTCGGCGGAGATCACCCGGGCCGCGGTGCTGCGCATCACGGTGCGCAACCAGGGCAGCGCGCCACCGGCCAGCGTGATGGATCCACCCGGGCACCTCGGTGCGCCCGATCAGCCGGGATTCGGTCTGTGGGAAAGCCGGCGCCTGCTGTCGGATATCGGAGGCACGCTCACCCTGTCGCACGAGCGTGGCTGGACGACCGCGCTGATCGAAATTCCCCTGCGCTCCCTGCAGAAATCGTGATACGTTGAAGACAGTCGGCCACCAGAGCAGACGCCCGGAGATCCCCGAGGAGACATGCCTTGAACGAGCTGCCGATCCTGCTGGTCGAGGATGACCCCATCATGGGCGAGTCCATGAGCCATCGACTGCAACTTGAACAATATGGTGTCGAATGGGTGCGCAACCTCGGCGCTGCCCGCACTTCGCTGCACCAGCGGCTGTATCCGCTGGTGCTCAGCGACATCCGGCTTCCCGACGGCGATGGCGAGCAACTGCTCACGACGATGACCGAGCGCTACGGCGGCTGTTGTCCGCCGGTGGTGTTCATGACAGGCTTCGGCTCGGTCGACCAGGCCGTGAGGCTGGTGCGCGCAGGAGCGTGGGACTACATCCAGAAGCCCTTCGACCTGGATACCTTGATGCAGCGCATCCGCGAGTGGATTGCGCCGGGTACGCAGCGTCGCGATGCCTGGTTCGGGATCTCGGAAGCCGCGCAGGCTCTGGAACAACTCATCGGGCGCGTGGCGCAGCTCGAGCTTCCCGTCCTGATCCAGGGCGAATCGGGAACCGGAAAAGAGATGGTGGCCCGGCGCATCCATGCCGACATGCGCAGGACGCGCGAGCCGATGGCCTACGTGGGCATCAATTGCGCCGCACTCAGCGAGACCTTGCTGGAATCCGAATTGTTCGGTCACGAAGCCGGTGCCTTCACCGGCGCCAGCCGGCGGCACGCCGGAGTCTTCGAACAGGCGCATGGGGGCGTGCTGCTGCTCGACGAGATCGGCGACATGCCGTTGGGCGCGCAGGCCAAGTTGCTGCGGGTTCTGCAGGATGGCCAGGTGCGGCGGGTCGGCGGCGAGAAGGCGCTGCAGGTGCAGGTGCGGTTGATCTGCGCCACCCACAAGCCTCTGGACCGACTGGTGGAATCGGGGGCGTTTCGGGAGGATCTGTACTACCGCATCAGCGGGCTGCCGATCCATCTTCCCCCGTTGCGCGATCGCCCGGACGACACGGTCTGGCTGGCTCATCGCCGCGTCGACGAACTCAACGCGCGCACCGGCTCGTGCCGGCGCCTGGATCCGCGGTTCGCCGCATGGGCCAGGCTTCAGCCGTGGAACGGCAACGTACGGGAACTGTTCGCCACGGTCGACCGGGCCTACCACCTTTCCGCCGACTGCTGGGTGCGCCGGGAGCGCTCGAGCCTGCCGGGCACGGATTCTTCACGTCGCGGCGCCGAGCCCGTTGCCACGGGTCCGGAACCCCTCGACCGCTACCTGGCACGAGTCGAACACGACTATCTCGAGAAGTGCATCTCGGACAACGACGGCGGGATCACGAAGACGGCCACCGCGCTGGGAATCAGCCGCAAGACCCTGTGGGAGAAGCTGCGCCGCTACCGCGGCGAGCCGCAGCGGCGCTGAGGCGTCAAAGGGTCTCCAGGGCCAGCGCGATGCCCTGGCCGCCCCCTATGCACAGCGTCACCACACCTCGGCGCACGCCATCGCGGCGCATCGAATGCAGCAGGCGTGTCGTGAGGATGGCGCCCGTTGCCCCGATGGGATGGCCGTGTGCGATGGATCCGCCCTCGACGTTGACGATGTCCTCCGCCAGACCGAGTTCGCGCGTGCAGGCGATGGCAATGGCTGCGAAGGCCTCGTTGATCTCGATCCGGCCGATATCGCCCGTGGACCATCCGGCACGCTCCAGGGCCATGCGCACCGCGGGCACCGGCCCGAGCCCGAACCACCCGGGCTCCACGGCGGCCACGCCGTAGGCCACCAGGCGCCCCATCGGTTGCAGGCCGTTGGCCTCGGCCCATTGGCGCTGCGCGACGATCATCGAGGAGGCCGCGGAATTGAGTCCGGGGGCGTTGCCGGCGGTGATCGTGCCGTCCTTGCGGAACGCGGGCTTGAGCCTGGAGAGGGTCTCCAGGGTCGTGTCGGGCCGATTGTGCTCATCGCGGGCGAAGTCCTCGACGCCCTTGCGGCCCTGCAGTTGCACCGGCACGATCTCCTCGTCGAAGTGCCCCGCGGCCTGCGCCTTCGCGAAGCGCTGCTGCGAGCGCAGCGCCCATGCGTCCTGCTGTTCACGGGTGATGTGGTAGCGGCTCGCCAGATCCTCGGTGTGCCAGCCCGAATGCCGGCCGCTGAAGGCATCGTTGAGCCCGTCGAGCAACATGCTGTCGAGCACCACCCCGTCGCCCATTCGCATGCCCCAGCGCCCCTGCGGAAGCAGGTAGGGCGCCATGTCCATGTTCTCCATGCCCCCGGCGAGCGCGCACTGCAGGCCCTGCGCCTGGATCTCCAGCGCGGCCGAGACGATGGCCTGAGCCCCCGAGCCGCAGACCCGGTTGACCGTCATCGCCGGCACCTGCACCGGGAGCCCGCCGCCGATCGCGGCCTGGCGGGCGGGATTCATCTTCGCTCCGGCCTGCACGACATGCCCGAATACGACGGTCTGCACCTTGTCCGCGTCGAGTCCGGAGCGGCGCAGGGATTCGCGAGCGGCCGTCGCGCCGAGTTCGGTCGCGGGCGTGTTGCGCAAGCTGCCGTTGTAGGTCCCGATCGCGGTCCGCACCGCGGAGCAAAGGACGACTTCAAGCTGGGCCATGACATCCTCCCTGAACCAGCAGCACCTTAGGCCGAAGGCCACACGGAGTCATTGGCTCAGATCAAGAAGCCGCCCGTCGCATGCGACGGGCCGAGTCCCGGGTCCGTCACCGAGCCGCCAGCGCAGCCAGCCCGAAGGCTTCGGTCAGCGTCGGGTGGGGATGGATGGCCGAGGCCAGATCGTCGACGCGAAGCCCCTGGCGCACGGCCAGCGCCGCTTCGCCCATCAGATCGGCCGCACCGTCGACCAGCGCGTGAATTCCGACGATGCGCCGGTTCGTCCGCTCGTAGACCACCCGCAATCGCCCGAACGCGTCCGCTCCGATCTGCGCGCGGGCGTCGACCTGGTAATCGTATTCGGCCACCGCCACATCCAGCCCTGCGCCACGCGCGGCCTCTTCGGTGAGGCCGGCCATGCCGACTTCGGGAAACGAGAAGATCACGGCCGAGTTGTGCTCCGGCCGCGGATACGGCGCATCGTGGCCGAGCAGGTGCCGCGCCACCGCCAAGGCCTGGGCCGTGGCCCAGTGCGCGAACATCGGCTGTCCGACGAGGTCTCCGGTGGCGTAGATGCCCGGCTCGCCGGTCTGCAGTGTGGGGTCGACCTGCACGCCGTGGCGGCCGACGCGCACGGAGGTGCTTTCCAGTCCCAGCCCTTCCACCTTGGGTTGGCGGCCGGCGACCACGGCCACGATCTCGGACTGCGCCTGCTCGGCGCGCCCGTCCCGGGTGTAGCGCACCCGAAGCCCGCCGCCTTGTGCCTGCGCCTCGATCGACTCCACGCGTACGCCCGTGCGCAGGGTGATGCCGTCGCTTTCGATGCGCCCCGCCAGCAGGCCGGCCAGCACCGGATCGACGGGCTCGAGAATGCGCGCCGCACCCTGCAGCAGCGTGACCCGGCTTCCCAGCCGCGCGAAGATCTGGGCCATTTCCACGCCGACCGGCCCGGCGCCGATGAGGGTCAGCGACCCGGGTATCGCGGGGATCTCGATCAGCCCCTGGGAATCCAGCACACCGGGAAGATCGACGCCGGGGATCGGCGGGCGTACCGGCACCGATCCCGTGGCCAGGATCGCGCGGCCGAAGCGCAGGGCATGGGACTGCCCGCCGGCGTCGACGGTCGCACTGCGCGGGCCCGTCAGGCTGGCGCGCCCGAATGCGACCTGCAAGCCCGGCAGCGCCTGCGCCTTGGCCAGCGCGCCCTGCGCGCGCTGCGCGAGGATGCGGTGGCGCCGGGTCTGCACGGCGTTCCAGTCGACGGCGGCGGTCGGCTCCGACGCCGCCACGCGCAGGCCGAATTGCGCCGCATCGGAGATCGCCATGCGTCTTGCGGCGACCTCCCGATAGATCTTCGACGGAATGCAGCCCTCGAACAGGCAGGTTCCCCCGAGTCCCCGGCCGGATTCGACCAGCAGCACCCGGGTGCCGGCCTGGGCCAGCGCCAAGGCAGCGGGTGTGCCGCCGGGGCCTCCGCCAATCACCAGCACATCCACTTCTTCGGGCAGGTTCATGATGGGCGCTCTCTTGTTGTCGCACGTATTCCGACGGGGTCAGCGATCCAGTTCGGCGCGCTTGGGCAATGGGCCGCGCTCGATCCGACCTTCGATCGTGGTCGCGGCGGCAAGGGTGTTGTAAACGGTTCCGAACTGCTGCAGATTGCGATGCAACAAATCCAGCCGCTGGCCGCTCTCGTCGGTATCGACCACGACGAGGTAGGTGATTCGCTGCATCCTGGGCGGAACATCCTGACGCTCGCCATGCAGCGCGATATGCACGCCGCGCAAGGCGAACTTGAGCATCGGCGCGACGCGCTCGATGTTCTTCAGCATGCAGGTGCCGAGCGCAGCGAGCAGGAGTTCGGCGGGATTGAACGCGTCGTCTCGCCCCTGGGGATCCGCATCCACCGCGATCCGCGCATGCTTGCATGAGGCCACGCTTTCATGCGCATGCAAGTGGTCGAGCCTCACCTGGTACGTATACATCGGCGACTCCCATGGGGTCGGTTCGAGGTGCCGGCGGCGCATCGCGAAGGCCCCTTGCGAAACCCTGCGCCCTATGGCAGGTCTGTCGCGCGCGGGACGCGCGGCACGGCTCGACCAGGCCACGTCGGGCACGCCGCGCCGCCGATGAGCACGAGCAGCTGCGAAGCCTCTATTTCTTCATGCACTCGACCATGAACCGCCAGCGTGCATCGCGACGCAGGTTCTTGGCATTGGCCTCGTTGAAGCAAGCATCGTGTCGAGTCGGATCCTGGACCGCCAGCGCGTTGAGTTCTGCCGCGTAGGGGTTGCCCGAGCGATACATCGGGGCCGCGTAGGGGCCGTAGGGGCCGGGGCCGCCGCCGGGCCATTGCTGCGCCTGCGCGGTCATGGGCAGAGCAGGCGCTAGAAGGCATGCGACCAGCATGCCGTTGCGAAGCGTGAATTTCATGGGCTTCTCCAACATGTCCAGGCAAATTCGCCCACCGGAAAATCTACGCGCGGTACCGGAACCAGGGACTGACGCATGTCAGGAACGCGGCCGGCGCTGCGTGTCGGCCGCTCCGGACGGGTCATGGACAATCATGACGCAGTGAACGAGGCAGGCTGCTGGACGGGCGACCGCGCCCCTCGCATCAAGCCGATTTTCAGCAGATCGGCAAGCACGAGAAAGATCAGGACCAGGACCAGCAGGCCCCCAAGCAGCGATACGGGAATAGGCGCCATGAGCCAGCCTTGTGTGGCGAGCAGCGCGATGGCACCGACTTCCGCCAGCGTGATCGCAAGATGCAGACGTCCCGGGAAAGGCCGTTCCCAGAAAAAGCCCCGATTCCGCGTGACATAGAGCAGCGCTTGCCCGGCACCGATGACCAGCCAGAAGAAGAGGTAGGTCTGCCTTGCGCCCGCGTCCAGGCGGAGGGCCGTCGTGGCCAGCCAGAACAGAGTGAGATTGAACAGCAGGGAAAGCGCTGCAAGCCCTGCACCTGCCGTCATCAGGGGGGCGATGGCCCAGCGATCGGGCAGCGGCGACGCGTCCACCTGGTCCATCGAGACCGACATGGTCACGAAATTGCCCAGAAGCATGAGCAGCACGATCTGCAGGGGCGCAAGGACGAAGGCGCCCAGAACGATGACTCCCAGCGCCAGAAAGACCGGAGTACTGAGTTTCATGGAAATCATGGTCAGCACGAAACTTCGCGTACGCTGAAAGATGCGACGGCTGGCGTCGACTGCCATGGCGATTTCACCAAGCCCGGGCCTTGTGAGGACCAGGCTTGCCGCGGCCTTCGCGACATCGGTGGCCCCCGCCACGGCGATACCCACGTCGGCCTGCCGCAACGCGGGTGCGTCGTTGGTCCCATCGCCCGTCATGCCGACCGTGTGCCCGGCATGCTGGAGGGCCTGCACAAGCAGGAATTTCTGTTCGGGGAACACGCCGGCAAAGACCCCGTAACGATCGGCGCTCGCGGCGCTGAAGCCTTGATGAAGAACCCCTGCAGGGGCCACGTCGCCAGGGATTCCAGCCTTGCCGGCCACATGTCGAGCCGTGGCTTCGCCGTCCCCGGTGACCAGGACAACGCGTATTCCGCGCCTACGCAACTCGGAAACGAGCGCAGCGGCATCTTCGCGCGGCGGATCTTCGAGCGCGATGAAGCCCGCCAGGGCAAGATCCGCCCCTACGCCCGCCCCCACCGCGATCACCCGGGCACCGCCGGCTGCAAGGTGATCGATGTCCTGGGCGGTCTTCGATTCGGGCACGTGAGCAAGCCCAGCGATGGTCTCGACGGCACCCTTGACAATGCGCAGCTCCTGCTCGTCGCGCCGGACCGTCGCCTCCGAGCGCCTGCTGGCGGGATCGAAGGGCACGAAGTTCACCCGTTGTGCTTGCTGGTCGGAAACGCTCGTCGCTCGCGCCGCCGTGAGGATGGCCAGGTCGATCGGATCCTGCGTGGCTTCGTCGGAGGCCAGCGCCGCCAAGCGAAGCACGTCGTCGGACGTGTTGGGCTCCAGCGGGACAATCTCCCGGACCGTCAGGTGGTTCGCGGTCAGCGTGCCGGTCTTGTCGAGGCAGAGTACATCCATGGAGGCCGCATCCTCGATGGCTGCGAGACGAGTGACCAGCACGCCCCGATCGGCCAGCCCGCGTGCGCCGAGCGCGGCCGTCATCGTGAACATCATGGGCAGCGCCACCGGGACGGATGTGGCCAGCAGGATCATGCCGAACGGGAGCATCTCGGCCAGGCCCATGCCACGAGCGGCCATCGTGATGAACGCGACGATGGCGAGCGCGAAGACAGCGGCGCCCAGAGATCCCGCGATTTTCACGACCAGCGACTCTAGGCGTCGCGGCGCCTCGGCGATCCGGACGAGTTCGAGCGTTCGCCCGTGGTAGGTTCGCCCGCCGGTGGCGTCGACCACGCCGGTCGCCTCGCCACGCCTCACCAGCGTCGCAGCGTATGCCATGCTTCCGCTACGCAGGTTCACCGCGAGCGATTCGCCGCTCAATTGGGACTGATCCACGTCGATGTCGCCCTCGGTCAGACGGACATCGGCGGGAACGACGTCACCGGCTCGCAAGTGAATCAGGTCACCCGGCACCAGATCGGCTGCCGGAAGCCTTTGCCAGTGACCGTCCCGACGCACTCGCGCCTCGATCGACAGACGCTGGCGCAGCAGCGCGATCGCACGCTGGGCCCGGCTTTCCTGCATGTAGCCGATGCTCGCATTGAACAGGATCAGCGCCACGACCACGGCCGCCTCGATCCATCGTCCCAGAATCAGATCGACGGCGACCACGGCCTCGAGCATCCAGGGGACGATTCCCCAGAACTTGCCCAGGAACCTCCTTAGCCGGTTCGGACGCATCTCCGCCGCCACGTTCGCGCCCAGGCGGTGCAAACGCTCGGCCGCCTCTTCGGCACTCAGGCCCTCCGGCGCAGACGAGCGCTCGGCAGGCCCGGTCTTGACGGTACCATCGGACATCCTGGTTCTCCTGCGTCCACGGCCGCAGCCGACACGCCTCGCCTTGCAACGCTCGAAGCTTGTAGCTCCGATACCGCGAGACGCCGATGACGCAGATCAGGAAACCGGATGGAGTGCCCGCGGGTCGAGCGCATCGGCGCTGGGCACCGACCTCATCGGAGCTTGTCGCGCAGGAGGGCCGCGAGCACCCCACCGGAAGCCAGGCTGGCTCCCAAGGTCCAGCCCAGTACCACGCCCAGGCCGCTGGAGTAATGCCAGGTGGCGATGCTCGCGGCGATGAACCCGATCTCCGTGGCTCCGAACACCACGGTGAGCCCGAACTGCAGGGCCGTCGTTCGCCGTTGGTAGCTGGTGGTGAGGGCGAAGCTGACCATGCCCGGTCGATCCCTGACGGCATCGAACAGGTCGACGATGCCCAGCATCGCCTCGCCCTGTTCGGCGACCACGTCATGGAAGCGCGTGCAGGCCAGCGTGGCGCCGTAGGACTCCTCCAGCCCGTCCCTCGGGCCCTCAGAAAGCCAGGTCCGGCTCCACCGCGGCCAGGCCCGCTTTCACGCAGGCTTCGTCGTTGTCGCCGCCTGGAGTGCCCGATACCCCGATGGCCCCCACCAGTTGCCCTTGCGCTTCGATCGGCATGCCGCCGCCGATCATCACGACCCCGGGCAGATTCCTGATCGCCTGTTCGGCCGATCCGGGCGCATTCACGCGGGAGCCCACGGTGCCGGTGGCCGGGCGCCAACTCGCCGCGGTGCGCGCCTTGCCTTCGGCCGCAGCCAAGGTATGCCACCCGGCGTAGCGGTCGCGCAACACGACCAGCGGCAGCCCCGAGGGATCCGTGACCGCCACGGCCACCTGCCAGCCTCGTTGGACGCACTCCGCCTGGGCCGCCTGCGCGGCCTTCAGGGCGGTCTGCGGGGTGATGAGCTTCTGTGTCCAGGTCGCCGCGGGGCCATCGGCCCATGCCAGCCCGCCCGTCACGACGATCCCCGCGATAACCAGGCTCAGGTTCAAAGTGGCTTTGCGCATGTCAGGCTCCGATCCATTGCTCGATCTGCGCGCGGGCGGGCACGCCTCCGGCGTGCACGACCTTGCCGTCGATCACCACCCCCGGCGTGCTCATGACGCCGTAGCGCAGGATCGAGGCGATGTCCTCGACCTTCTCGATGCGCGCCGGCACGCCCTTGGCGGCCAGCACCTGCTCGACCAGGCGTTGCGTGGCCTTGCAGTTGGCGCAGCCGGTACCCAGGATCTTGACTTCGATCATCATGCGACTCCTCGTGGAACAAAGCCTGGAAGGAATGCGGCCTCACATCACCGCGTTGAACACATAGCCGACGAGAGCGATCCCGACCGCCACCACCGCGGCGAACAGCGCGATCAGCTTGGGCCTCATGACCTTCTTCAGGATCAGGAACTCGGGCGCCGACAACGCGGTCACCGACATCATGAAAGCCAGCGTGGTTCCCAGCGCGGCGCCCTTGCCCAGCAGCGCCTGCACCACCGGGATGATCCCCGCGGCGTTGGAGTACATCGGCACCCCGATCAGCACCGCCAGCGGCACCGACCACCAGGCCCCCTTGCCCATCAGGTGAGCCATGAAGTCCTGCGGCACGTAGCCGTGGATCCACGCGCCCACTCCCACGCCGGCGACGATGTACGGCGCCACCTTGAGCACGATGTCGCGCACGTGCCGGAAGCCTTGCGCGAAGCGCGCCTGCCAGTCCATGCGCTGCTCGACGCCCTCGGTGGCCGGGATGTCGAACACCCAGGGCTCGACCAGCCGCACCGGGTTCATGCGACCGATCACCAGCCCGGCGGCGATGGCCACCAGCAGGCCCATGACCAGGTACAGCAGCGCGATGCGCCAGCCGAACATGCCGTACAGCAGCGCCAGCGCGACCTCGTTGACCATCGGCGCCGACACCAGGAAGGAGAAGGTCACCCCCAGCGGAACCCCCGCGGTGAGAAAGCCGATGAACAGCGGCACCGCCGAGCAGGAGCAGAAGGGCGTGACGATGCCCAGCGCCGCGGCCAGCACGTTGCCGGCCCCCTGGCGCCTGCCGGCCAGCAGCGCGCGGGTCTTCTCCGGGGTGAAGAAGCTCTGCAGCACGCCGACCGCGAACACGATCAGCGCCAGCAGCATCAGCACCTTGGGCACCTCGAACACCAGGAAGGCCAGCGCCGAGTCCAGGTGGCTGCCCGGCGCGATGTGCGCGACGCCGGCGACCCAGCGGGTGAAGGCTGCGGTGGCCGGCTCGAGCATCCAGTACAGCGGGAACCAGGCGCCGACGTACAGCAGCGCGGGCAGCCAGGCGCGCCAGGCCGGCGCCGAGGCGGAGGCGGGCGAGGCGGGGGAAGCGGGAGAAGCGGGAGAAGCGGGAGAAGCGAGGGAAGCGGTGGATACGGGGTGGTTCATCGTGGCCTCGGGACAGGAACTCTCTGTCCTGGAAGACGAATGAACCACCAAAAGGATGCACCCCGGGATGCACCCCGGCCTGCGCCAGCCGGGTCGCGGCGCCGGCACGGGCGGCCCGCAAGCCCGCAAGCCCGGGGAGCGGCTCGCAGGACTGCTCAGGAATCCAGCCCGGGGTCGGCGCCCATGCGGATCGACAGCTTGCGGGCGATCTTCTGGATCGAGTCGGCAGCCAGTTGCCGGTTCTGCGCATCCACTTCCTCGGCCAGCAGGCTGACCGCGACGCCGGCCACCGGTTGGCCCGAGGAGTCCCGCACCACCGTACCGAAGCAGTACATGCCTTCGCGGGTCTGGCCGTCGTCAACGGAATAGCCGCGCTCGCGACACGCCTTGAGTTCGCGCAGCAGCGCGGTCACGCTGCGCACGCTGCGGGGAGTCAAGGCCTCGGGCCAAGCGCGGTTGGTGATTTCACGCACCCGCGCTTCGCTCATGGTGCTGAGAAAGGCCTTGCCGGTGGCCGTGTAGATCGCCGGCAGGCGCATGCCGATGCGAAAAGTGATTCCCAACGGCTGGCCGCTATTGCGACAGCCGATGTAGACCACGTCGGCGCCATCGAGCACGGACAGGGTGATCGTGCCGTGGGGCAGCACCTTCAGGTCATCCCAGAGCGCGGCGAACTCGGCCGTGAGATCGGTACCGGCGAGGAAGGCATTGGCCCAGCGCATCACGTGCGGGCCCACGCGAAACGACCCGTCACTCCGACGCACCAGCAAGCCCATGTCGACCAGGGTCACGCACAGCCCATGCACCGTGCTCTTGGGCAGTTCGAGACCGCGCGCCAGTGTGGAGACCGTCTGCGGCTCCTCGGCCAGGGCCACGGCGTCGAGCAAGGCGCCTGCGCGCGCGAGCGCGGGCACCTTGTGCTGCGCGCCGGCGCCGTTATCGTCCGCTTGCATGCCGCCGGGGCTGCGCGAGCCTTGCAGCCTGCGGCCCAATCTGCGCGCGGGAACCTGGCGCTGGCTGGGATGAGTCCCGCTTATGGCGTCACCCCGCCAAAGCAGAGGTACTTGATCTCGACGTACTCGTCGATACCGTACTTGGATCCCTCACGCCCGATGCCCGATTCCTTCACTCCGCCGAATGGAGCGACCTCGCTGGAGATCAGCCCCGTGTTGATTCCGACCATACCACACTCCATGGCCTCGGCCACGCGCCAGATCCGGTTCACATCACGCGAATAGAAGTACCCGGCCAGGCCGAATTCGGTGTCGTTGGCCAGCGCGATCGCCTCGGCGTCGGTATGGAAGCGGAACAAGGGCGCGACGGGCCCGAAGGTCTCCTCGCGTGCCACCAGCATGTCGGGGCTCACGTCGGCCAGGATGGTGGGCTCGTAGTAGGAACCGCCCAGGGCGTGTCGCCGGCCCCCGCTGACCACGCGGGCTCCCTTGGCGAGCGCATCGCGGATATGCTCCTCGACCTTGTCGAGCGCGCTGGAGTCGATCAGCGGACCCTGGGTGACCTGATCGTCCAGGCCGTTACCCACCTTGAGCTTGCCAACGGCAGCGGCGAGCTTCTGGGCAAAGGCCTCGTACACCCCGTCCTGGACCAGGATGCGGTTCGCGCAGACGCAGGTCTGCCCGGTGTTGCGATACTTGGAAGCCATCGCCCCTTCCACGGCCGCGTCGAGGTCGGCATCGTCGAACACCAGGAAGGGCGCATTGCCGCCAAGTTCCATGGACACCTTCTTCACCGTGCCCGCGCACTGCGCGATGAGCTTGCGCCCGACCGCGGTCGACCCCGTGAACGACAGCTTGCGCACCAGGGGGTTCGAGGTGATCTCGCCCCCGATCTCCACCTCGTCGCCGGTGAGCACGCTGAATACCCCGCGCGGCACCCCCGCGCGCTCGGCGAGTTCCGCCAGCGCGAAGGCCGACAGAGGCGTCTGCAGCGCGGGCTTGACGACCATGGTGCATCCGACCGCCAGCGCAGGCCCGGCCTTGCGGGTGATCATCGCCGACGGGAAATTCCACGGCGTGATCGCCGCGGTGACGCCCACCGGCTGCTTGATCACGACGATCCTGCGGTCGGCGGCGAAACCGGGGATGGTGTCGCCATACACCCGCTTGGCCTCCTCGCCGAACCACTCGAGGAAGGACGCCGCATAGACGATCTCGCCCTTCGACTCGGCCAGGGGCTTTCCCTGCTCGCTGGTCATGATCCAGGCCAGGTCATCGGCGTTGGCGAGCATCAGATCCGCCCAGTTGCGCAAAATGGCCGCGCGCTGCTTGCCGGTACGCTCGCGCCAGGGCACCTGAGCCGCATGCGCGGCGGCGATGGCGCGCCGGGTCTCGGCCGTGCCCATCACGGGGACGTGCGCAAGGTCGGCTCCGGTGGCGGGATTGCGCACCGCGACGGTCCTGCCGCTGTCGGCAGCGACCCAGGCTCCATCGAGATAGCACAACTGGCGCAGCAGGGTGGGATCTTTCAGACTCATGCCTTCCTCCGAGGATTCGATCGGCCCGTACGACGGCTCCAAGCTATTCGTAGTAGCCGTCGGTGGATTTGCGGATGGATGCGAATTGCTCGACGTCGTGCCCGAACCAGACGTCCGCACCCTTGTTGGCAGCGAGGGCCCGGATCCGCTCGATGGTGCGGGCGAAGCCCACGGAATCGAAGCTGATGCCGGGCGGCTTCATCGGCGGACCATAGTTCTCCGCCGTGTAGCAGGCGTCGGCCACCAGCAGGACCCCGTTGCGGCTGCGCAGATCGACATCGAGTCCGAGCATGCCGTAGGCATGGCCGCTGCCGAAATTGAGCAGGCGCACCCCGGGCACCAGGTCGTGGTCGGGCGCGTCGCGCGAAACGAGCCGCCAGTTCAGGTTCAGCCGCGACCAACGCTCGAGATCGCCGACGACGTAGGGCGTGTTGTGGTCGCGCAGCGCAAAGTGCCGGTACGCGCCGAGGAACTCGTCCTCGTGGACGATCAGCTGCGACTTGCGGAAGTACTCGACGCAACCCGCGTGATCGCAATGCAGGTGCGACAGAACGACGTGGCGGATCTGGTCCGGTCCCACCCCCAGGGCTTCCAGGCGCGCCGGAAGCATGCATTCGTCACCGCCGATCACCGGAAAGATTTCCTGCGTCTGCTGGGGCCAGCGGCCATTCGGGCCGCCCCAGTCGGGATGGCAGCCGGTGTCGTACAGCACGTTGCCGTCGGGGTGCTCGATGAAATAGGCCGAGACCGGGATGTCGATGACCTGCCCCGGGGGGTTGGGGTTTCGCGCCGTGGCCACCGTCGAATTGGCGACCATGAAGTTCTTGTCCAGGCGCAACTTGCCCAGATCGAGCACGTGCATGCGCAGCGAGTCGCTCGCACGTGCGACGCGCCCGGCGCGCCAGTTCGGTGTCGACGTCCGCCGTTCGGCCAGCGTCGCCGGGGCCGCCGGCGCAGTCCACTGCGACGACTCGCGCCAACCCACCGCGGGCACCACGCTCTCCCGGATCTTGATTCCGTCGGATCGACCGGTGACCTCTTCCTTGTCAAATTCGATGATCTTCATCGTCGTTCCTGTGCGTGCCTCGGATGTGCGCGATCGCTGCGACGAAACGCCACTGCGTGCCCTCAACCGCCCGTGCGCTCACGGATGATGCGCAGCGCTTCCTTCAGGTACATCCTGAACCGCGGATAGTTCTCGCTCATCGGAAAGTGACCGATGTCGGTCATTTCGATGTACACCCCTCCGCGGATGCGGCGGGCCGTGTTCTCCGTCGCCTCCGGCGGTGTCAGGTAGTCGTAGGTGCCGGTCATCATGACCACGGGGCAACGCCGACCATCGATGTCCTCCAGTTCCTTGCGCAGGTCGTGGTCCACCGAATAAAAATACAGATCGCCCTTGAAGGCCTCCGAACCCTGTGTGTAGTAGTGCCAGGTCAGCCAGCGATCCATGTCGGGCGAGTGCGGGGACATCAGGTCCCAGACGCCGCTGGCGCATACCTGCGCCGCGTTGGCGTGCGGGTGGCGCCACCAGTCGAGGAAGAAGCCCGGCGCATAGTCTGCGGCCTCGACGGGAATCACCGCCTTGAAGCGATCGGGACGGCGCAACGCCAGCTGCAGCGCGACATTGCCGCCGAAGGACGAACCCATGAAGATCGGACTCTTCAGTTCGAGGGCGTCGCAGAACTTGACGATGAAGTTGACGTAATGTTCGGCCGTCAGCTTGTACTCGGATTTCCACCACTCGGAGTTCAGCGGCGGGTCGGTCTTGCCGTGTCGCGCCAGGTCATAGGCGATCACGTTGTAGTCCTTCGTGATCTCCTCGTCCTCCAGCAACCCGCGCCATTGGTGATTGTGGCAACCCGCGGTGTGCTGGCAGACCAACGGTTGGCCCTGCCCGTTGTGGAGATAGAAGACCTTGTATTCGAAGCCGTCGACGTCGATCGTGACGTAGCGGCCTGTGACCGGGGAATGACGGACCATGCTTGCGCCTCCTGGTTTGGTGTGGGGTACTGGTGCGGCGGGCTCAGACCGGGACGCCGCTCTTGCGCAGCACCTCGAATTGCGCCGTGAAGTTGCGCAGGTTCTGCATCAGTACGAGCAGGTTGCCCTCGAGCTTGAGATCCTCGCGGAAGCTGGCCGCCCAGATGCCATGGAACATCGGCCGCGGCAGCGGCTGCCCGAATTCGCGCCAGGTCTGGGCGCTGGCGCGCAGCGCGAAGTCGTAGGCATCGAGTGGCTGCGGGTCGGTGTTGATGCGCTTGACCTTGCCGTCGTGCATCTCGATGATCACCTTGCACTCGGTCATGTCGAACATGAAGGTGCAGGTGTAGTACCTCGCCATCGCGGCGATCGTGGGGTCGCTGTCGCTCAGGCTCTTGAACCGGCTGGCCCAACTCTTGATGTCGATTGCCATATTCAACCTCGTCGGTTTCGGGTCGGTAGTGCGCGCGCGTTGCTCAGCGCCCGTCACCAGGCTGCTGCATAGATGTCCCGCGCGTCGGTCTCGCTCAGCGCGCGAGGGTTGTTGACCAGCAGGCGCGTCTGCAGCATCGCATCCGACGCCAGTGAGTCGATCGCTTCGCGTGGGATGCCGACGTCGCGCAGGCGGGTGGGCAGGCCGCAACGCCGCGCAAGCTGGTCGAGCTCGTCGGCAAACGCAGCGGCGCGTTCGGCCGCGGGCAGCGCGGCCAGCCGCGGGAACGCGCATACCGAGGTTTCGGCGTAGGCCTCGGCCGCGGTCACCGCGTTGAATCGCAGCACTTGCGGCAGCACCAGGGAATTGGACAGGCCATGCGGCACGTGGTAGTGCCCCCCGATCGGGTAGGCCAAGGCATGCACCGCGGCGACCGGGGAGTTGGCGAAGGCCTGCCCGGCGAGCATCGCGCCCAGCAGGTTGTCGGCCCGCGCCGCGCGGTCCTGGCCATCGCGCACCGCCCTCTCCAGCGAGGCCCCCAGCAGGCGCAGCGCCTCGCGCGCGATGGATCGCGAAAGCGGGTTGTTGTTGGCACTTGCCGACGCGTGGGCTTCGATCGCATGCACCATGGCGTCGATGCCGGTCATCGCCGTCGTGGCCGGCGGCAAGCCATAGGTCAGCTCCGGATCGAGTAGCGCGATGTCGGGCAGGATCACCGGGGTGACCACCCCCTTCTTCTCGCTCGCCCCCGTGGTCACGATGGAAATCGGCGTGACCTCCGAGCCGGTTCCCGCGGTGGTCGGCACGAGCATCAGCGGAAGGCGCGGCCCCTTGGCGTTGCCCACGCCATAGACATCGGCCAGGCGCTCCTGGCCGCGCGCCAGCAGCGCGACCAGTTTGGCCACGTCCATCGAGGAACCGCCGCCAAAGCCGATGACCGAGTCGCCTCCGAATTCGACGGCCAGCGCGACCGCGGCCTCGATCACCGCCTCCGGCGGATCGGCAACCACCTGCGAGTACACGTGGACCTCGGCACCTGTGCCGCGCAAGGACTGCAGCGCCGGCTCCAGGATCCCCGACTGCAGCAGCCCGGGGTCGGTCACCAGAAAGATCCGGCGCCCAAGCCGCGCCTTCGCGATCTCGCCGATACGCGATGACGCTCCCTCGCCGAAAGTGACCTGTCCGACGGTGTTGAATGCAAAACTCGCCATTTCCGAACTCCTTTGACCAGGCCGCCGGCGCGTGCACGCGCCGGCGACGCCGTCATCCAAAGACCCAGTGGGCGCCGACGACCACGGCGACCGCGATCGCCACGCCCCAGAACCATCGCTTCCATTCGCCCGCGGCCGGGCCAGCGGCTCGCTGTGCGTCGGCGTCGCCCAGCGGGGCGAATTCGACGCTCCTGCCGCTGATGGTGGAGAGTTCCATCTTGTAGGCGAGGAACCAGACCACCAGCACGCCGAGCGCCCACCACAGCAACTGCCACATCCACAGCGAGGGCAGGCCGAGGCTCCAGCCACGGGCCCCGGCGTCGGGAGCGCCGAAGGCACTGTTGCCGATCAAGGCGCCGGGCCCAACCGCGAAGAACAGCCAGGCCAGCGTCATGGACCAGGCGAGCGCGCGCAAGCGGCGCTTGCCCGGAGCGGCGAATTCGCGCAGGAAATCGTGGAACTGCTGGCGATGGGCACGCTCGCCCTCGCGGTGGCTGATCCAGGACACCACGAGGCAGACCAGTACGTTGACAAAGATGCCCCAGCCCGCCGAGTGGATCGTCCAGGGCCAGCGCCCCCACGGCAGCGCAAAGCCGACGAAGCGGGTCAGCGCCGTGCCGATCGGCTCGGTCAGGATGACGGCCGCCATGCCGAAGAACAGTCCCAGCAGCACCCCGGGGCGGGTGATCCAGGGCAGCCAGCACACCGCCGCCAGCGCCGGTACGAGCTGCAGTCCGAAGGACAGCGCAAGCACGCCCATCGCGCTTTGCGCGCCGGGAGCGTAGGTCGCCAGCAGCAGCGCGCCGAGGATCGACAGCCCGATTCCGACCCTCCCGTACAAGGTGACGCGACGATCTTCGGCATGCGGATCGAAATAGCGCTGGCAGATGTCGCGGGCGAACAGCGTGCCGGTGGCGCTGGCGAAAGCGGCGGTCACGACCTGGATGGCAGCCAGCGCGCACACCGCCAGCAGCGCGGCGAACCACGGCTCCTCGCGGGCCACCGCGGCCATGTACAGGAGCGCCACGTGCATGGCGTTGCCCGAACGCAGCGCGGGCAGGAAATGCGGCAAGCCGGCGCCGGGGGTCAGCCCGGACGGCGACGCCCCGAGAAAATGCGCGCCCAGCCCGGCCACTGCCGGGAAGAAGACCAGGATCAGACCCATCACCGCGGCCGACGCCCACACCTGCTGCGCCGCGAAACCCTTCACGCTGCTGCAGCCCATGCCCCAGATGGTGTAGGCCGGGGAAGCCTGCAGGCCCATCAGCGCGAGCACGTAGCTGAGGATCATCGAGGTCGTCCACACGCCGCCGACGGCCTGCCCGTGGCCCAGGCCATCGGTGAACTGGATGACCCCGGGGATCGACAGGTAGGCGCTGTACCCCTTGGCCGACACGCCCCAGGGGCCGACATGCCCGGCGCCCAGGCGACCCAGCGCGTCCATCAGCGGCTGCAGGCCGCCGAGCTGCTCCAGCGCCACGACGCCGATGGCCACCAGCCCCGTCGCCAGCAGCAGGCCCTGGTAGGTGCCGACGTAGGCGGCCCCCCGCATGCCGCCTATGCAGACGTAGAGGAACAGCACGAAGCTCAGTACCCACATCGCCAGGGTGCCGTCGATCGCGCCGTCCGACAGGAAGGCGATCAGGTACCCCGTCGCGCGCAGTTGCATGCCGACGAAGGGGATGGCGAAGCACAGGCCGACCAGGACCACGAG
>JAKBBQ010000011.1 GCA_021808405.1 Pseudomonadota bacterium | reverse complement strand
GCACCCCGCGGCCTGCTGCTCGGCGGCCAGGCCGGCGCCGGCCTGGACGAGCTGGAAGCGCTGGCGCTGCTGGCGCTGCTGTCGGGCCGGCACCCGAAGCACTCGGCCGACGCCTTGGGCGCCATGCTCGTCGCGCTGGCGCTCAACGCCTATGCCGGCGTGCAGGCCATGGGCGCCCCGGCGACGGCGCCGGCGGGCGCGGCCACGGCGGGCGCGAGCCTGAACCTGCGCGCCTGAGGGTCCGCCGCCGGCGGCGCCCGCGACCGACTCAGGCGCCGGTCGACGCGGGGTCGCTCCAGCCCCGCTCGCGGCTCGAGGCCGCGATGGCCTCCAGCAACAGGGGCAGCCAGCGGGCCTGCTCGGTGCGCCGGTGCAGCAGGGCCACGGGTCTGCGCGGCAGCTGCGGAGCCACCTGTACGACGCCCACGCGCGGCGTCGCGCCCTGGTTGGACAGCACCGGCGAAGGCACCACACTCAGGCCCACGGCCTGCCCCACCATCTGCAGGTTGGTCGAGGGCTGCCTGGACACCAGCACCGTTTCGGGTTGCGGCAAGCCCTCGAGGCGGAACATCTCGCACACGCTGCGCGCGGCCAGCGACTCCGCCGGCGGCAGGATCCAGCGCCGGTCGACCAGATCGCTCCACGGCACGCTGCGGCGCCGGGTGAGCGCATCGTCGGCCGCCGCGATGACCTCCAGATCGACGGTGAACAGCTTGGTGATCAGGAAGCCGGTGGTCAGCGAGGCGCTCAGGTCGACCGTGGTGATCGCGGCGTCGAGGTCGCCCTCCTCCAGCCCGGCCACGAGCTCCGGCACCGCGGCCTCGACCAGGCTCAGGCGCAGCGTCGCGTCCGCGTCGACCAGGCGCCGAAAGATGTCCGGCAGATAGCCCTGCGCGACGAAGGGGGTCGTCCCGAGCGTCAACTCGAGCACCGGCCGGGTGCTCAGGGTCTCGCGCCGCAGCCGGTCGAGTTCGTCGAGCAGCAGGCGCGCGCCGCGCAGCACCGTGACGCCGAAGCGCGTGGGCGCCACGCCGCGGGCGTCGCGCTCGAACAGGGCCACGCCGAAGGCGCCTTCGACTTCGCCCAGGGTCTTGCTCAGCGCCGGCTGGGTCACATTCAGGCGCCTGGCCGCGGCGTGCAGGCTTCCGCACTCCTTGAGCATCAGCAGCATCTGCAGATGGCGAAACCGCAGACGCCGCACGAGGCGCAGCAGCGCCGGATCGTCGTCATGGGCGGCAGAGGTTGGCGGCATATAGATTCCAAAAAGTTTGCGCTTGATATCGTAATAATATTATTCATTATCACATCCCCCTCCTACACTCGGTTGCAGTTCCACCACGGGCCACTGGCAGCGCCGTTCGGCAACCGTCCAGGCGCCACGGCGGCCCCCCCCACGCAAGGCAACCGAGCAGGGAATGAACAGGCTATTGAACGGGGTACGCATCGTCGATCTGTCGCATGTCATCGCGGGTCCCATGGCCTCGCATTACCTGGCCCAGCTGGGTGCCGAAGTCATCAAGATCGAGGTGCCGGCGGGCGGCGACGTCATGCGCTCGAAGGGCGCCACGGACGGCGACACCCCCTCGGCCTTCGCCGCGATCAACGTCGGCAAGCAATCGGTGGCGATCGACATCCGCCGGCCGGAGGGAGCCGAGGTGGTGCGCCGGCTCGCCGCGCGCGCCGACATCTTCATCGAGAACTTCCGCCCCGGGGTCGTGCACAGGCGCGGCCTGGGCTTTGCCGACATCGCCGGCGTGAAGCCCGACATCGTCTACTGCTCGATCTCGGGTTTCGGCCAGCACGGGACCTGGTCGACGCGCGGCGCGTACGACCATGTGATCCAGGCTCTCACCGGAATGATGATGATGTCCGGCAGCTCCGAGCAGGCCCCGCCGACCAAGGTGGGCTTCCCGGTGATCGACATCACGACCGGAATCATCGCCGCGCTGGCCATGGTCGCCGCGCTGCGCAGGCGCGATGCCGACGGCCGCGCCCAGTACCTGGACTGCTCGATGGTCGATGCCTCGCTGATGCTGATGTACCCCCACGCCTGCGAGTTCCTGAGCCACGGCATCGCTCCCGGCAGGGCCGGCAACAAGGGCTTCTCGGGCAGCCCGGGAGCCGACACCTTCCGCTGCCGCGATGGCTGGCTGGCGGTCGCCGCCAACACCGCGGGCCAGTTCAGGAAGCTCGCGCGGCTGCTGCAGCTCGAGGAGCTGTGCCGCGACGACGCGGTCCTCGACGTCGACGCCTTCGAGGCCTCCGACGGCGCCTTCGTCGTCGCCAGGGACCCGCAGCGCGCGCAACAGATCCTGGCGTGCGCGCTGGCCGGCAGGCAGGCAGCCGCCATGGAGCTGGCCCTGAACGAAGCCGGCGTGCCGGCGGCCAGGGTGCGCACCATCGGCGAGTACCTGCGCGACGAACACCCGCAGCAGGGGCTGCCGCCGAACGTGCAGTTCGAGCAGGCAGGCACCACGGTGCGCACCCCCGGGCTGGGATTCCGCAGCGGCCACTGGGATTCGACGGCCCCGCAGAAGGCTCCGGCACTGGGCGAGCACACGCGGCGATGGCTGGGCGAGGCGGGGCTGAGCAGCCTGGAGATCGACGCGCTGCTCCGACAGTGCGTGGCCGCCTGAGGAGCGCCGCAGCCCAGCGCAGGCCATGGACACGGCGGGCGCCCGCGCCCGCCCCGCGGACAACGCAACCCGGCGTCGGCGCAATCCGGCGCGGTCTTCAACGCAACGAGAGCAAGGCATGACTTTGGATCTGAGCCATCGCGTGGCCATCATCACCGGCGCCGGCGCCGGGTTGGGCCGCGAACACGCGCTGCTGCTGGCCCGCCTGGGGGCCAGGGTGGTGGTCAACGACCTCGGCAGCGACGTGCACGGCCGCGGCTCGGCCACCGGCGCCGCGCAGCGCGTGGTCGACGAGATCGTGGCGGCGGGCGGCCAGGCGATGGCCCATGGCGCCTCGGTGACCGACTACGAACAGGTGCAGGCCATGGTCGGCGACGCCGTGGCCAGGTGGGGGCGAGTCGACATCCTGGTCAACAACGCCGGGATCCTGCGCGACAAGACGTTCGCCAAGATGAGCCTGGAAGACTTCCGCGCCGTCCTCGACGTCCATCTGATGGGGGCCGTGCACTGCACCAAGGCGGTATGGGACCTGATGCGCGAACAGCACTACGGGCGCATCGTGCTGACCACTTCGTCGTCGGGCCTGTACGGCAATTTCGGCCAGTCCAACTACGGCGCGGCCAAGATGGCCCTGGTCGGCCTGATGCAGACCCTGGCGCTCGAGGGGGAGAAGCACGGCATCCGCGTGAACTGCCTGGCCCCCTCGGCGGCCACGCGGATGCTCGAGGGCCTGCTGCCGCAGCAGGCCTTGCGGGCGCTGTCGCCGGCAGCCGTCAGTCCGGCCGTCGGCGCGCTCGTCGGCGAGGGCGCGCCCACGCGCATGATCCTGTGCGCCGGCGCGGGCAGCTTCGAGGCCGCGCATGTCACGCTGACCCGCGGAATCCACCTCGGCACCGGCGCCGACGTCGCGCAGATCCTGGCGCGCCGCCTCGACGAAGTCGCCGACCGCCGCGGCGAGACGGCGCCCGATGCGGGAGCGGCGCAGATCCGCGTCGAACTGGCGCACGCGGGCCTGGAGCGAGTCGAGGCCGGACATGAGTGAGCCCTGCACGCCGCGGGCGGGCTTGGCCATCCCCGGCGCACGGCGGCCGGGCGGCCGGCCGGGGCTCACGCTGGACGAGTTGCAGGCACGCGTCGGGCAGGAGCTGGGCTGCTCGAGCTGGCTGCGCATCGACCAGGCTGCGATCCGCGGCTTCGCCGACCTCACCCACGACTGGCAGGACATCCATGTCGATGCGGCGGCAGCACGCGCCAGCGGCTTCGGCGGCACCATCGCCCACGGCTTCCTCACCCTTTCGCTGCTGTCGACGATGGCCGAGGAAGTCGTCCCGCAGGTCGAGGGGCTGCGGCGCTCGGTCAATTACGGACTCGACCACCTGCGCTTCCCGGCCCCCGTGCGATGCGGTGACCGGGTGCGCGGCCGCTTCACCCTCGAGCAGCTGCGGCCGCGCGCACCGGGCCAGTACCAGCTGAAGCACTCGGTCGTGGTGCACATCGAGCAGCGCGACAGGCCGGCGCTGGTCGCGCAGTGGCTGGTCCTGCTCGTCGCGGGCGGCGCCGAGCCGGGCGCAGGCCTCGCGCAAGCGCGTGCGGTGACCGGGGGAGCGCCATGATCGACGCGGTGATCGTGTCGACGGCGCGCACGCCGGTCGGCAAGGCGTATCGCGGAGCGTTCAACGCGACGCCTTCGCCGTCCCTGCTCGGCCACGCGATGCGCCATGCGGTGGAGCGCGCCGGCATCGAAGCCGGGCGCATCGAGGACGCGGTCGTCGGCTCGGTGCTCAACGCCGGGACCGCGGCCGGCAACGTCGCCCGTCAAGGGCTGTTCGCCGCCGGGCTGCCGAGTTCGATCGCGGCGCAGACCGTCGACCGGCAATGCGCCTCGGGCCTCATGGCCGTGGCCATCGCCGCCCGGCAGATCCTGGTCGACGGCATGCAGGTGGTGCTGGCCGGCGGACAGGAGAACATCTCGGCCGTGCAGGAGCGCCAGTTCGCCTGGATGCACGAAGCGCGCGACCCCGCGGTGCTGCGCCAGCAACCGGGGGCCTACATGCCGATGCTCCACACCGCCGAATTCGTCGCCGGCAAGTACCGCGTTTCGCGCGACGTGCAGGATGGCTACGCCCTCGAGTCGCAACGGCGCACCGCGCGCGCCCAGGCCGAAGGCCGCTTCGACGCCGAGATCGCCCCCATCACCACCGAGATGCTCGTTCGCGACCCGCAGAGCGGGGCCGCCACGCGCAGGACCGTGACCCTGCGTCGCGACGAGGGCAACCGCCCGGGCACGACACTCGACGGACTGCGCTCGCTGGCACCGGTCGTCGAGGGCGGCACGATCACCGCCGGCAATGCCAGCCAGCTTTCCGACGGCGCCAGCGCCTGCGTGCTGGTCAACGGCAGGCTGGCCCAGCGGCTGGGCCTGAGCGCGCTCGGGGTGTATCGCGGAGTCGCCGTCGCCGGCAACGCGCCCGAGGAAATGGGAATCGGGCCCGTGCTGGCCATCCCCAAGCTGCTGGCGCGGCATGGGCTGCGGGTCGACGACATCGGGCTGTGGGAGCTCAACGAGGCCTTCGCCTGCCAGGTCGTGTACTGCAGGGACCAGCTCGGCATCGACCCGGCTCGCTGCAACGTCGACGGCGGAAGCATTGCCGTCGGCCACCCCTACGGCATGACCGGCGCCCGCCTGGTCGGCCACGCCCTGCTCGAGGCGCGCAGGCGCGGCGTGCGCTATGCGGTCGTCGCCATGTGCGTGGGCGGGGGCATGGGAGCCGCGGGACTGTTCGAACTGGCATGAAGCGCCGCACAAGACGCTCGCCATGGTGCGCTTCGCGCGGCTGCAGGCCGCGCTTCGAATAACCATAGACAGGAGACATCCATGAACCGATCGACCCGAGCCTGGCTGGTGGTCGTCCTGCTGGTCATCCTCATGATGATCAACTTCCTCGACAAGGCCGTCATCGGCATGGTGGCCGTGCCGCTGATCCACGAACTGCACATCACGCCCAGCGCGTACGGCTTCCTGGCCGGCAGCTTCTTCTGGTTCTTCGCCGCCTCGGGCATCGTCCTCGGGCTGGTCGCCAACCGCGTCTCGGCGCGCACCATGCTGCTGTGGATGACCATCTCCTGGTCGCTGCTCCAGTTGCCCACCTACTTCTCCTCGTCGCTCGGCGTGTTCCTGCTGTGCCGCGTGCTGCTGGGCATCGGCGAGGGCCCCGCGTGGTCGATCGCCGTGCACACCATCTACAACTGGTTTCCCAACGAAAGGCGCGCGCTCCCGGTCGGCGTGCTGGCGCAGGGCGCGATGGGAGGCATGCTGCTCGCCGGAGCCGTGATCCCGCCGGTCACCGCGGCCTACGGCTGGCGCGCCAATTTCGTCGTGCTCAGCGTCGCCGGGCTGGCCTGGGTCGGCTTGTGGGTGCTGCTGGGCAAGGACGAGCAGGCGGGCGCCCGCGCAGCGAGCGCTCCGGCAGGCAGCACCTGGCGCGTGCCCTACCGCCATCTGCTGCTCAACCGCACGGTGCTGTCGACCATGGTCATGCACTTCGCCTACTACTGGAGCCTGGCCCTGGTCCTCACCTGGCTGCCGCTGTACCTCAACCTCGGCCTGGGCTTCCAGGCCATCACCGCGGGCCGCCTGTTCGCCGCGTTCATCCTGGTCAATCCGCCGGTCAACCTCGGCCTGTGCTGGGTGGCCCAGAGGCTGTCGCGCCGGGGTCATTCCTCGCGCGTGGCGCGGGGCGTGTTCAGCGGAGTCGTGCTGATGCTCGCCGGCGCGCTGCTGTTCCTGCCGTGGCTGACGCCCCTGCCGCCGCTGGTCAAGATCGCCGTGCTGGCCGTATCCTTCGGCGCCAGCACCACCCTGCCGTCGCTCGCGCCCGCCATGCTGTCCGACGTCTGTCCGCCCGCGCAGCGCGCCGGGCTCATCTCCATCGATACGGCCATCGCCTCGGTCGCCGGAGTCATCGCCCCGGCGCTCATGGGCGGCTTCATCCAGCATCTGTCGCAGGCCGGCAACCCGGCGCACGCCTACGAGATCGGCTTCGCGGTCGCCGGCGTGCTGCTGCTGCTCGGCGGCCTGGCCGGCATCCTGTGGGCCCATCCCGAGGAGTCGGCGCGTCGCCTGCAGCAACTCTCGGGCAGGCCGCGCCAGGCCGCGGACGGCATCGACGGCGACGACGCCGCGGCCTTCGCCGGCCAGGTCCCCTCGAGGTGAAGGCCATGCACCACGCCAAGGTCGAGGTGGTGGTCGACGGCGCCGACCAGCTGGGCGAGGTCCCGCTGTGGTGCGGCCGCAGCCGCAGGCTGTGGTGGGTCGATGTGCGCGGCCCTGCGCTGCAGTCCTACGATCCCGCCAGCGCGCGGCACGAGTGCTGGCGCCTGCCCGAGGGGATGCTCGTCGGCAGCTTCGGCTTCCGCGAATCGGGCGGATTCATCCTCGGCACGAACGCGGGCTTCCACGCCTACACACCGGGCGCCGATCCGGTGCTGCTCGTGCACCCGGAACCCGACCAGCCGCAGAACCGGCTGAACGACGGCCGCTGCGATCGACGCGGCCGCTACTGGTGCGGATCGATGCACGCCACGCGGCGCGAGCCCACCGGCAGCCTGTACCGGCTGGACCCGGATCGATCGTGCCACGCGCAGTTCGGCGACGTCGTGATCCCGAACTCCATCAACTGGAGCCCTGACGACCGCAGGATGTACTTCGCCGACTCGACGCGCCAGATCCTCTTCGAGTTCGACTTCGACATCGACGACGGCGTCCTCGGCGAGCGCCGCGTGTTCAGCGACCGGCGCGGGCGCATCGGCCTGCCGGACGGCTCGGCGGTCGACGAGGATGGCTGCGTCTGGAACGCCGAGTACGGCGGCGGCGTGGTGGTGCGCTATTCACCCCGGGGCGAGGTGCTCGGGGAGATCGCGCTGCCGGCCACCCAGCTCACCTCCTGCGCCTTCGGCGGCCCGCGGCTCGACACCCTGTACGTCACCAGCGCCGTGCAGAACCTGGACGCCGGGCAGCGCGCGGCGCAGCCGCACGCCGGAGCGCTGTTCGCGGTGCAGGTCGCCGCGCGCGGCCTCGCCGAGTCGCGCTTCGGCGGCTAGCCACGGAGGTGCTCAGCCGTCGACGGCCTTGACGAAGCGCAGCGAGGTCGCCAGCAGGCCGCAGCGGAAATAGAAGCGATGGCCGAGCGAGTTGGCCATCGGCGTGTCCAGCACCAGCTTGCCACAGCCCGCAGCACGCGCCTGCTCGTGCAAGTAGTGCAGCAACTGCTCGCCGTAGCCCCGGCTGCGCCGAGTCGAGTCGGTCACCAGGTCGTCGACGTAGAGGAACCTGCCGTGCACCAGGTTCTCCTGCAGCCGGTAGCCCGCCAGCGCCACGGCATCGCCCGCGTCGTACAGGGCGACGAGGCGGTAGCCCTGCTGGGCCTGGCGGGCCCAGCGCGCGACGAAGGCGTCGGCGTCCGCCAGGTGCGGACGCAACTGCGCCATCAGCGGATGGAGGGTCCGCGCCTCGGCGGCGCTTTCCACCCGGCGCAGGTCGCCGACGGTCGCGCTCATGGGGCAGGCTGGCGCGCAAGCGACTCGACGGGGATGGGCGGCGCGAAGCGCAGCGCCCCGGCGATCCGGTTCCAGGCCTGGATGTTGGCGATCGCGGCCGTCAGGTGCGCCACCTCGCGGGGCGAGAAGTGCCTGGTCAGTTCGGCATGCACCGCGTCGTCGACCGGCCGCGTCGCCATGTGCGAGAGCGCCTCGGCCCAGGCCAGCGCAGCGCACTCGCGCGCCGAGTAGATGCCGGCCTCGGCCCAGGTGGCCAGCAGGTCGAGCTTGGCCGCCGGAACCGCCAGCCTGCGCGCCAGGTTCAGGTGGTACTGCAGGCAGAACGCGCAGCCGTTGATCTGGGAGACGCGGATTTTCAGCAACTCGGTGAGCTGCCTGTCCAGCCCGGACTCGGCGACGGCCTGACCGAGCGCGACCAGCGCCGCGACGGCCTGCGGCGCGGCGCCTTCGAAGGCCGCGCGGTCCATGCGGGGTGGGTTGGCGGTGGACATGACGAGGCCTCTGCGGGGGCACGTACGACGCGGGTGCGAACCGATGCATCGTATGCGAGCGCGAACGCCCTGCGCAACACCGGCGCACGGCAGCCGGCGATCCTGCCGCAGAGCGGCCAGGCCGGGCGCGCCGCGACCGCGTTACTGCAGCCGGTAGCTGGCGTGGCAGGCCACGCAGGTCTGCATCATCCGGCCGAACAGCCGCTGCGGCCTGGCGGCGTCGCCGGTGGCCGTCGCGTCCTGCGCGGCCAGCGCGAACTGCCCGGCCTGCATGTGCAGGCGCGCGCCCAGTTCGCGCATGCCGGGGGGCATGTAGCGCGCCTCGCGCCGCGCCTGGTCGCCGTGCATCGACGACATCCCCAGGGTCATCGAGGCGAGGCGGGCCGCCTGGTCGTAGCGACCCTGCGCCATCGCCTGCTGGATCTGCGCCAGGCCCTGCAGGTGCATGCGCATGGTCGCCAGCACCTCGCGCTTGAGCGCCGGGGGAAACGCCACCGGCACGCGGCCGTCGCGAGGGGCCGCCGCGGTGGCCGCGGAAGCTGCGGGCATGCTGCCGGGATGCATGGGCATCGGCTGCGCCAGGGCCATCCCGGCGGCACCGGCCCAGCACCACAGGGCGAGAGCCGCCCGACGGCATGTCTTGCTGACGAATGGCTGCACCTGGGGCCTCCCTGCTGTCGGTTCGCTGCCAGCGTAGCCGCGGTGGGTCGGCCTCGCCTATGATCGCGATCATGTCCAGGCCGCCTGCTCGAGACCCCTTCGCGGCGTGGCCGCCCGGGTTCATCGAACTGGCGACGCAGCGCACCTTCCAGCCGGGCCAGACCCTGTTCACCCGCGGACGGGCGCCGACCCAGGTGTTCTGGGTCGAGGCGGGGGAAGTCTGCCTGCAGCGGGTGGCCCGCGGCGGGCAGCCGCTGCTGCTGCAGCGCGTGCGTCAGGGCTTTGTCGCCGAGGCCAGCCTGCAGGCCACTCGCTACCACTGCGATGCCGTGGCCGCGCGGGAATCGACCGTCTGGGGCTTTCCCCGCGCGCGCCTGCTCGAGGCGATGCGGGAATCGCCGGGGCTCGCGCTGTGGTGGGCGAATCGCCTGGCCGAACAGCTGCGCGCCGCCCGGCTGCGCTGCGAGCGGCTGAGCCTCAAGGGCGCTGGCGAGCGCATCGTGCACGCCATCGAGACCGAGGGCGCGGGCGGGGTGCTGGTGCTGGCCGGCACGCGTCGACAATGGGCCGAGGAGCTGGCGCTGACGCCCGAGGCCTTGTACCGCAGCCTGGCCAGGCTGCAGCGCGAGGGCCGGCTGCGGGTGCGCGGCGGCGAGCTGCGGCTGGTCACGCCTGCGCGCGGCCACGCCGCCTGATCGCCGGCGCCGGCGCCGGCGCAGCGCCCGCAGGCCCGGGTTGCGAAAGGCGTCAGTGCAGCGCGCAGGACTGGCCGCCCGCCGCGGCCGCGCTCGCCGAGGCCTCGCCCCACCAGTGCTCCACCGCCGGGACGATGCGCTCGGCGGGCTGGAAGCCGTGGGTGATCAAGGCATAGCGGTCGTCGCGCCCGCTCCCGGCGATCAGCGTGGGAAAGCCCCGCACCCCCGCGCCATGCGCGGTCGCGAAGTCGGCAAGAGTCTCCTGCACCGCGTCATCGTGCGCGAACTCGCCGCGAAATTCGGCCGGATCGACACCGAGCTCGGCAGCCAGCGCGGCCAGGGTGTCGACGTCGGTCACGTCCTGGTTGTGCGCATAGAAGGCGCGCTGGATGCGCTGCAGCGCCGCCAGCCCGGTGGCCATGCCGCGACGCCGCAGCACGACGACCGCGCGGCTCGCGGGTTCGGTGTCGTAGACGAAGCCGCTGCGGTCGAAAAAGCCGAAATCGAAGGGCTGGCCGGAGGCCTCGCGGACATGTTCCCAATGGCCGCGGACGTCCAGCAGGTCGCGGGGGTCCATCGGCTGCGTCGTGCCCGGGCGCAGCCCGCCGAGGATCAGGCGCACGGGCAGCGCAGCGCCGAATCGCTGCTGGATGGCCTGCATCACCGGCGAAAAACCCCAGCACCACGAGCACATGGGATCGGCGAAATACACCAGATGGGGGCCTTGCATCGCGGTTCTCCTGCAGATCGGTTGGGGACGAAGCTTCGGGTTGATTTGTACCATTCGTTCCAGTATTCTGCAGCACAAGCTCGCCCCAGGCAAGCGTCGGACCATCCTCCCAGGAGATTTCAGCGTGGACACCACGACCAAGCTTCATCCCGGCCAGCCTTTCGCTCCCGTCACCTTCCGGCAACTCGGCGGCGGCGAGCTGCGGTTCGGCGCTCCCGGCAGCTGGCAGGCGCTGTTCGTCATCCGCGGCCAGCACTGCCCGATCTGCAAGGCCTACCTGGCCGAGATCGAGCAGCGCCGCGGCGCCTTCGCCGAACTCGGGGTGTCGCTGGCGGCCGTGTCGGCCGACAGCGAATCGCAGACGCGCTCGATCGCCGACGCCGCCCAACCCGGATTCCCGCTGTTGTACGCCATGGACCTGGCGACCATGCACGGCCTCGGCCTGTACGTGTCCGAACCCCGCTCGCCCCAGGAGACCGACCACGCCTTCCCCGAGCCGGCGCTGTTCGTGGTCAACCCCCAGGGCCTGCTGCAACTGGTCGACGTCGCCAACGCTCCGTTCCTGCGGCCCGACCTCGACAAGCTGCTGGGCGGGCTGCGATTCGTGATGGGTCACGACTACCCGATCCGGGGGACGCTGTCATGAAGCCGCTGCAAGGAATCCGGGCCTGCGTGTTCGACGCCTACGGGACGATGTTCGACTTCGCATCGGCGGCGGCTCGCTGTCCCGACATCCCCGAGGACCAGCGGGTCGCGCTGACCTCGCTGTGGCGGGACAAGCAGTTGCAATACACCTGGCTGCGCTCGCTGCAGGGCCGCTACGCCGACTTCTGGCAGGTGACCGGCGAAGCGCTGGACTTCACGCTGGACAGCCTGGGAATCGCGACGCCGGCCTTGCGCGAACGCCTGATGGGGTTGTACGAAACCCTGTCGGCCTTCCCCGAAGTGGCCGACACCCTGCGCCAGTTGCGCGCCGCGGGCTTCGTGACCGCCATCCTGTCCAACGGCTCGCCGCAGATGCTCGACGCCGCGGTGCGCGCTGCCGGGCTGCACGACCTGCTCGACGCGGTGCTGTCGGCCGACGCCGTGCGGGTGTTCAAGACCCATCCCAAGGTCTACGAATACGGACTGCAGCAACTGGGCCTGCGAGCCGACCAGGTATCGTTCCAGTCTTCGAACGGCTGGGATGCCTACGCCGCGTCGGCCTTCGGCATGCGGGTGGTGTGGTGCAACCGCTATGGCCAGCGGCGCGAGCACCTGCCGGGCGCGCCGGACCACGAGGTGCGCAGCCTGGCCGAACTGCCGGGCCTGCTGGCGGCGCCGGCGCGCTGACTCGCCGGGCGGGCGCCCCCGGCGCCCCAGCCCGCGCGATGCCCCGGCACTCCCGGGTTCGCGGCCGCGAGGCCGCGGCGACCGGCCGACCTGTCGACTCGTCCGACAATAGGCCCCTGGACGCGCGCCCGACGCAGGGCGCAGCGTCGGCCGCCCGACCCAGGAAGGTAGCGACCCCGTATGCGATTCCTCCATGCCGCCGACATCCATCTGGACAGCCCGCTGACCGGACTGAGCGCCTATCCGGACGCGCCGACCGAGATGCTGCGCACGGCGACCCGCGACGCCTTCGACAACCTGGTCACCCTGGCGCTGGACGAGGCCGTGGACTTCCTGGTCATCGCCGGCGACCTCTACGACGGCACCTGGCGGGACTTCAACACCGGCATCTACTTCGCTCGGCAGATGGGGCGCCTGAAGGCCGCGGGGATCCCCGTCTACCTGCTGCACGGCAACCACGACGCCGAAAGCGAGATGACCCGCAGGCTCTCGCTGCCCGACAACGTCCACGTATTCCCGTCGACCAAGGCCGGCACCTTCGTGCTGCCCGAGCTGCAGGTGGCGCTGCACGGCCGCAGCTTCCGGGTCGCCGCGACCACCGAGGACCTGGTGCCGGGCTATCCGGCGCCGCGCCAGGGCTGGTTCAACATCGGCGTGCTGCATACCGCCCTCGAGGGATACGCCGAGCACGCCGGCTACGCGCCCTGTACGCTGGCCGAACTCCACGCCAAGGGCTACCAGTACTGGGCCCTGGGGCATGTGCACGCACACCAGTTGTGGCGAGGCGACTCGACGATCGCCTTCCCCGGCAACCTGCAGGGCCGGCATATCCGCGAGACCGGCGCCAAGGGCGCGCTGCTGGTCGGCGTCGACGCCGGCGAGGTGCAGTCGGTCGAACAGGTCTGGGTCGACGTGCTGCGCTGGCATCGCCTCGAGGTCGACGTGTCCTCGGCCCGGACCCTCGTCGAGGTCTCGCGCCTGGTCGGCGTCGCCCTCGACGGCCTGGTCGCGCGGCAGGACTCGCAGCGCCCGCTGGCCATTCGCGTCTCGCTGGTCGGCCGGTCGGACGCCCACGGCGAGCTCTTCGGCCTGGAAGCCCGGCTGCGCGCCGAGGTGCTGGCGCAGGCCGCGGCGATCGCCGGCGAACGCGTCTGGATCGAAAAGGTGGTCGTGGAGACCGAGCCGCGCGCAACCGCCGAGGCGCTGGCCGCACGCGGCGACGCGGTCGCCGACCTGCAGGCCATCCTCGCCACGGCCGCCGACGACCCGGCGCTGATCGACTCGCTGGCCGGCGACTTCGCCGACCTGCTCGCCAAGCTGCCGCAGGACATCTCCCCCGACGCGTCGCTGCTGCAGGCCGTGCGCGACGGCCGCCTGCCGGAGGTCGTGCGGGCCACCGTGCCGTCGCTGCTGGCGCGGGTCACCTCGGCGGAATGAACGATGCGCATCGACCGGCTCGAACTGATCCGCTACGGCAAGTTCACCCAGCAGACCGTCGAGCTGCCTCGCGCGGCGCGGGACTTCCACGTCATCGTCGGCCCCAACGAGGCGGGAAAGTCGACCATCCGATCGGCCATCCACCATCTGCTCTACGGCTTTCCCGTGCGCAATCCGGGCTACGCCTTCCTGCACCCGCTGCCGGACCTGCGTCTCGGAGCCCAGCTCAGCCATGGCGAGCAGCGCCTGGCCTTTCAGCGCATCAAGGCCAGCCGGGCGACGCTGCGCGCACCCGACGATTCGCCATTGCCCGAGGACTCGCTGGCGCCGCTGCTGGGCGGCGCCGACTCCCGGTTCTTCGAGCAGATGTTCTGCCTCGACCATGAACGCCTGGTGCGCGGCGGCGCCAGCATCCTCTCGGCCGCCGACGACGAGGTGGGCCAGGTGCTGTTCGAGTCCGCGGCAGGCATCGCCTCGCTGGCCCCGCTGCGCGCCGAACTCGAGCAGGAGGCCGACAGCCTGTGGGGCAGGCGCAAGTCGGCGGCGCGGGTGTACCACCAGGCCGAGCAGTCGTATGACCAGGCGCGGCAGGCGCTCAAGTCGGCTTGCCTGCGAGCGAAGGACTGGGCCGAGGCCCACGCCAAGGTGAGCGCCGTGGAGGCCGATCTGCAGGCGGCCCTCGAGCGGCACGCGGCGCTGAAAGCCCGGCGCACCGTGCTGGAGCGCACGCGGCGCGTCGCGCCGTTGCTGGCCGCGCTCGACTCCGGGACGGCGCGGCTGGCCGAGCAGGCCGGGGCTGCCGAGCTGCCCGACACCGCGGCGGCAACCCTCGACCAGGCCGAGCGGCGGCTGGCCAGCCTGGCGCTGCAGCACTCGCACCAGCTGCGTCTGCGGGAGGCCGCCGAGCAGGCGCTGCACGGCCTGCAGCTGGACACCTCGCTGCTCGACCACCAGGACGACATCCTCGCGCTGGACGAGCTTCGTCTGCAGTATCGAGCCCATGCGGCCGATATCGAAAAGCGCGAAGGGGACGTGCAATCCCGCTGGGCCGCGATCACCGCGCTGGCCGCGCAACTGGGCTGGGACTGCGGCAGCGAGGACGCGCTCGCCCGGCGCATGCCCGGCCAGCCCGTCCGCGCGGCGCTGGCCCGGCTGGCCAGGCAGCACGACGCGTTGGCCCGGTCCCGCGACGCCGCCGAGCGCGCGCGCCGCCACAGGCAACGCGAGGTCGCCCAGGCGCGCAGCCAGCTCGAGGGCCTTGCGCAAGCCCAGGTGCGGCCTGCGCTGCGCGCCGCGATGGCGCGCGCGCATGCCCTCGGCGACCCGCCGGCCGCGCTGCGGGCCCTGCACGCCGAGCTGGCCGGCGAGCAGCGCGCGCTGGCCGTGGCGCGCCAGGCGCTGGTCGGCGAAGCGATCGACCCGCAGTCGCTCGCCGCCATGCTGGTGCCCACGCGCGAGCAGATCCACAGCCTGCTCGAATCCCATCGGAACGACCAGGCGCAAGCGCAGCGCCTGGACGACGAGCTGCGCAAGCTCGGCGACCAGCTCGACGCGACCCGGGCGGCGTCGCGACGCATCCGCGAACAGCAGCACCCGGTGCTGCTGCAGGACCTCAGGCGGGCCCGGCTGGAGCGCGACCAGGCCTGGCAGGCGATCAAGCTCGATCCGCCGACCACCGCGACGCACGGCGAGGGCTACGAGCGCCTGGTCGCGCAGTCGGATTCGCTGGCCGACGAGCGGCATGATCGCGCCCACGCGGCGGCGGAGCTGCAGGGGCTGGAGGACCGGCGCTCGGCCCTGCAGCTGGAGCAGGACTCGCTGCGCCGCAGCAGCGAGGAGCTGAAGGCCCGGCTTGCCCGCCGCGACGACGACTGGAACCGGCTGCTCGAAGAGTGCCGGCTGCCCCGGCTGTCGATCCACGCCGCCTCCGAGTGGCTGCTGGCCCGCGAGCGGGTGCTCGCGGCCTGGCAGGGCGTCGCCGCGGCCGAGCAAAGGCTGGGCTCCTACCGGGACGCGGTATCCCAGGCTGCGCATGCGCTGGCGCAGGAGCTGCAGGCTGCCGGCCTGCAGCCCGGCGAGACGGACCTCGCCGTGTTGCTGACCCAGGCCGAGGAACACGTACGGCAGCAGGACGAATCGCGCGGGCAGCGCAGGTCGCTGGAGCAGCAGCTCGGCTCGGCTGCCGCCGATCTCCAGGCCCTGGTCGACGAGGCCGGCGCCGCGGACCAGGCCTATCGCGCGTGGTCGCAGGCATGGCAACACGCCCTGGCGGGCGCCGGCTTCGAGCCCGGCCAGGACACCGCGACGGTCGACTCGGCGCTCGATCTCATCGGGCGCATCGACGAAGCACTGGCGAGCATCCGGCAGATCCGCGGCGAGCGCATCGACACCATGCGCGCGGACCTGCGCGATCTCGACTCCAGGGCGCACGGCCTGGCGCTGCGCCTCAGGCCGGGGCTGGCCGGGCAGCCGGCCGGCGAGGTGGCCATCGCGCTGCGGCGCGAGCTCGCCCAGGCGCGCACCACCGAGGCCGAAATCGACCGCCTGCGCGCCCAGCTCTCGGCAGCGAGCGTGGCGCTGGAGGCCGCGCAGCGCGAGGAACAGGACGTTCGCGCCTCGCTCGCCACCCTGATGCACAGGTCGGGCGCGCAGGACCTGGCGCAGTTGCGATCGGCGATCGAGCGCTCGGACGCCAGGCGCCGCCTGCAGCAGCGGGTGGACGACGCCCTCGAGGCCTTGCTCGAACAGGGCGATGGCCTGCCCCTGGCGGCGCTGCGCGCACAGGCCGAATCCCAGGACCTCGGCGCCGCCGTCGCCGAACTGGCCGAGCTCGGCGGGCACGACGGCCCGGAGGAAGCCGTGGTGCGCAGGATCTCGGAGCTCTCGGCGGCGTTGCGCAGCGCCGAGGCCGAATTGCGCGCGATGGCCGGGCAGGCCGACGCGGCGACCGCCGAGGCGCAGCGCCAGGAGTCGCTCGCCCGCATGGCCGATGCCGTCGAGCGCTACATCAAGGTCCACACCGCTGCGCGTCTGCTCGCCTGGGCGATCGAGCGCTATCGCGACGCCAGGCAAGGCCCGATGCTCGCCGCCGCCAGCACCATCTTCGCCCGCCTGACCCTGGGCTCGTTCGAGCGCCTGCTGGTGGACTTCGACAGCCAGCCGCCGACGCTGCATGCGCGACGCCCCGACGGCGGCACCGTCGGGGTCGAAGGCCTGAGCGAGGGCACTCGAGACCAGCTGTACCTCGCGTTGCGCCTGGCCGCGCTGGACATGCACCTGGCCCGCGCCCATGCGCTACCGTTCGTGGCCGACGACCTGTTCATCCAGTTCGACGATCGGCGCAGCCACGCGGGCCTGCAGGCGCTGGCCGCGCTGTCCGAGCGTACCCAGGTGCTGTTCCTCAGCCACCACGACCACCTGCTGGACCGGGTGCGCGAGGTCTTCGGCGACTCGGTGAACATCGTTCGGCTGGCAGCCTAGGGCGCGCGCTCCCCGCAGGCCCGGGCCGCAGCGACGCCGGCTCACTCGACGCGCATGCGCGCCGCACCATCCAGCGGCGCGAGCGCGGCGAGCAGCATGTCGACAAAGGCCCGGGTCCTCGCCGGCAGGGGATTGCGCCCGGGGAACACGGCCCACGCGGTCTGCCGCGGCAGCTCCCAGCGGGCGAGCAGCCGGCGCAGTCCGCCGCGCCGCACGCTGGGCTGGGCAAAAGCCTGCGGCAGCGCCGCGATGCCGCTGCCGGCACGCGCCATGCGCAGCAACAGCTCGGGGGAATTGGCGCGCACCTGGGCACCCGCCAGGCCCTGCCACATCTGCTCGCCCAGCCGCAACACCCAGGGCATGCACTGCCCGTTGCGCGCGAGCAGGTGCAGCCCGGCATGGCCGGCGAGTTCGTCCGGGCGCCTGGGCTCGCCGCGCGCGGCCAGATAGTCGGGCGATGCGTACAGGCCGTTGGAGAACTGCGCCAGCGCGCGCGCGGCCAGGTAGGCGTCGTCGGGCAGCTCTCCCATGCGCACCGCGAGGTCGAAGCCTTCGGCCAGCAGGTCGACCCGGCGCGGCGACAGGTCGAGCTCCAGCTCCACCCGGGGGTGCAGCGCGACGAACGCCGCCAGGCTGTCGGCCAGCAACAGGTTGGCCAGGTCGTTGGGCATGGAAACCCTCAGCCGCCCGGCAGGCTGGGCACTGCGCTGCTCGCCCAGCGCGGCAACCGCGTCGACCTCCAGCGCCACCTGGCGCGCGTGCTCCAGCAGCAGCCGTCCGAAGTCGGTCAGGGTCTGGCGCCGGGTGGTGCGCAGCACCAGGCGTTCGCCCAGGCGGCGCTCGAGCAGGCTCAGGCGGCGCGACACGGTCGACTTGGGGCAGCCCAGGCGTTCGGCCGCGCGGCTGAGGCTGCCCAGCTCGGCCACGCGAGCGAACACCAGCAAGTCGTTGGCCTCGATATCGGCGAGCATGGTGGATTGTTCCGTCTATGGAACATTGTTATCCAGATTGGACTCTTATCAAAGCAGGGTGCAACGCCTAGAGTGGAATCCGTGGGGCCTCGGCCAGGCTGTCGCCCCGACTTTCCCAGGAGCCCGATGCCATGACTCGTACCGACCTTTCGCCTTCCGGGCAGCCGAGCGCCCACCCCGAAGTGCGCCACGCGCGCAGCGTCGAGCGCTTGGTGCGCGGGCAGGCCACCTCCGACGGGGCCGGGGTACGCCTGACCCGCGTGCTCACCCAGGACCTGCAGCGCCGCCTCGACCCGTTCCTGATGCTCGACGCCTTCGGCAGCGACAACCCCGGCGACTACATCGCCGGCTTTCCCGACCATCCGCACCGGGGTTTCGAGACCATCACCTACATGATCGCCGGGCGCATGCTGCACCGCGACAGCGCGGGCCACGAGGGCTTGCTGCAAAACGGCGGCATGCAGTGGATGACCGCCGGGCGCGGCGTCGTGCACTCGGAGATCCCCCAGCAGGAAAGCGGGGTCATGGAGGGTTTCCAGCTGTGGCTGAACCTGCCCGCCCACGACAAGATGCGCGACCCCTGGTACCGCGACGTGCAGGCGGCCGACATCCCGCGCCTGCGCACCGGGCAAGGCGTGGAGGTGGCGGTGCTGGCCGGCAGCAGTGGCGGCGTGGCCGGCGCGGTCACGCGGCAGGGCACCGAGCCGTTGTACCTCGACCTGCACCTGCCCGCCGGGGCTCGCTTCGAACAGCCGCTGAACCCGGCGCACAACGCCTTCGTCTACGTCTACCGCGGTGAATTGCGCATCGGCGAGCAGGTCGTCGCGGCGCAGCGCATGGCCATCCTGGCCAACGAGGCCCAGGCCGACGGCGTGGTGCTGCAGGCCGGGCCGCAAAGCCGCGCGCTGCTGGTCGCCGGACGCCCGCTGCGCGAACCCATCGTGCAGTACGGCCCGTTCGTGATGAACTCCCAGCAGCAGATCTTCGAGGCCGTGCGCGACTTCCGCGAGGGGCGCCTGGGCGGCTACGCGGGCTGAGCGCCCCGCGAGCGCGCGAAGCCGACGAACCACTCGACGCTCTCGGGGTTCGCCAGGGTGTCGAGGTTGAGCACTTCGGACAGCGGCCGGCCGAGCAGCAGCTTCTTGATCGGCAGTTCGAGTTTCTTCCCGGTCAGGGTGCGTGGAATGGCCTGCACCTGGAACACCGCGTCGGGCACATGGCGGGCCGACAAGGCCTGCCGGATGCCCAGGCGGATCCGCGCCTCGAGCTGGGGCGACAGCGTCTGGCCGGGGCGCAGCACCACGAACAGCGGCATGTAGGACTCGCGTCCGAGGTACTCGAGATCGACCACCAGGCTGTCCAGCACCTCGGGCACCTGCTCCACCGCTCGGTACAGTTCGCTCGTCCCCATGCGGATGCCATGGCGATTGATGGTGGCGTCGGAACGGCCGTAGATCACCCCGCCGCCCCTCGGGGTGATGCGCAGCCAGTCGCCGTGGCGCCAGACACCCGGGTAGACGTCGAAGTAACTCGCCCGGTAGCGCGCATCCCCCGGGTCGTTCCAGAAACGCAGGGGCATCGACGGCATCGGCGCGGTGCAGACCAGTTCGCCGACCTCGTCGACCAGCGGCCTGCCGGAGTCGTCGAAGGCCTCGACCCGCGCACCCAGGCAGCGGCACTGCATCTCGCCGGCATGCACCGGCAGCGTCGGCACGCCGGCCAGGAAGGCGCTGGCGATATCGGTGCCGCCCGCGACGGCGTTGATCCACAGCGCCCCGACCTGGGCGATGATCCAGCGGTACGCCTCGGGCGGCAGCGGCGACCCGGTCGAGCCGCAGCAGCGCAAGGCCGACAGGTCGGCCAGCGCGAGCGGCTCGACCCCCTGCTTCATGCACGACAGGTAGTAGGCGGCTCCGGCGCCGAACACCTCGACACCGGCCCGGCCGAGGAACCGCCACAGCGCTCCGGGGTCGGGGTGGGTCGGGCTGCCGTCGTAGAGACAGGGGGTCGCGCCGACGAGCAAGGCGGCGACCTGCAGGTTCCACATGATCCATCCGGTGCTGGAATACCAGTGGAAGCGGTCGCCGGCATGCAGGTCGAGGTGCAGCGCGCACAGCTTGACATGCTCCAGCACGATGCCGCCGTGGCCGTGGACGATGGCCTTGGGCAGGCCGGTCGTCCCCGAGGAGTAGACGATCCACAGCGGGTGGTCGAAGTCCAGCGGTTCGGCCACCAGCGGCGCATCCCCGGCGATCGCGTCGGCCCAGGCCAGGCCGTTGGCCAGCGGGCCCGCGCCGCAGTCGGCGTCGAGCAGCGGAACCACGATGACCCGCTGGACGCTGGGCAGTTCGGCGACCAGTTGCTGCAGCCACTCCAGCCGCGCATAGGGCTTGCCGGCGTAGCGGTACCCGTCGACCGCGATCATCACCTTCGGCTCGATCTGGCGGAAGCGGTCCAGCACCGCGAGCTGGCCCATGTCGGGCGAGCAGGCCGACCAGATCGCGCCGACGCTCGCCACCGCCAGGAAGGCCACCACGGTCTGCGCGATGTTGGGCAGGATCGCCACCACGCGGTCGCCGCGTTGCACACCCAGCCGCCGCAGGCTCGCGGCCAGCGCGGCGACCTGGCGCCGCAACTCCTCCCAGGCCATCTCCCCGCGCTCGCCGGCTTCGTTCTCGTGGACGATCGCCGGCCGCGAGGCGTCGGCATGGCGAAAGACCTGCTCGACGTAGTTCAGGCGCACGCCGGGGAACCACCGCGCCCCGGGCATCGACGCGTCGGCCAGCGCCGGCGTGCCGCTGCCCGCACCGGGCAGTCCGGCCCAGTCGCACAGGGCCTGCCAGAAATCCCCTGGATGGTCGACCGACCAGCGCCACAGGTCCTCGTAGCCGGCGAAATCCAGGCCGCGCCCGCGCGCAAGCCAGCTCTGGAAGTCGGTGATGCGGGCCGCCTCCTGCACGCTCCGGGAAGGCGTCCAGATCGCCGCCGTGTCATCGATCGCCAAGGCCTGTCCTCCCGCCCCGTCGAGGGCCGTTGATGTCGTCGCGGCGCTCCTGCGCGCAGGGGCCGGCGAACCTGGTTCGCTCAGCCCGACGCCGCACGCCGATGGTACCGAGCCCGTCGGCGTGCCGGCCATGGGCCGGGGCCTGAACAGGCCACGGAAAGACCGGAGGGTGTCGCGCGCAGGCCATCGCAAAAACCTCCGCCGGAATCGTCCCTATCGCGCGAGACTGCGGAACTACGTGTCGCAGTACTTCGTCCAGCATGACATTCGGCCGCCGTGCGAGCTTTCGAATCGCAGGAATCCGGGGATTCGTCGGACGCATCCCGGTCGTCGGATGGTAACCATCGATCCGCCCCGAGATACTAGGCCTGACGTATATGCGATGGTTTAGGAAAATGGAATTTGACATTTTCCTTCCCATCCCTAGGATGCGCCGCAGGCGGATATCGACCATCGCCGTCGATGCGGCGCCATCCAGCGCCGGGCCTCGCGCCCGATGACCCGGCCCGCCTGTGCGAATACATCGGAATCGCCGATATTCGCCGACGCGGTCGACGCCGCATCGTTCACCCTCGCCAAATGACCACCCACCCCATGCAATTCCATCGCCTGCTGCTTCCAGTCGCTCTTTCCATGACCGCTCTGCTCGGGGCCTGCGCCTCGGTTTCTCCGGCCTACAGGCCCGACGTCGCCAACCAGAAGGCCCTGTCGTCGGTGCAGGGCGGCAACGTCGCGCTGGGCGCCTTCACCCAACCGGCCGACATCTCGACGATGTGCCGCGGCAACGGCCCGGTGGAGCCGCCGCACGGCATGACTTTCGCCGCCTACGTCCAGGGGGCCTTCGCCGACGAGCTCAAGGCCTCCGGCAAGCTCGCTGCCGGGTCGCCCGGCGTGACCCTCACGGGCAAGTTGACCAAGGTCGATTTTTCCTCCAGCTACCACCTGATCCACGGCTACTGGGATCTGGACCTGAACCTGCAGTCGAGCAACGGGCGTTCGCTGTCGGCGGCCGAGCACTACGAGTTCGACACCAGCCTGCTCGCGGAGTCGGCATGCGACAGATCGGCGGAGGCGTTGCCGCTGGCGGTCGACCAGTTGATCCACCAGGTCGTCGCCAGCCCGGACTTTCCGGCGCTGCTGGCCGACCGTTGAGGGCGGTCGACCGACGCCATCCGCTCCCCCGATCCGCGGCCAACCCACGATGGCGCGCCGGCCGGCAGATCCCGGTCGGCGACCATCTTGACGGACGGTTTCCTTTCTCGAATAGGTCGAACCAGCTGGCCGCCCGGCTCGATCCGGACCCTTCCGCATCGAGCCGGGCGCTGTGGTCGACCTGGTTTTTGCTGTTTCTGCGTGGCACCTGACGCATGCTCAAGACCACCGGGCCGTTCCTGCGGGTGCGCAAGAGGGGCCTTCCCGCTGACGGTTCCAGGGGAACCTGGAAACTCGACACCTGTTTCCCGCGCATCGTCTTCGACCTCGAACGCGGGAAGGCCTTCATCACGGGCAAGGCCCGCTGGTTCCAGTTCGCCGCGTTGCGAGGCTCCGCGTACCGTCGCCCGGGAAGCGGGGGCCTCGAAGGCTACTTCGGCAAGGACAAGGGCACGGTCAGGAGGACCACGACCTTCGAAGCGAGTCCCTGCAAGGACAGCGCAAGGCTGTGCCGCAGCGCAGCTCCGAGCCCGGCGGCAAGTGGGTCGAGGACTTCCGGATCGAGCGCGCGTCGGCGCCGGCGGTGCTGCCGGGCATCGGGCCGTTCGGCCCATGGGCGCGCAAGCGCATCGAGCGCAACCTCGCGCCCTTGCTCGCCCGCATCCAGGCGATCGAGCCGCGCGACAGGGACTACGAGCGGGTCAACCTGCGGCGCCTGCGCACGCAGATCCTGCACGCAAGCCCGAAGGCCGAGTTGCGGGCGCTGGCCGACCGCATCAACATCCTCTCCGAAACCCTGGGCGAGGCGGCGCGGACGGGGAACGTCGAGCTTGCGTTCCCCTACTTCTCGGCCAACGGCGTCACCTTCGGGCCGGTGACGATCGGCTAGTCGCTCGACGTCGCGACGCCATCCCCGGCTTCGAAATGGTTGTACAGCGCGACGACGATCCCGGGCAGCGCCTGCGCGATGCTCTCGTGCTGCGCGGGCGTCAGCTGCAGCCGCTGGAGTTCCGCGCGGCCTTCGTCGGTGCCGTACAGGAAGACCGGACCCAACATGTCCTTCAGCTCGTCGGGAAGCTGCTCGAACACGTCGTCCTGCAGCTGCAAGCCGAGGACGAAGCCGGAGCACCAATCGTCGATGATCGACACCTCCTCGCCGCCCTCGACCTCGTGGCCTTCCCCGTCGTCGGCCCCGTCCAGATACAGCACGGGCTCGTAGTCCTCCGGGCTGTCGGCCAGGATGTCGGCCGTGTCCTGCCAGTGCTGGGCGATCAGCGTGACCAGCTCGCGCGCCTGGGCTTCGCTGCCGAAGCTCACCTCCTGCTCGGCGCGGTCCGGATCCAGGATCCACGGCAGGACCTCGGCCAGCTGGGGCTGATCGGGCCCGGCGAGCGCGGCGGCGATGAAGCCGTCCAGGGTCGAGATGTCCATGGCATGCTCGGGCGAGGCGTCGCTGCCGAGGAGCTCGGCAAGACGATCGAGGTCGGCCGACGGGGCAGTGGCTTCGGTCATGGCGATGGGGCGTCCGGCAGGGGGTTGTGAGCGCATTGTCGCCTGAATCGAGCGGCCGGGGCAGACCAGCGCCTGCCGCGCGCCGGCAGCGAGCTGGCCGATCGTCTGGCGGCCTCCTCAGGTATCGGGGTTGAGCACGAAGTCGAAGTCCAGTCGATGGCTGCCATCGGCCTGGCGCGGCCAGTCGGCGATCAGCGATTGGCGCACCCCGAACACCGGGTCCGAGCCCAGGTGCTCGTCGCCGGCACGGAACACGTGGGTGACCAGCGTCTGATACCCCGGTGCGCTGATGCGGAAATGCAGGTGCGCCGGACGCCAGGGCGAGCGCCGGGTGTGCTCGAGCAGGGTTCCGACGGGCCCGTCGGTCGGGATCGGGTAGGGCTCGGCCACGATGGTGCGGAAGTGAAACCCCCCGTCGTGCTGCGAATGCAGCACCCCGCGTGCCTGCGCGTGTTCGAGCCCCTGCTTCTGGACGTCGTACTGGCCTTCCTCGTCGGCTTGCCACACCTCGATGCGCGCATTCGCGATCGGCGCCCCGTCCCGGCTTCGCACCGTTCCCCGCACCGTGCAGGGCGTACCCGGTGCGCCATGGGCGACATCCTCGCCCTGGCCGTAGGCGGGAGCATCGGCGACATAGAACGGCCCGAACACGGTCGGCTCGGTGCACCCTGCCGGCTTGCTGCCGTTGAGCCCGACCGTCAACATGGAAAGGCCGAGCACGTCGCTGAGCAGGATGAACTCCTGACGCGTCGGCGTGCAGGTCTGTCCGGTGGCCGTCAGGAACTCGATGGCCTTGAACCATTCGGCCTCGGTCAACTCCACGTCGCGAGCGAATGCGTGCAGATGGCGCACCAGCGCCTGCATGACGCGGCGCAAGCGTGCGTCGGGCGTGGATTCGAAGCGCGAGACCACCTCTTCGGTCAGCGCGCTCAAGTCGATGTCGGCCATGGCCGGTTCTCCTCGAAATTCGGATTCAGGCTTCGGACTCGAAGTCCGCCCGCGACACTCCGCCTGCGCGCATCGAAATCCTCGCGCGACGCAAGCGCCCTGTATAGCACGAATGGCACGACATCCCGCGCGTGGTCGACGTCGGCGGCCACGCTGCCGATCCGCAGGCGCGCCAGGCCCTGGAACCCGTCGCTCGAGGCCTCGTACCGCTGCAGTGAAGTTCTCATCGGACCCGCGATCGATGCGGACGTCCGGCCGCTCGTTGTCAGCGTGCCGGTCACCCGTGAAATACCCCCATGTGGAATACGCGGTGGGAGCTCCGGGCGCGGCGTCCGCTCCAAATGACTTCACCCATGGCTGCCTTGCTGGTGGGTTCCATCGACAGCGGGGCGCTCGCAGAACAACTCGCATGCCGGCATCGCGGCGCCTGTCAACGCCGATTGAATTCTGACCCACCGGAGGTCAGTTTTACATCGGTGGCGATACCGACTCGGAATCGCTGGCGCATCCACGATGCGACCTCCTTCCTGCGCACGGGCCTCAGATCCTTTCTTGATGACCTCCTGCAAGATCTGCTTGTCCAGCGTGAGGTCCGCCACGATGCGCTGTGCGCGCGCATTCTCCCCGGTCCGTTTCAACGGCCGGGGACGCCTCTCGGGACTCAGCGGCCCGCCGGCGCGGTCTTGGTCAGCGGTCCAGGCAAACGCGCCGCCAACGACATGCGCTCCTTCACCTTGGCCCCCAGGAGCACGAAACCATCCATGGTCTCTCCGTCCGAGGCGCAATGAATGCCTCGCAGTCCGTCGGGTTCGACCGACAACGACCATGCGCCACCCGCCGCAGCGGGCAGGCAAACGACGGCCGGGCAGGCCGGCGTCTTGACCACTACCGGCATGGCCGGATATTGCACTTCTGTCGACTCCCCAAGCAGGGTTCTGGCAAGCGCCTTGGCGCCGTGGGTGATCGGGAGAACGTAGGGAAGAACGAGTCCTTCCACCTCTGCGCAATCACCCAGCGCATAGACGTCGGGCACCGAGGTTCGTAGCAGGCGATCGGTACGGATGCCGACACCGGTGTCAACCCCCGCATCGCCGGCAAGCGAGATGTTCGGCTGCAGCCCGATCGCGGAGAGCACCAGGTCGTAGCGTGCGGCGACGCCGGTGCTGCTGGTCAGCACACAGCCTTGTCCCCCTGTGTCGATACGCACCAGGGTCATGTCGAGGTGAAAGCGAACCCCGGCAGCCTCGAGCCGCTGCCGGAACAGCGCGGCCGCCTGCGCGGGAAGCAGGCGGCCAAGTGGCTGCTCGGCGACGTCGTAGACGTCGACGTCGATGCCAGCCACGCGCAGATCGTTCGCGAATTCGCATCCGATCAGTCCCGCGCCAATGATCGCAACACGTTGCGCGCCCTCCATACGCTCGCGGAAGCGGGCGTAATCGTCCAGGCTGTTGACTGACAGGACGCGGTCGGCGGCCGCTCCGGCAATCGGCGGCAGGCGCTGGCTAGCTCCCACGGCCAGCACCAGTGCGGCATAGGGAAATGCGCCGACTGAGGTGTGCACCGTCTTCGCGCCGGTGTCGACGGAGGTGACCTCTGTGCCGCCGACAAGGCGGACCTGCAGATCCTGCGCAAGCTTGGCCGCCGGGGTGAGTACCAGCGCCGCGACGGACTTGCCGCCGGCCAGGGCGTTGGACAGCGCGGGCTTGGAATAGAAGTCCCCCGACTCCCGGCTCAGCAGGACGATATCGACCTCTTTGTCGAGCTTGCGCAGTTCCCGCACCAACGAGATGCCGGCGATTCCGCTGCCGATGATGACAATACGTCGAGACCTATGCACCCGAACCATGGAGCCGCTCCGCCCGGCAACGTCGGTGACGTGCTCAGACCTCCCGAGCCGTGGCGATGGAAAACGGCACGGGATTGCGCATGGTATTGGCCACCGGGGAGTAGTAGTTGGCCGTCTTGACGATGTCGTCGAGTTCCTCGCGCGAGGCGTCGCCGTCGATGATGACCTTCACGCGGATCTCCTGAAAGCCCATCTGGCCGGGCGTGCGGCCCGCGCCCCCTGCGCCCCACGCCGCCGTGTTGCCGATGTCGGCCTCCAGCAAAACCTCCAGGCGCGACAAGCGCACCTGCCGCTCGGTCGCCACCGCGGTAATGCCGACCGACAGGCACCCGCCCAGCGCGGACAGCGCGATCTCGCCCGGCGCGGGCACGGTGTTCTCGCCGAAGAGGTGCAGGGGCTCGTCGACCACCACCGGGTTGTGCGTCCCCACGTAACTCCAGGAACGGAACTGCCCCTGCATCACGGTGTGTACCTTGTTGATGCCCTTGCGCTCGGGGTTCTCGCGCCCGGCCTGCGCGAACTTCAGCAGGCCCTCGCGGTCGATGGGGCGAAGGTAGGTGGTTTCGGTCTTCGTGTCAGCAAGCATGGAAATCTCCGGGAGTGAACGATCGGGGACGCGCCCGCCGATCAGTAGGTCTTGTAGGGCAGGAACTTGCCCGACATCACGATGTGCACGCGGTCGCCCTTCGGGTCCGCCTCGCGCTTGAGGTCCATGCTGAAATCGATGGCGGACATGATGCCGTCGCCGAATTCCTCGTGGATCAGGGCCTTGAGCGTGGTTCCGTAGACGTTGATGAGTTCGTAGAAGCGGTAGATCAGCGGATCGGCCGGAACGGCCGTCGGCAGCGAGCCCTTGTAGGGGGCCTCCCCCAGCAGCGCCACCGCCTGCTCGGGCAGGTCAAACAACTCACCCACAACGGCAGCCTGCGTTGCGTCGAAGGCCATCTGCCCGAGACAGCCGGCGGTGACCCACTCCTTGGACAAACCGATGCGGGCCGCCACGTCGGACCACTTGAGCTTCTTGGTGATCTTGGCGGCAACAATCATTTCGGTGACATCGTTTCGATTCATGGTCTGGCTCCTTGCCGGGTGGGTACTACAGATTGATGACCTGTCTGAGACGCTGGGTGTCGCCGCTGCCGGCTTGGCCGTGGGCATCCTCGACGGCCAGACCCGGTCGGACGACGGGCGGGTGCCGTGGGTCATGCAAGCTCGCCAGTTCGCCATCGGCTGCGTAACCCCTGGATCGGTTCACGAGGAAATCCACCAGGTGGTTCCGAATGCGGTAGTACTGCGGATCGTGGTGCATTTCGGCACGCGTGCGGTCGCGCGGCATGGTGATCTCGACGATCTCGGCAATCCTGGCCCGCGGCCCATTGCTCATCAGCAGGATGCGGTCGGCCAGCAGGATCGCCTCGTCCACGTCGTGGGTGATCATGAACACTGTCTGGCGTGTCGCCTGGACGATGCGCAGCAGTTCGTCCTGGATGGTGCCGCGGGTGAGCGCGTCCAGCGCACCGAACGGCTCGTCGAGCAGCAGCATCCTGGGCTGAATCGCGAAGGCCCGCGCGATACCCACGCGTTGCTTCATGCCCCCGGACAGCTGATGGGGCCTCTTGTCCGCGGCGGCGGCCATGCCGACCATCTCGAGCTGCTTCATGCTGTGGTCGCGCACTTGCTCGCGCGTCCACTTCGGCCAGCGTGACTGCACCGCGAAAGCGACGTTTCCGAGCACGGTCCGCCATGGCATCAGCGCGTGCCCCTGAAACACCACGCCGCGATCGAGCGACGGGCCCGACACCTCGTGCCCTTCCATCAGCACGACTCCCGCGGACGCCTCCTCCAGGCCGGACAGGATGTTGAGGATGGTCGTCTTGCCGCAGCCCGAATGCCCGATCACGGCAACGAATTCACCCCGGTCGATGTCGAAGTGGATATGCTCGAAGACCGGCTCGCCCAAACGGGCCTTGGCGTCCGGATAGCGCTTGCAAAGGTCTTGGACGCACAGAAAATCCGAGCTCATCGCATCACTCCGCGTAGGTCACGGCCCGTTGCAGGCGCGCGAACAGGAGGTCGAGCAGCATGCCGACCACGCCAATCAGCACCATCGCGAAAAGCATGCTGGGCAAGGCCAGGTTGTTCCACTCGTTCCAGATGAAATAACCGATACCGGTACCGCCCACCAGCATCTCGGCGGCGACGATCACCAGCCAGGCGATGCCCATGGAAATCCGCATGCCCGTGAGAATGGTCGGTGCCGCTGCGGGAAGGATCACCTGGAAGGCCCTGCGCATCGGCTTGACCTCGAGAGTGCGGGCGACGTTCAGCCATTCGCGCCGCACGCCCGCCACCCCGAAGGCCGTGTTGATCAACATGGGCCAGACGGAGCAGATGAAGATCACGAACACCGCACTGACGTTGGCGTCCTTGAGGGTGTACAGCGCGATCGGCATCCACGCCAGCGGGGATATGGGCTTGAGGATCTGGACAAACGGGTCGAAGGCCCGGTGGAGCACCGGAAACATGCCGATCACGAAACCCAGCGGCAGTGCGATGATCACGGCCAGCGCGAAGCCCCCCGCGACACGGGCCAGCGAATACCCGAGCTGCAGCCCGATGCCCTTGTCGTTGGGGCCGCGGTTGTAGAAGGGGTCACGCAACTCCCGCACAAAGGCGTGCGCAACCTGCGCAGGGGTCGGGAACCCCTGCCTGGTGGCCTTGCCCTGCCCCATCAGCTCGGCGTATTCGGCGGTGACGCCGGGCGGCAGCTTGACCGGCTTGGGCAGGGTCACGAACTGCCAGACCGCCAGCAGCACGCCGGCCATCAGCACGGTCAGCGCCGCGGCCTGCAGGCGTTTTCCATTGCGCGAGGGCATGGCCGCCGTCCTCAAGTCTTGGCGCCGACCGCCTTGATGTAGGCGTCGGGCTGCTTGGGGTTGAACTCGCGGCCGAGGATTCGGTAGTCCTGCATATCCTCGGCTGGCGGATGCATGCCGGCCTTGCGCATGGCGGCGCGCGCATCGGTGGCGCGGAATACCCGTGCGGCGATCTGCTGGTAGTCCACATCGCCCTTGATGTAGTTCCAGCGCTTCATCTCCGCCAGAATCCACACCGCCATCGACGGCCACGGGAAGGGCTGGAAACCGATGCGCTGCGGTTCGCTGCGGACGTGGCCGAGCCCGTCCGCGTAGGTCCCCGTGAGAACCTGCTTGACCACGATCTTCGGTTGGTTGAGGAACTTCGGCTGCGCCAGGGTGTCGACAATGGCGTCGCGATGGGCAGGCACGTTCAGGTATGCCGCCGAGCGCAGCATGGCGCGCACAAGCGCGGCATAGGTGTTGGGCTGCCTGCTCGCGAAATCGGCTTCCATCGCGATCGTGCAGCAGGGATGCCCGCGCCACAGGTCGACGCTGAGAGTCTGGATGAAGCCGATGCCTTCATACACCGCGCGCTGGTTGAACGGCTCGGCGACGATGAAGCCGTCGAGGTTGCCCCCGGCCAGGTTGGCCAGCATATCGGGCGGCGCCATCACGCGCAGTTGCACGTCGTGGTCCGGATCGACCCCGTGCTTGGCGAGATATTCGCGCAGCAGGAAGTTGTGGATCGAGTAGTCGAAGGGAATGGCCAGGCGGAAGCCCTTCCACTGTCTGGGATCTCGACGGTCCTTGTGGCGCATCGCCAGGGTGATCGCGCTACCGTTGACGTTGTCCATCAGTGCGGCCACCGTCGGCGAAGCGTTCGACCCGGCGCCGAGCGACATGGACAGGGGCATGGGCGCGAGCATCTGCGCGGCGTCGAAGTCGCGGTTGACGGTCTTGTCTCGCACCAGGGCCCAGCCCGGGGTCTTCAGCAGTTCGACCTGCAGGCCGGCGTCGTGGAAGTAGCCGTTCTGCTGCGCGATCAGGATGGGGCTGGCGCAGGTGATCGGGAGATAGCCGATTTTCAGCTTGGTCTTCTCCAGCGGCCCCGCCGGCTCGGCAGCCAGGGCCTCGAGCATGTCGAAGGGAATGACCTGCGAGATCGCGGCCAGCGCAGTGCCGCTGCCCACGGCGCGCAGAAATCGCCTCCGCTGTCCATCCCTCGGGAAAAGCGCGCGCATCACCGCCCCCTCGAGGGTGCGGCGTGTCACCTGCTCGACATGGCCGGTGTCGATGGGCCGTCCGCTCTGGGCATCGTGCACTTCCTGGCTGGCGTGCCGACCGCAGCTGCAGCTACCGAGGCGGACGTGGGGGTCGAACGGATCGTTGCTGTGGTTCATTGCGGGTTCCATCGAAGAGGTCGAACAGGAGGGAAGCTGTCAAGGCAAGCCGTTTGCACTCGGCACGCCGAGGTGACTCAACACGCCATCGGCTCGAAATCGGCCTTCGTCACGCCGCACTCCGGGCAGTACCAGTCCTCCGGGATGTCGGCGAAGGCCGTGCCCGCCGCGATGCCGTGCTCGGGCGCCCCCACGACCGGGTCATAGATCCAGTTGCAGACCATGCAGATCCACTGGGTGGTTTCGGCCGTTTGCTCGGTGGCTTCGATCATGCTGGTTTCCCCTGGAACGATCTCAGGCCGCGCAGGCCGCTGCGACCTGCGTCTGGGATTCGATGCGCGCGATCTCGCGCCGCAGATGCTTGATGGCCGGGGTGACGATGGCCACGAAGTACGCCTCGCGCAGGCGTCGCTGCGCCGCGTTGCGCACCAGATATCCCTTGGCGCCCTGGTGCAGCATCGCGGCATGGGCGGCACGCACCGACAACTCTCCACCGGCCAGGCGCAGCTTGAGCACATCGAGGCTGAACCGCACGCCTCGGTCGCCGGCGACCTCCACCGCGTCACACAGTTCGTAGGTGGCGACGCGAGTCGCCTCGAGCGCTGCGACGATGTCGCCCACCTGATCGTCCAGATACTGGTTGACGTGCCCGAGGGTGCGATTGGACTGGTCCATCAGCAGCGCGCAACCTTCGATCAGGCCGAGTCCCATTCCCAATTGCGCGAGGATCATGCCGGGCTTGATGCGGGCGAGATAAGCGGCCGATCGACTGGGCTGCGCGAGCACCATGGCGTCGGGAATGAAGCACTCCTTGAACTGGCAGGCCAGGGTGCGGGTACCGTCCAGGCCGATGAAGTGCGCGCAGT
>JAKBBQ010000194.1 GCA_021808405.1 Pseudomonadota bacterium | reverse complement strand
GTCGCCGCGGCAGGCCGGCGCACCGGCGGCGCCCGAGCTTGGAATAATGGAGGGATGCACCCTTCCCATCGTCTGTCGGCCGGTACGCTGGTCATGCTCGCGCTGCCGCCGTTGTTGTGGGCCGGCAATGCGGTGGTTGGCCGCCTGATGGTGGGCCAGATCGCGCCGCTGGCGCTGAGCTTTTTCCGCTGGTTGTTCGCGCTGCTGGCGGTCCTGCCCTTCACCGCGTCCACGCTGTGGCGCGGCCGCGACGTGCTGGCGCGGCACTGGAAGCTGCTGGCGCGCCAGGGTTTCCTCGGCGTCACCTGCTACAACTCCATCCAGTACGTCGCGTTGCACAGCACCACGCCGCTGAAGGTTTCGCTGATCACCTCGGCCTCGCCGGTGTTCGTGACCCTGCTCGGCGCGCTGCTCTATGGCGAGGCGATCGGCGCCGCGGCGTGGGCGGGCAGCGCGTTGTCGGTGGCTGGGGTGGCGGTGGTGGTCACCGGCGGGCAGTTGCAGCGGCTGGCCAGCCTGCACCTGGCGCGCGGCGACCTGATGATGCTGCTGGCGGTGTTCCTGTGGGCGCTGTACACCTGGGACCTGCGGCGCAACCCGGTGGCGCTGCCGCGGCTGAGCCTGCTGGCGGCGCAGATGGCCTGGGGTACGCTGCTGATCGCGCCGTTGGCGGCCTACGAGCGCTGGGGGCAGGGCGAGGCGACCCACTGGAGCCTGCCGGTGGCGCTGGCCATCGGCTACGTGGCGCTGCTGGCATCGGTCCTCGCCTATGCCTGCTGGGGCGCCGCGGTGGCGCGTGTCGGCGCGCAGATCCCTTCGTATTTCGGCAACCTGGCTCCGGTCTTCGCCGCGGTGCTGGCCTACGTCTTCCTGGGCGAGCGCATCGCGGCGTACCACGTGGTGGGCGCGGCGCTGATCTTCGCCGGGATCCACGTGGCGTTGCGCGGCCGCGCCAGCGCGAAGGTGCCCGCGCGCACCGGGGACACGACATGAAGGCCCGCGCCGTCGCGCGCGGGCAGCGACCACGGAGAGCGGATCGATGACAGGCCTTGCGATGCGTGACGGCGTGCTGCTGGCGGCGGCCTTTTTCGGCGCCGCGCTCAACGCGGTGGCCGGAGGAGGCAGCTTCCTGACCCTGCCGGCGCTGTTGTGGGCCGGGGTGCCGGCGGTGGCGGCCAACGCCACCGGGACCGCGGCGCTGCTGCCGGGCTATGTGGCCAGCGCCTGGGGATTTCGCGAGGACATGGCTTCGCCGCGCTCGCTGGGAGTGCTCGGCCTGCTCAGCAGCAGCCTGCTCGGCGGCCTGCTCGGCGCGCTGTTGCTGGTGTCGACCAGCAACCAGGCATTTCGCGCGCTGGTGCCGGCGTTGCTGCTGTTCGCCACCGCATTGTTCGCGTTTTCCCAGCCGCTGCTGCGGCTGATCGGCCGCCGCGGCCACGAAGCGTCGCCGCGCTGGGTGGCCTGGATCGCGCTGTTCGCGGTCAGTGTGTACGGCGGCTATTTCAACGGCGGCCTCGGCGTGCTGCTGCTGGCGCTGTTCGGGTTGATCGGCGAAACGGACCTCAACCGGATGAACGGCCTGAAGAATCTGGTTTCGGCGCTGCTGACGGTGTTCGCGCTGGGCATCTATGCCGCTGCCGGCACCGTGCACTGGACGCTCACCGCGTGGATGGTGCCCGCGGTTCTGCTCGGCGGCTATTGGGGCGCGCGCGCGGCGCGCAAGGTGCCGCGCCACGTGCTGCGCTGGGGCATCGTGCTGATCGGCCTGGTCATGGCCGTGCTGTTCATGCGCTGAGGCGCAGCGCTGCCGCGGGGCCGACGTCGTTCAGGCGCGAGCCTCGAGCACCACGCGCTGTCCGAGCTGCATCACCGCCAGCGCGTAGAAGGCCGAGCGGTTGTAGCGGGTGAGGGCGAAGAAGTTGTCGGTGCCCAGCACGTAGTCGGGCGGCTGGCCGGCGTTGGGCAACTGCACCACGGCCAGCTTGCCGGGGTAGGCGAGCACCTCGGGCAGCAGCGAAAGGCCGGCGGCGCGAAGCTGCGCGGCGCCGAAGCTGGGCACGATGTCGGGCGCCAGCAGCCGGGCGAGCACCCTGGGGTCGAGCGAGCGCGGCAACTGCAGCTGGAACCACACCGGCAGATTCGGCACCCAGCCGTGGCCGGCGAGGAAATGGCCCACGCTGGCGATGGCATCGGGTGGGTTGTGGATCAGGTCGACCGCGCCCTGGCCGTCGAAGCGGGTGCCCCAGCGCAGGATGCTTCCAGGCATGAACTGGGGCAAGCCGATGGCGCCGGCGTAGGAGCCGCGGATGCTGGGCGGGTCGATGCCGGCTGCGCGGCACCACAGGAAATAGTCCCCCAACTGGTTGGCGAAGTAGGCGCTGCGGTCGTCGGGGGCGGCCGCCGGGAAGTCCAGCGACAGCGTGGTCAGCGAGTCGAGCACCGGGAAGCCGCCCATGCTGCGGCCGTAGAAGGTCTCGACCCCGAGGATTCCCAGCACCACCTCGGCCGGCACGCCGAAGCGCCGGCGGCCCTGCTCGAGCCAGGGTTCGAAGGCGCGCGCGAAGCGCACCCCGGCGGCGATGCGCCCGGACTCGACGAAATGGCTGCGGTACAGCCCCCAGTTCTTCTGTTCCGGGCGCCCGGGGATGATCAGGCGCGCCACCAGCGGCTGGAAATAGGCCTGCCCGATCTGTTCGCGCAGCCACGCCACCGGCAGCGCGGTCTGCTGCGCCAGGCGCATCGCCAGGCGCAGCGCCTTGGCCGAGTGCCGGTAGCGCAGCGCCGGCGAATCCTCGGCGCGGGAGGCTCCGCCCACCGCCAGCAGCGCTCCCGGCATGCCCAGTCCCGCCAGCAGCGCACCGGCCCCGCGCAGCGCATGGCGTCGCGCGGGCGACTGCGGCAGGCCGTGGGCGGCAGCCTCGACGGGCATCGCGGCAGGGGTCAGCGGGCGGTTCATGCAGCAGGCTCGAGCGAAAGGATGGCGGTGGCGCGCGGCCGGTCGACTGGACATCGCAGGGGCCTGGGCGCTCCGGGGACGCTGGCGCCCCAGGCTTCGCACGGATCTTGCAACGGGAGGGCGTCGGCCAGCGCCTTGTCGCCAGTGTACCCATTGCCGCCCGGGCGGGGTACCCGGTGGATGGCCAGGCCGGCGTGCCCAAGTGTCAAGTCCTCGGCAGGAGCCGGGTCATTCGTCAAAAATGCGTCGCCCTGTGGAAATCGCCAACCATGTCCGACCCCCTGTCCTGGTCCTCGATGCTGCGGGTGGTCGCGGGACTGGCGCTGGTGCTCGCGGTGTTCTTCGTGCTGCTGCGGCTGCTCAGGCGCATGCAGCCGGGGCTCGCCGGCGCGCGCACCGACCTGCGGCTGGTCGCCGCGCTCGCGCTGTCGCCGCGCGAGCGCCTGCTGCTGGTCCAGGTGGGCGAGCAGCAACTGCTGCTGGGCAGCAGTGCGCAGGGGCTGCGCCGCTTGCATGTGCTGCCCGCGCCGCTGCCCGAGCGCGGCCAGGGCGGCGCGTCGCTGGGCTTCGCCGAGCGGCTGCGGCGGGCCAGCCAGCGCGTCGGGCCGAGGGACTGCTCGCCGGGGGGGCCGGCGTGAAGGACCGGCCGGGTCGCAGGTGGATCGGCCTGGCGCTGGCGCTGGCGGCGGTGCTGCTGGCGGCGCCGGGCTGGGCGCATGCCCAGGGGTTGCCGGCACTGACCAGCACCCCGGTGGCCGGAGGAGGCACGCAGTACAGCCTGAGCCTGCAGACCCTGCTGTTCATGACGGTGCTGGTGTTCCTGCCCGCCATGCTGCTGATGATGACGGCCTTCACCCGCATCGTGATCGTGCTGTCGCTGCTCAAGCAGGCCTTGGGAACGACCACGGTGCCGCCCGCGCAGGTGATCGTCGGACTCGCGCTGTTCCTCACGCTGTTCGTCATGAGCCCGGTGTTCAGCCGCATCGACGACGTGGCCGTCAAGCCCTTGATGGACAACACGATTTCCCTCACCCAGGCGATGCAGGCAGGCGCCCGCCCGCTGCGCCGCTTCATGATGGCGCAGACCCGCAAGGACGACCTGGCGCTGTTCATCAGGCTTTCCGGCCACAAGCCCCTGGCCAGCCCGCAGGACACCCCGCTCAGCCTGCTGATCCCGGCCTTCGTGACCTCGGAGCTGAAGACGGCGTTCCAGATCGGATTCATCGTCTTCATTCCCTTCCTGATCATCGACATGGTGGTCGCTGCGGTGCTGATGTCCATGGGCATGATGATGCTGTCGCCCGTGACCGTGTCCTTTCCGTTGAAGTTGATGCTTTTTGTTCTTGTGAACGGATGGGATCTTGTGATTGGTTCACTTGTTCAGAGTTTTGTGCGATGAACTGTCGATTTCCGGAGACCGCGCGATGAGCCCCGATGCCGTCGTGACCCTCGGCCAGCAGGCCCTGTGGGTGATGTTCCTGGTTTCGCTTCCGCTGCTCGGCGTGGCGCTGGTCGTCGGACTGCTGGTCAGCCTGCTGCAGGCGGCGACCCAGCTCAATGAAATGACCCTGAGCTTCGTGCCGAAGATCCTGGCCATCGGCGTCGCGATGGTGCTGGCCGGCCCATGGATCCTGCATGTGATGATGGATTACACGATCCGGCTGCTGCAGAGCATTCCGCAGTTGGTGGGGTCGTGACCCCGGGGCCGGCATGATCGTCTTCTCTTCGCTGCAACTGCAGCAGTGGATCGGGGCCTTCTTCTGGCCCTTCCTGCGCATCCTGGCCTTGCTGAGCACCGCGCCGGGCTTCGGTTCGGCGCAGGTGCCGGTGCAGCTGCGCGTCGGCCTGGCCGTGGTGGTCGCGCTGGCGCTGGCGCCGGCCTTGCCGGCGATGCCGCCGGTGCGGCTGGACAGCGCGCTGGGCTGGACCCTGGTGGTGCAGCAACTGCTGGTCGGCGGGGTCGTCGGGCTGGCGATGTCGCTGATCCTGAGCAGCGTGCAACTGGCCGGCAGCATCGTCGGGCTGCAGATGGGCCTGGGGTTCTCGACCCTGTTCGACCCGCTGCAGGGGGTCGAGGTGACCAGCCTGGCGAGTTTCCTCAACCTGCTGGCGCTGCTGATGTTCCTCGACATCAATGGCCACCTGCTGCTGCTGGCCGTGCTGGCGCGCAGTTTCACCCTCGTGCCGGTGGGGGCGGCGCTGGGCGCGGGAATCGGCGCCGGCGCCTGGGATGCGCTGGCGCGCGAGGGCGGCGCGCTGTTCAGCCTGGCCCTGGCGATGGCGGCACCGGCGCTGGGCGTGCTGCTGATCGCCAACCTGGGCCTGGCGATCCTCAGCAAGCTGTCTCCCCAGCTCAACCTGTTCGCGATCGGCTTTCCGCTGTTCTTCGTGCTCGGGCTGTTCGCTCTGTACCTGCTGATGCCGGTCATGCAGTCGATCGTGCATCACCTGGTCGACTACGGTGTCGGCCTGGCCGGCCGCCTGCTGCAGCAGGGCGGGGCCGCGTCGCGCGGCCTGGCGGGAGCCTGAGCGATGGCCGAGCAGGGCGCCCAGGACCGCGAACTCCCGGCATCGGCCAAGCGCCGCCAGCAGGCGCGGCAGAAGGGCCAGGTGGCGCGTTCGCGCGACCTCAGCTCCAGCCTGTTGCTGCTCGCCGCCGCGGCCGGGGTGTTCTACGGCGGCTGGTGGTTCTTCGGCCGCGGCACGCTGCTGCTGGGCGGCGCGCTGCACATCCCGGCGGCGGCAGCGCGCGATCCCGCACGCATGCTCGAGTTCGCCGGGGGCATCGTCGGCGGCGGGCTGCTGCTCGGGCTGCCGCTGCTGGCGCTGTGCTTCGTGATGGCCATCGCAGGCGGGGTCGCGCTCGGGGGCTGGGTGTTCACGCTGGAGCCGCTGGCGCTGGACTTCACGCGCCTGGACCCGGTGGCGGGCCTGCAGCGGCTGTTCTCCCGCGATGGCCTGGCCGAGTTGCTCAAGGCCACCCTCAAGGCGCTGGTGGTCGGCACGCTGTTGGCCGTGGTCCTGTGGTCGCAGCGCGGGGCCTTGCTGGCGCTGCTGGGAGTCGACCCGTCGCTGGCACCGATCCTGCTTGGGCAGATCTGCGGCCACGCCTTCGTCTGGCTCGCCGCGGCCACGTTGCTGGTGGCCGCCGTCGACGTGCCGTGGCAGATCGTGCAGCTCAACAGCCGGCTGAAGATGTCCCGCCAGGACCAGAAGGACGAATTGCGCGAAAGCGAGGGCAGCCCGCAGGTGCGCCAGCGCCTGCGCGCGCTGCAGCGCGAGCGGGCGCGCAAGCGCATGATGGCGGCCGTTCCCAAGGCCGACGTGGTGGTGACCAACCCGCAGCACTTCGCGGTGGCGCTGGGTTATGAACAGGGGCGCCAGCGCGCGCCGGTGGTGCTGGCGATGGGCGCCGACCAGGTGGCCTTGCGCATTCGCGAAATCGCCCTCGAGCATGCGGTTGCGGTGGTCGAGGCGCCGCCTCTGGCGCGGGCGCTGTACCGTTACGCGCAAATCGAGCAGGAGATCCCGGTGGCGCTGTACAACGCCGTGGCGCTGCTGCTGGCCTATGTCTACCAGTTGCGCTCGCTGCCCCAGCGGGCCGAACTGCCTCGGGATTGGGCGATCCCGCCTGAGATCGACACCTCGGCGCAAGCGCCGATGCCGGTGCACTGAGCATGGCGACCTCCTCCACCGAAGCCTCCGCGGCGTCGCGACACGACGCGCCGCTGGCGCGCCTCGCGCGGCTGGACTGGCGGCTGCTGGCGGCGCCCGTGCTGGTGGTGCTGATCCTGATGATGCTGGTCGTGCCGCTGCCGACCTTCGCGCTGGACGTGCTGTTCACCTTCAACATCACGCTGT
>JAKBBQ010000193.1 GCA_021808405.1 Pseudomonadota bacterium | reverse complement strand
GCCGATCGCGCTGCTGGTGGAGGTGGACAGCACACCGACGCTGGTGCTCAGCGCACCGAGGCCGGTGCTCAGGCTCGTCGTCGTCGTGCTGATCGAGGTGGATAGCGCGCCGAGCCCGGTGCTCAGGCTGGCGGTGGCGATGCCTGTCGAGGTGGAGAGGGTGCTGATCGCGGTGCTGGTCGACGTGGACAGGGCGCCCAGGCCGGTGCTCAGGCTGGCGGTGGCGGCGGCCGTCGCGGTCGACAGGGTATGGAGCTTGCCGGTGGTGGTCGACACGGCCACGCTGAGGCTGCTGACCGACGAGGCGAGGGTGCCGCGGAACGCGGCGGCTGCCGGGGCGGGGCGCGGGGTGAGCGGGATGGCCGCCACGCCAACCGGCGCGGCGCCGACCGGTGGCGCGCGTGCCTGCAGCAGCATCGGGGCCGCCGGCAGGTCGAGCGGCGGCAACAGGTACAGCACCATGCCGGCCGGCCGCAGCGCCTGCGCGTGTGGACCGCAATGCCGCGCCTCGCGGGATCCGGTGCCGTGCCCCGCCAAGGCCGGATGGCGCCTGTGCGCGCGGGCTGCGCGCCCACCGCATAGCGGCCTGCCCGGCCGGCCCGCGGGGACGGCCGGGCCCTGGCGCGCCGGCGCGGCCGCGGCCGAGGCGGCGAGCCCGATCAACCAGGCCATGCACGCGGCCAGCAGGCCGCTGCGGCCGCGCGGGCGGCGGGCGTGCTCGGACGCGACCACGACGAGGCCGCTGCGGCGGTTTCGCACCAGGCTGTAGATCCGATTCACATCAGGGCCTTCCCGAACAACGGCGCGACCGTTTCTGCCCGGCCTGCACGCCGCGGCGGACCGGCGCGCCAGCCTGCACCGCATGCCATTAGAGAGCCGCCACCGCTGCGTGCGCGCCGCGGCGCGCCGCCAAACGCCGGGCTCGCGCGGGCCTCGCGTGGGGATCACGCGCTGCCTTGCGCCGCGCGTGAGCGCGACGCCATCGGCCCATGATCTCCACGTGAACCGGCCGCCGCGCCGCCGCGGAGCGATTGACCCGCGGCCGAGCGGACCCCTAGAGTGCCGGCGACGTGCCCCGCCGGCGTGGCCGGCGCAGCCCTCGAGTCCACCTGTTGCGGCAGGGCCACCGCCCTGCCGATCCATCGCCAGCACGATGTCGCAACCCGTCGAAGCAGTCGAGCAACAGCGCGCGCCGTCGCGCCCCGCGGCCCCGCGCGGCGCCTTGCGCGTGGGCATCAGCGTGGCCGCGGGCCAGGCCGCGCAAGGCCTGTGGGGCAACGGCATCCTGCAGAACGCGATCTTCCTGTGCATGGCGCTGCAGGCCTGCGAGAACGTGGGATCGGCCTGCCTGGTCGACGTGGGCGCGGACGCGGCGGCGCTGCCGTCGCAGCTCGAAGGCGAGCCGCTGCACGGATTCGACGCGGTCTGCGAGCGGCTCGACGTGCTCATCGAGCTCGGCGCGCAGGTCAGTGCGGCGCAGACGGAGATCCTCAAGCGTCGCGGAACCCGCCTGGTGTCGTACTGCTGCGGCTCCGAGTATGTCGTGGCGATGGAGGCCGTGCTGTTCGGCAGGCCGCTGTGGGCAGGCGGCCTGTTCATCAACCAGCGCTACGACGCCATCTGGATGGTCCCGCAGGTCGCCGAAACCAACCGCGGCTTCTTCGAGGTGCTGCGCCAGCGCCAGGCCGAGGTGGTGCCCTTCGTCTGGGATCCGCTGCTGCTCGAGCGGCGCAGCGCCGGGCTGCGGGCGGGCGGGGCGTACCGCCCGCGCCGCCAGCCGGCTCGCCTGTCGGTGATGGAACCCAATCTCGACGTGGTCAAGTTCTGCCTCTACCCGCTGCTCATCGCCGAACAGGCCTATCGCTGCAGCCCGGGGCTGATCGGCTTCATCCATGTCACCAACTGCGAGCGCTTCGCAGGCAGCAGCGAGGATTTCGTCGCGCTGATGAACCACCTGGAACTCGTCCGCCAGCACAAGGCGGCCTTCGTGGGGCGCTTCGAGACGCCGAGCTTCCTGTCGGAGATGACCGATGCCGTGGTGTCGCACCAGTGGGGCAATCCCTTGAACTACCTGTACCTCGAGGTCTGCTGGCAGGGCTATCCGCTGGTCCACAACGCCGAGCTCTGCCGCGGCCTCGGCTACTACTACCCGGGACACGACGTGCGGCAGGGCGCGCGGGTGCTGCAGGACGCGCTGCTGGCGCACGACGGCTGGTGGCAGGCCTACCGCGAGCGCCAGCGCGCCATCATCTCCCGCTACCGACCGCATCACCCCGGGCTGCTGCGCGCCTACGCCCGCCTGCTCGACGAACTGATGCAGCGGCCGCTGCATTGACCGGGAGCGCCGGGCGTGGCCGCAGCAGCGACACCCGACCGCCAGGGCCTGCGCGTGGCGGTCGCGGCGCCGGCGCGCGGCGAGGCCGACATCGTCCACGACCCGCGCTGGCAGTTCACCGCGTTCGTGCTGATGGCCCTGCGGGGGCTGGACGGGGTGTCGCGGCTGTGGCTGGTGCACGAGGCGCCGCTGCGCTTGCCGCAGGGCCTGCAGCTGGCCGACATGGGCGCGACCGCGGCCGAACCCCACGAGCTGACCCATCGCCTGGATTGGGTGATCGACATCGACGCCACCTTGCCCGCCGAGTGGTTGCGCCGACTGCGCAGGCTGGGCACGCGAGTCGTTGAGCTGTTGCGCGGCAACCCCTATGCCGATGCCCTGGAGCCGGCGCTGTTCGGCCTTGCGCCGCGCTGGTCGTGGCCCGACGCCGCGATCGACGAAGTGTGGTGCAGCGCGGCGCTGCGCCGAAGCTGCCAGCCGATGCTGCAGGCCGTGGCGCGGGCACCCGTGTGGGAAATGCCTCGGCTGTGGTCGCCGCTGTTCGCGCAGCGCCGCGCACAGGCACTGGCCGGTGCCGGCCACCCGCTGGGCTTCGTCCCCGCGGCGGTGGCCGGCCAGCGCGGCTGGCGCGTGCTGGTGGCCGAAGCCAACGAGTCGGTCGTGGGCAACTGCGTGGTGCCCATGCTCGCCGCGGAGGCGGCATACCGGGCGTGCGCGCGGGCGGTGGCTTGCCTGATGGTGCTCCACACCTTCGAGCGCAAGGAGCATCCGACTTTCAACGGCCTGGCCTGCAACCTGGACCTCACCCGCGACGGCCTGGCCAGCTACGAGCCGGGGCTGGCGGTGCTGGACGCCTTGGCGGCGCATCGCATGGACTGCGTCGTCGGCCACCAGTGGGAGCAGGAGGTACGGGACGACTGGTGCGAGGTCTTGTGGGCCGGCTACCCGCTGGTGCACAACTCGCAGGCGCTGCGGCAGCAGGGGCTGGGGTTGTCCTACGCCGACTTCGACGCCACCGAAGCGGCTTGCGCGTTGCTCGCCGGCTGGCGCCTGCCGCCGTCGTTCTGGTCCGGGCAACGCGGCCGCGCGCTGGCCTGGCTGGCCACGCTGCACCCGCTGGGCGAGTCGGTGCAACGCAGCCTTGCGCAGCACCTGCGACTGGCCGCGGCCCGCGCGGCCGCGCGATGAACCGACCGCTGCGCGTCGGGGTGACGCTGGCGGTGCGCGAGAGCGCGCAGTCCATCTGGGAGAACGGCATCTTCCAGAACTGCGCGTTCCTCGTGCAGTCGCTGCGGCACAGTCCGCTGGTGGGCCAGGCGGTGCTGTTGACCAATCGGCCGCAGGTTCCGCGTCTCAGCCCGGACTTGCTGCTGCAATCCAGCGGCCTTGCGCTGATGGGGCTCGACGAGGCCCTGCAAGCGCTGGACGTGGTGATCGAGATGAGCGCGCAACTCGACGCCGAGTGGGTGCAGGCGTTCGGGCTGCGCGGCGGGCGCCTGGTGTCGATGTACGTCGGCAACACCTATGTGATCGACGTCGAGCGCGCGTTGTTCGCGCAGCCGCCGGCGGGGTTGTGGGATCGGCGCCGGCGCGACGCCGTGTGGACCTTGCCGCAATACCGGCGCAGTTGCCGGGCGTACCTGGAGGTCAACACCCGCTGCCCGGTGCGCGAGCTGCCGCATCTGTGGAGTCCGTTCTTCGTGCAGCAGGCTTGCGCCGACCTGGCCGCCGGGACGCAGTTCGGGTATGCCCCGGGGCGGGCGCGCTGGCGGCTGTGCGGCTTCGAGCCCAACCTGTGCATGGTGAAGACCGCGCTGATCCCGCTGCTGGCCGGCGAACTGGCCTACCGCCAGCGGCCCGGCTCGATCGAGGTGCTGCGCCTGTGCAACGCGCTGGCCTGGCGCGAGCACGAAGGGGTCGCGGCGCTGGCGCGGGGCCTGGACGTGGTGCGCGACGGGGTCGCGCGCTTCGAGCCCCGCTACGCCACCTACGAGTTCATGGCGCATCACGGCGACTGCGTGATCTCCCATCAGTGGGAAAACGAGCAGAACTACCTGCACTACGAACTGCTGTGGGGCGGCTACCCGCTGGTGCACAACTGCGAGCCCCTGCGCGAGCTGGGGTATTACTACCAGGGATTCGATTGCCACGGCGCCGCCGCCGCGCTGCTGCGGGCGCTGGACGGGCACGACGCCGGGCTGGCCGAGCATCGCCGGTGCGCCGCGGCCTGGCTGCGCGGCCTGGACCCGGCCGACGCGCGCAACGTGGCCTGCTACACGGCGGAACTGCAGCGGCTGGTGGCAGGAGGCGGCTGACGCCGGGTCGCCGGGCCGCCGGGGCGATTCCGGGGTCAGTCGTGCAGCAACGCCATCGCGGTGCCGAAGCCGACGAACAGCCCTCCGGTGATCCGGGCAAAGGCTCGGGCGACGCCGACGCGGCCCAGCCAGCGGCCGAGCTGGGCGCCGCTGGCCGCATAGACCAGGTACCAGCTGACTTCGATCACCGCGAAGCTGCCGAGCAGGGCGCCGAATTGCGGCAGCGCCCGCGCCTGCGGGTCGATGAACTGGGGCAGCAGCGCGGCGGCGAACAGGATGGCCTTGGGGTTGCTGCTGGCGACCGCGAAGCCGTTGCGGTACAGCCCCCACGCGCTGCGCTCGGCGGGCCGCGGGGTGGCCGCCTGCTGCGGCTGCGCTCCGGCCTGCGCGCCGGGCTGAGCGGCAGCGCGCCAGGTGCGCACGCCCAGCCAGACCAGGTACGCGGCGCCGACCAGGCGCAGGGTGTGGAAAACCGCCGGCCAGGCCTGCAGCAACGCGCCGAGCCCTGCCGCCGAGACGCCCATCATCAGCAGCAGGGCGCTGAGGCATCCGGCCATGGTCGCGGTCGAGCGGCGCAGGCCGTGGCGAGCGCCATGGCTCATGACCAGCAGCATGTTCGGGCCGGGGATCGCCGAGATCACTCCGACCGTCGCGATGTACAGCAACCAGGTGTGCAGGCTCATCGTGCAGGCACCCGGCGCGCGGGCGCAAAGGCTGCAGTATGCCATGTCGCCGGCACCGGTCCTTGATCCAGCTCAAACCCGAAACACTACAATTAACTATAGTGTTCTGCATCGAGGCTGATCCATGTCCATCCCTTCATCCACCGACCGCCCGTTGACCATCGGCCAGTTGGCGCGTCGCGCCGAGCTGGCCCCCGAGACCTTGCGCCACTACGAACGCCTGGGGCTGGTCGAGCCGAGCCGGCGCACCGACTCCAACTACCGGCTGTACGACGCTGACGCGGTGCGCAGGCTGCATTTCATCCGGCGGGCGCAGTCGCTGGGCTTTTCGCTGCCGGAGATCCGCCAGCTGCTGGGGTTGCACGCCCAGGGCGCCGGCGACATGGCGCAGGTGCGCGCCATCGCCGAGCAGCGCCTGCGGCAGATCGAGCAGCGCCTGGCCGACCTGCACAGCCTGCGCGCGGGACTGGAGCAGCTGCTGCAGGCCTGTCCCGGCCACGGCGCACTGGCCGATTGCCCGATCCTGGCCGCGTTGTGCGGCCCGGAAGACGCGTCCGCAGCATCCGAACAGTCGGCGGGGCGGGACGTGCCCGCGAACGCGGACGGCCGGGCGCGGCGCGCCGGGGCTGCGTCATGAGCGTGCCCTTGCCCGGTGCGTTGCCTCGCCAGACGGCCCCGGCTGGCGAGGCCGAGCGCTGCGAACTCGCGCTGGATGTCGAGGGCATGACCTGCGCGTCCTGCAGTTCGCGTGTCGAGGCGGCCCTGAACGCGCTGCCCGGGGTGCGCGCCAGCGTGAACCTGGCCAGCGAGCGCGCCCAGGTGCGTTTCGATCCCGCGCAGGCCGATGCCCGCGCGGTGGTCGACGCGGTGGCCGCCAGCGGCTACCAGGCGCGCACCGTCGACGTGGTGCTCGACGTCGGGGGCATGACCTGCGCTTCGTGCGTGTCCCGGGTCGAGGGCGCGCTGCGCCGGCTGCCCGGGGTGGTGCAGGCCGATGTGAACCTGGCCGCGGAAAGCGCGAGCGTGCGCTTCGTTCCCGCCAGCGTGCAGCCCCAGGCCTTGCTCGACGCCGTGCAGGCGGCCGGCTACAGCGCCCGGCTGCGCGACCCCGACGCCCTGCGCGCGGCCGCCGACTCCGAGGGGCACAAGCGACGCCAGCTGGCCGCGATGCGGCGCGATGTCGTCATCGCGCTGGCGGCCGCCGGCGGGGTGCTGGTGCTGGCGATGGGGGGCATGTTCTGGCCCCAGGCGCGCCAGGCGCTCGACGCGCTGGCGCCGTGGCCCCGGCTGGGCGACTGGATGCAGGCCCTGCTGGCCAGCGTGGTCGTGCTGGGCCCCGGACGCAGGTTCTTCCGCAGCGGCTGGATCGCCTACCGGCACCTGTCGCCGGACATGAATTCCCTGGTCGCCAGCGGCGCCGGGGTGGCGTGGCTGTTCAGCATGGTGGTGCTGCTGGCGCCGCAATGGTTTCCCCCTCAATCCGCGCAGGTCTATTTC
>JAKBBQ010000010.1 GCA_021808405.1 Pseudomonadota bacterium | reverse complement strand
ACTGGCCGGGCCCGCCGCGCCGCAGCCCCCCCTTGGTCGCGATCACCAGCCCGCGGTAGGGGTGCAGCGCCTCGCGGATGAGCTGCTCGGACACGTCGGGGCCGTAGGAGTCGGCGGTATCGATGAAATCGACCCCGAGTTCGGGCAGCAGGCGCAACAGCCGCAGCGCCTCGCCGCGGTCCGCCGGCGGGCCCCATACCCCCTGGCCGGTGATGCGCATCGCACCGAACCCCAGGCGGTGGACCGCCATGTCGCCGCCGATGCGCCATGTCCCGGCCGGCCGGCCGCCGTGGTCTGTCATGTCGTGCTCCTCGAAGGTGCCAGTTCCTGCGCGCCGACGGCCCCCTGGCCGGAACTGGGCGCGCGCCAGGACGCCATTGTCTGCTCGAGGTCAAACAGGCCGCAAACGGCCTGGCCTTCAATGGCGGGATCTGCTGCCCCCGAACAGGTTTCCCGATGAGCATGCTCGATCACCAGCGGCTCGCCGAGGTCGCCGCGCAATCGGCCGCCTTCCTCGAGCGCAAGCCCTACCCCTGGGCCGGACTGCAGGGGATCATCGAACCGCGGTCCTTCGAGCGGCTGCGCGCCGAACTGCCCGACGAACACCTGTTCGGACAGGAATTCGGCAGGCAGCGCGCCCACGGCCAGGCCAGCCACGACCGCTACGCGCTGCAGTACCGCCCGCGCCTGGACGCCGAGCTGACTGCGGCCTGGAGGCAGTTCGTGGCCGAACTGCGGCAGCCGCCCTACCTGGAGTTCTGGCGCCGCACCTTCGGGCTGCGGCACGGCGAGCGCTTCGAACTGTCGATGCACTGGCACCACGCGCCCAGCGGGGCGTCGGTGTCGCCCCACACCGATGCCCGGCGCAAGATCGGCTCGCATATCTTCTACTTCAACACCGAGGCGGACTGGGACCCGGCGTGGGGCGGCCAGACGGTGGTGCTCGACGACGGCGGCAACTACCCGGCGCACAGCCGCCCGCCCGCTGGGGCGCTGCGCGAGGTCGCGACCTCCGAGATCCTGGGCAACCGCAGCTTCATCTTCCAGCGCACCGAGCATTCCTGGCACGCGGTGCATCCCATCGCCTGCCCGCCCGATCGCCTGCGCAAGGTGTTCATCGTCGTCGCAAACCGGGTCAACCTGCAGGTGCTGTGGCGCCGGCTGCGCGGCAAGGACCCCGACGGCTGCCCGCTGTGAGCACCCCGCCGGCGCAGCGGCGGCGACTCAGCCCGCGTGCCGGCGCAGGAAGGCCAGCGTGACCTCGTTGAAGGCGGCGACGTTTTCGTACAGGCCGGCGTGCGAGCAGTCCTCGAACACGTGCAGCTCGGACTTCGCGATGGCCTGGCGCAACGGTTCGGCAAAGCGGGTCGAACAGACCTGGTCGTGACGGCCGAAGGTGATCTGGGTCGGCGCCTGGATGCGCGCCAACTGCGCCTGGGCATCGTGGGCGATCACCGCGTCCGACTGGCGCAGGAAAGCGTCCAGAGGCTGGCGCGGGCGCGCGCGAACGAAATCCGACAGCGCCTGCAGGTACTCCGGCCTGGAGTCGTACAGCTGCGGAGTGAAGCACCACGGGAACAGGGCCTGGATCACCGCTTCGGGCATGTCGTCGAGCTGCCTGGCGACCAGCTGCCAGCCGCCGACCACCGCCTTCAGGTAGGCATCGCTGCGCGGCCAGGTGCTGTGCAGCGACAGCGACTTGACGCGCTGCGGGTGCTTGGCGGCCAGCCACATTCCCACCGCGCCGCCGAGCGAGACGCCGTAGACGTGGGCGCTGGCGATCCCCAGCGTGTGCATCAGCGCGGCGACGTCGTCGGCGAGCATCTCGGTGCTGTAGGTTCCCGCGGGCTTGTCGGATTCGCCCGCGCCGCGGGGGTCGACGCTGATGCAACGGAAATGCTTGGCGTACTCCGGAACCTGGAACGCATAGCAGGCCTGTTCGGCCGCGAGATAGGGAATGAGGATCAGCGGCTCGCCGCTGCCCTGCTCCTCGTAGTTCATCTGGATGCTGCCGGCCTGGACCCTGGGCATGTCTGTCTCCTGAGAACGATTCGCCGCCGGCACGCTCGCCTGCGGCGCTGCCACCGGCCAGCATACGCCTGAGCCGCGTCCGCCGGCAGTCGACGCGCCAGGCCGCGCGCGATCCCGAGCGACGGCAGCACGGCGGGCCGGACGCGGCCGCGTCCGGCCCGAACAGGCCCCATCCAGGACTCAGCCCGGCGCCAACCCGGCCAGCGCGTCGCGCAGGCGAAAGCGCATGATCTTGCCCGAGCCGGTGCGAGGCACCTCCGGCACCAGATGCACAGCGTGCGGCACCTTGTACACCGACAGCAGCCCCGCGCAATGGCTGCGGATCGACTCCACGTCGACCGCGCGGCCGTCGCGGGCGACGATGCAGGCCACCGGCACCTCGCCGAGCTGCGGATGGGCCACTCCGAGCACCGCGCAGTCGAGCACGTCGGGATGCGACAGCACCGCCTCCTCGACCTCGGCCGGAGCGATGTTCTGCCCGCCGCGGATGATCAGCTCCTTGAGCCGCCCGGTGATCGCGAGCAGGCCGTTGGCGTCGCTGCGCGCCAGGTCGCCGGTGCGGTACCAGCCGTCGAGCAGCGCGGCCGCGGTCTCGGCCGGCTTGTTCAGGTATCCCTGCATGACGTTGGGCCCGCGCACGATCAGCTCGCCCTGCTCGCCCGGCGCGACGTCGCGGCCCTGGGTGTCGACGATGCGCACGGCCAGCCCGGGAAGCGGCAGCCCGCACGATCCCATCACCCGCTGCGCGCCGGGCCAGTTCAGGGTCACCATCGTCGAGGTCTCGGTGATGCCATAGCCGTCGAGCAGCGGCTTGCCGAAGGTCGCCTCGAAGTCGCGGTTCAGGCTTGCCGGCATGATCGCCCCGGCCGACAGGAAATAGCGGATCGACGCCGCCTGGGCGCGCCCGCCGGCGCGCGCGCCCTCGAGCAGGTAGTGGAACATGGTCGGCACCCCGGGCATCAGGGTGTAGCCGCCGTCGCGCAGCCGCGCCAGCACGTCCTGGGTGGAAAACCTCGGCAGCAGGAATTCGCTGGCCCCGGTGGCCAGGATGCCCATGACGCTGATGTTCAGGGCGTAGGAATGGAACAGCGGAAGCGGCGACAGCACGCGGTCGGACTCGCACAACCCGGCGATCGGCGCCCAGCAGGCCGCGACCACCCACAGCATGCTGTGCTGGCTGAGCATCACCCCCTTGGCGCGGCCGGTCGTCCCCGAGGTGTAGACGATGAAGGCGGTGGCGTGCACGTCCTGCGGGTCGCGCGGCGCCGAACGTGCCGGGGTCCGCGCCAGCACGGCCAGCGAATCGGGCTGCTCGCCGGGCGGCTCGCCCGCTGCCGGCTCGACGCCGGTGTCGGCGCCCAGCAGCAGATGGCGCAGCGCGGGGAGCTGGCGCTGCAGCCTGCGCACCAGCGGCAGGTGCTGCGGCGAGACGATGACCGCGGCGCAGCGCGAGTCCTCCAGGCGGTAGCGGATCTCCGCCTCCACCGCGTCGTGGCTGATCGGCACGCTGACCGCGCCGGCGCGGGCGATGGCCACGCAGGCCAGCACCCAGTCGACGCAGTTGGGCAGCAGGATGGCCACCGTGTCGCCGGCCTGCAGCCCGCGATCCTGCAGGTGGCCGGCCAGCGCCGCGCTGCGCGCCTCGAGTTCGGCGTAGCTCAGCGCCGTGCCGCCGGCGTCCTCGAAGGCCAGCTTGTGGCCTCGCTGACCGGCATGCCGACGCACGAGTTCGCCGATCGGCGCGATCAAGTCGGTACGAATCATCGCTGTCTCCTCGCTGTCTGGTGGCTGCCGCGGCAGCCCTGCGCAGTCCGCCGCACCCGCGGTCAGACCATGCTGAAGCCGCCGCTGACACTGATCACCTGGCCGGTGATCCAGCCGCCGGAATCGGACGCCAGCAGCACCGCCAGCGGCGCCACGTCCCCGGGCCTTCCCAGACGGCGCAGCGGATACAGCTTGAGCAGTTTGTCCCGGTTGGCCGCGATGAACGCCGGATCGTGGGCGGTCTCGATCAGTCCCAGCGACAGCACGTTGGCGGTCATGCCGGCGCGGGTCTCGCGGGCGATCGACTTCATCAGCGCGATGCTGGCCGCGCGCGCCGCCGCGCCGACCGCCAGCCCCGACTCGCCGACGCGCGAGGAGTCGCCCACCACGGTGATCACCCGCCCGGCGCCGGCGCTGGCCTCCAGGTGCGGCAACGCGGCATGGGTGCAGTGGATCGTGCCGTACAGGCAGGTATCGATCTGCCTGCGCCACTCCTCGGGGGTGGACTCGGCGAAGCGCTTGCGCAGGACCAGGCCGGCGTTGTTGACCAGGATGTGCAGGCCGCCGAACTCGGCCGCCACGCGAGCGACCATCGCCCGCACCTGCTCGAGATCGGAGATGTCGCAGCCGATGGCCGTCGCGCGGCCGCCGCCGGCGCGGATCTGCTCGGCCACCTGCTGCGCGGCCTGCGCCGAGCGGTGGTAGCTCAAGCCCACCGCCGCGCCCTCGGCGGCCAGGCCGAGGGCGATCTCGCGGCCGATGTCGCTGGCGCCCCCGGTGACCAGCGCAACCTTTCCTTCAAGTCCGAGTTTCATCGTGATTTCCCATGCTGGATGGCGATGCCGCGCGGATCAGCCGGAACAGGCGTTCCGGTGTCACCGGCAGCTCGTGGATGTCGATGCCCAGGTGCGACACGGCGTCGGCGACCGCGTTGGCGATGGCCGCCGGCGCGCCGATGGTGCCGCTCTCGCCGACGCCGCGGAAGCCGCCGAGGTTGCCCGGCGCTCGCGAATCGAGATGGCGCACCTGCAGTTCGGGCACCTCGGGAGCCGAGGGCAGCAGGTAGTCGGCCAGGCTGGCGGTGAGCAGCTGGCCCTCGGCGTCGTAGACCACTTCCTCGAGCAGCGCCGCGCCCAGCCCCTGCGCGACCGCGCCGCGCGTCTGCCCGGTGACGATCAGCGGGTTGATCACCCGGCCGCAGTCCTCGGCGACGACATGGCGCTGCACCCGCACCGCGTAGGTCTGCGGATCGATCTCGACTTGCGCGACATGGGTGGCCGAGCTCGTCGTGCCGACCACGGGGTCGTAGGTACGGCTGACGCACAGCTCCTCGCGCGCCTCGGCCGCCGCGCGCCCCATGCGCGAATACAGCGAACGCGCCAGCTCCTGCAGGCTCAGCGCGGACTCACCCAGCGCGTCGGCGATCACCCCGTCGCGGATGCGCAGCTGCTGCGCCGGCACGCCGAGCAGCTGCGCCGCCACGCGCAACATGCGCTGGCGCAGTTCGCGCGCCGCCAGCATCGCCGCGCCGCCGCTGATCACCGCGGTGCGGCTGGCGTAGCTGCCGGTGCCGTGGGGCACCGCGGCCGAGTCGCCGGTGACCACCCGCAGGTCCTCCAGGCGCACCCCGAGTTCGTCGGCGAGCACCTGCGCCAGCGTGGTCTCGTGACCCTGGCCATGCGAGGCGCAGCCGAAGCTGGCGGTGATCGATCCGGTGGAGTCGAGCTGGATCACGCAGGTGTCGGTGCCGGTGTTGATCGGCATGCCGGGCGACGCCGAGATGCGCGAACCGATTCCCGACAGCTCGGCGTAGCTGGCGATGCCGATTCCCACCCAGCGGCCCTCGCGCCGCGCCTGCTGCTGCGCCTGTCGCGCCTGGCTGTAGCCGAACAGATCGAGGGCCGCTTCGAGACCCTCGCCGAAGCCCGAGCGGTCCCAGACGATTCCCACCGGGGTCTTGTAGGGGAACTCCTGCGGCTGCACCAGGTTGCGCCTGCGCATCTCGGCCGGGTCGAGGCCGAGCTGCGCCGCCGCCATGTCGACCAGCCGCTCCATGACGAAGGTCGAGGTCGGGCGGCCGACCCCGCGATACGGCCCGGTGGGCGCCTTCGGCGTGGCCACCGCGCGGGTGCGTCCGTGGTAGCACGGCACCCGGTACGGCCCGGGCAGGAAGCTGATCACCTGCACCGGCTCGATGCCCGCGGTCCAGGGATAGATGGAATACGCGCCGATATCGCCCAGCACGTCGGCGCGCAAGCCGAGGATGGTGCCCTGTTCGTCGAAGGCCAGCGCGGCGTCGATCCGCTCGTCGAAGGCCTGGCTGGTCGACAGCAGGTCCTCGAGGCGGTCGCCGGTCCACTTGACCGCGCGCCCGGTCTTGCGCGCCAGGACGCAGACCAGCATTTCCTCCTGGTACAGCGAGGTCTTGGCGCCGAAGCCTCCGCCCACGTCGGGGGCGACGACCTGCAGCCGGCTTCCCGGCAGGCCCAGCAGTTCCGCCAGGCAGTCGCGCACGATGCCTGGAACCTGGCTGGAGGTGTGCAGCCGCAGCGCGTCGCGCCCGGAGTCGATCTCGGCCAGGCAGCAGCGTGGCTCCATCGCGCTGGGCGCCTTGCGGTGCATGCGAAAGCGCCCCTGCACCCTGCCGGGCGCGGCGGCGAACACCGCGTCCACGTCGCCGCGGGCGAACGAGCGCTCGACCAGCACGTTGCTGCGCAGATCGTGGTGCAGCAGCGGGGCATCGGCGCGCGCCGCCTGCTCGGGGTCGCTGGCGGCGGGCAGCGGCTGGTATTCGACCTCGACGGCTTCCACCGCGTCCTCGGCCAGGTAGCGGCTGTCGGCGAGCACCGCCACCACCGGCTCGCCGACATGGTGCACCCAGCCGTTGGCCAGCGCGTGGATCGGCGTGGGCTGGTAGTCGGCCATGCGCGAGGTCGCCAGCGCCGGCCGGATGGCGTCGCGGATGTCCGGCCAGCAGAACACCCCGCGCACCCCCGGCATCGCCCGCGCCGCGTCGGTGCGCACGCCCAGGATGCGGGCGTGCGCCTGGTCGCTGCGCAGCAGCGCCAGGTGCAGCGCCCGCCCGGCCGGCAGGTCGTCGACATAGCGCCCCAACCCGGTCAGCAGCCGCGCGTCCTCGACCCGGCGCAGCGGCTGGCCGACCAGCCCGCCGGGCTGCTGCTCGACGACCTCGTCCAGCGGGCTTTGCGCGGGATCACTCATAGGCCTGCGCCCCCTTGCGCAGGCCCTGCCACTGCTGCAGGTCGTGGCCGAACAGGACCTCCACCCCCGACGCCTGGATGCGCCGGATCTCCCGCAGCGACGCCGCGGCCCATTCGGGGTTCCAGGTGTTGCGGGGGATGATTTCCCGCTCCAGGCCTTCGCGCAGCGCGACCGCGTCGGCCGCGAGCAGGAAGCCGCCGTCGCGCTCGAGGGCGACCAGCGCCCCCAGCGTGCCCTCGGTATGCCCCGGCAGCGGCAGCAGCACGATGCGCCCGTCACCGAACAGGTCACGCTCGGCCTCGATCGCCTCGGTCGGCAGCGGGTGCTGCCAGTCGGCGGCGACATAGCCTTTTTGCAGCGCGTCGGGCGCCTGCGCGGCCTCGAGTTCCCGGGCATGGCAAACCAGGGTCGCGCGGCCGAAGAACTCGTTGCAGCCGCAGTGGTCGGAATGGAAGTGCGAATTCACCACCACGTCGATGTCCTGGGGTTGCAGCCCCAGCGCGGCCAGCCCGTCGATCACGTTGTCGTCGGCTGCGCCGATGGGCACCATCGCCCGCGCCAGCGACCCCCAGCGCGCCGCGGCATCGTGCACGGTGCTGGGGTGGCATCCGGTGTCGAACAGCACGTTGCCCTGGCGGTGGCGCAGCAGCACGCACGACACCGGCAGATCGATGGTCTCGCCGCGCTCGGCGTGCGGCAGGTACACGCTCTTGCGCATGCGCAGGCGCCCGCCGCTGAGCAGGTGCATCTTCATGGCTGCACGTCCTCCGGCGCGACGGCGCCTGCCGCCTGGCGCAACGCATCGCGCGACTTCACGCACACCCGCATCGCCTCGACGATGCCCTGGTAGCCGGTGCAGCGGCACAGGTTGCCCGACAGCGCGTCGCGGATCTCCTCATCGCTGCGCAGAGGGTATTTCTGCAAGGCGTCGGCGCAGGTCGCCAGCATGCCCGGGGTGCAAAAGCCGCATTGCAGCGCGTGATGCTCGCGGAAGGCTTCCTGCAGCGGGCTCAGCGCGTCGACGCTGCCCATCGACTCGACGGTGCGGATGTCGGCGCCGTGGGCGCTGACCGCCAGCATCAGGCAGGACCTGACGCTGTCGCCGTCGACCAGCACCGTGCAGGCTCCGCACACCCCGTGCTCGCAGCCCACATGGGTTCCGGTCAGCCCGAGCACCTGGCGCAGGAAGTCGCTGAGCAGCATGCGTGGCTCGACCTCGTGCTGCTCGACGCTGCCGTTGACCACCATCCAGACCTTGTGCGTTTCGATTCCACTGGATTCCATCATGCGGCTCCGGTTGCGCGCTGCCAGGCCTTGCGCAGCGCCCTGTGCACCACCACTGCGGCCAGGTGCAGGCGCAGCGCCGCCGAGGCCTGCAGGTCCTGGCGGGGCTGCAGGCCGTCGCAGGCGGCTTGCGCCGCCCGCTCCAGCAGCGCCTGGTCCGGCGCCCGGTCGAGTTCCCTGCCGGCCAGCAGGGCTTCGGCGCCCGGGCAGCGCAGCGGCACGTCGCCGACACCGGTGAGCGCGACCCTCGCGCAAGCGATGCGCCCCTGCTCGACCTGCAACACCACGCCGGCGGCGGCGAGCGCGAAATCGCCGGCGCGGCGGGCGACCTCGTCGAAGCCCCAGCCCTGGTGGGCCAGCGCCGGGATCTCCACGGCGACCAGCAGTTCCTCGGGTCGCAGCGCCGGGCTGAGCGGGCCGAGGAAAAAGTCCCGCGCCGCGACGCGGCGCTCGGCAGCCGCGCTGCGCACCACCAGGGTGGCGTCGAGCAGGCGCGCCAGCAGCGGCAGTTCGGCCGCCGGGTCGGCGTGGCTCAAGCTGCCGCCGAGGGTGCCGCGGTTGCGGATCGCCAGGTGGGCGACATGGGGCATCACCTCCGGCACCACCGGGAACATCGCGGCGACCAGCGGCGAGGATTCGAGCACCCGGTGGCGGGTCAGCGCGCCGATGCACAGCCCCCCGTCTGCGGCGCGACGCAGGTAGTCGAGTTCGAGCAGCCGACCGATATCGACCACGAGTCGCGGGCGCACGATCCGCAGGTTGAGCATCGGCAGCAGGCTCTGCCCGCCGGCCAGCACCTTGGCGCCGTCGCCGGCGTCGGCCAGGATGCGCAAGGCCTCGTCGAGCGAATCGGGGCAGCGGTAGTCGAAGGCAGCCGGCTTCATGGGCGCAAGGGCTTCAGCGCCCCTGGAAGCGCGCAGCGCGCTTTTGCGCGAAGGCGGCGCGGCCCTCGCGGTAGTCCTCGCTGGCCGAGGCTGCGGCGATCAGCGCCTCGGCCCGGCCGGCATCGAGCGCGCCCAGCCCCATCGCCATGCCGTTGAGCAGGGCCTTGGCGCCGGCGATGCTCAGCGGAGCGTTGTCGGCCAGGGTGCGCGCGAAGTCGCGCGCCTGCGCCATCGCATCGGCCCCCGGCGCGGCGCGGCCGCGCCAGCGCGACCACCAGCGGCCGCGCTGGCGTGCGCCGGCGCCGGCGACCTGGTCGACGAAACCGATGCGCAACGCCTCCTCGGCATCGAAGCGCCGAGCGCCGAACAGGATCTTCTTGGCCTGGGCCAGTCCGACCAGCGCCAGCAGCCTGCGCGTGCCGTGGACCCCGTAGATGATCGACAGCCGCGCCGCCGGAATGCCGAACACCGCGTCGGCCGCGGCGAAGCGCAGGTCGCAGCTCATCGCCAGGTGGGCTCCGCCGCCCAGGCAGTAGCCCCGCAGCACCGCGAGGGTCGGCTTGGCCAGCCCGGCGATGGCGTCGCAACAGGCATCCACCGCGAGTTCGTAGGCGCGCGCCTGCGCGGGGTCGTCGCGCACCTGGGCGAATTCGGAAATGTCGGCACCGGCGCAGAAGTCGCCGCCGGCGCCGCACAGCAACACCGCCCTCACCTCGGGATTGCGCTCCAGCGCGGCCATGATCGCGGGCATCGAGCGCCACATCGCCAGGGTCATGGCATTGCGGCTGCGCGGGCGGTTCAGCGTGACCAGCGCGATGTGGTCGGCGATCCACACCTGGATGCACTCGCTGGCCAGCACCCCGGCCACCTCCTCGGCCGAGGCCGCGAGCAGGCCGGCGGCGGCGCGCGCGCCCGCCGCGGGCGGCGGCGCCGCCTGCCCGCGTTCCTGCCCGCGTTCCTGCCCGCCTGCCTGTGCGATCGCCGCCACCGCAGGCCCGGCCAGCGCCTGCAGGTCCAGCGGCGCCGGCGCGGGCTGCGGCCCCGCTGCGGCCAGCGCTGCGACCTCGGCGCCGAAGCGGGCGAAGAAGTCCTCCGCCGACTTGCGCGCCGCGGCGTCGACCATGCGCGAGCCCAGTTGCGCCAGCTTGCCGCCCACCGTCGCCTGCACCTTGTAGCGCAGCAGGGTCAGGCTGGGTTCGAGGGCCTCCAGCGACACCTCGATATCGGCCTTGGCAAAGCCGGCGGCCCCGCCCGAGCCCTCCGCGCGCAGGGTGTAGGAGCGCGGCGCCTGGACCTTCGACAGGATCAGCTTGCCCGCGAAACGGGCCTTGACCGGGCCGATGCTCGACACCACGCTGGCATGGAAGGCGTCGTCGCCGCTGCCCTGCAGGGACTCGCAGCCCGGGATGCTGGCCTGCAGCACCCGCGGGTCGTTGAGCGCCAGCCAGACCTGTTCGCGCGGCGCCGCCAGCCGCGCCTCACCGAGCATTTCCATCGCCTTGTCCTTGTCGTCGGGCTATCGTCCGCGCCTCATGCGAGCAGTTGCCGCAGTACGTCGCGCACCGCCTCGGGAAGGGCCACCGGGCGGTTGGCCGCTCGCTCGACATAGACATGGACGAATTCCCCGACCGCCGAGGCCCGGGGTTCGTCGTTGCGGAACAGGCCGATCTGGTAGCGCACGCTGCTGGTACCCAGGTGCACGACCTTCAGCCCGACATGCACCACGTCGGGAAATCCCATCGACGAAAAGAAGGTGCAGCGAGTCTCGACGACGAGTCCGATCACCGGGCTGGTCGCGATGTCCAGCACGCCATGCTGGATCAGGTGACGGTTGACCGCACTGTCGAAAAAGGCGTAATAGACCACGTTATTCACGTGGCCGTAGGAGTCGTTGTCGCCCCACCGCGTGGGCATCGCGTCGAAATGCGGGTAGTCCCCGCGCAGCGTGGGCTGCATCCTGGTCGTCACGGCGCCTCCTGCCTCCTGGTCGCTTGCCGCGGCCGCGGGTCCGTCGAGCCGCCCCGCGCCGGGGCTACGGCCGCGTGGGCGTTCGAAAGACCGCATGATTCGCGGCCGCCGGCTTATTGCTTGCATTATTGGACTTTGGGTCCCGGCTGGCAAGGGCCCCGCTTCTGCGCAGCGCGGCGGGCGCTTAGACTGGGGCCGCGCAGCGCCCGACCATGTCCGCGAACCCCGCCTCCCCCGTCCCCGTCGCCCGGCCGGCACGGCGCGCGACCGCGCACGGCGCAGCGCTGATCGAGCGCCATTGCTCGGTGGGCCGGACCATCGACGTCATCGGCGACGGCTGGACCTTCATGATCCTGCGCGAGGGCTATTTCGGCGTCAGGCGCTTCGACGACTTCCAGCAGGTGCTGGGACTGCCGCGCACCACGCTGGCCGACCGGCTGCGCAGGCTGACCGCGCTGGGACTGCTGCGACGGGTTCCGTACTCGCTGGCTCCACCACGCCAGGAGTACCGGCTGACCGCCAGCGGAATCGACCTCTACCCGGTGATGCTGGCGCTGATGGCCTTCGGCGACAAGTGGCTGGCAGGCGCCGAGGGCAAGCCGCTGCAGCTGGTGCACCAGGACTGCGGGCAGGACTGCAGCGCGGTGGTGATCTGCTCGGAGTGCCGGCGCGACATCCGGCCCGAGAGGGTGTCCTACCGCGACGGCCCGGGCGCCGGCAGCGGCACCGTGCCGCTGCGGCGCAGGACCCGGCGTTCGGCCGACCCGACCGCGCTGGAGCGCAGACGGCCGAGTTCGGTGGCACGCGCGCTGCGGGTCATCGGCGACCGCTGGAGCTTCATGATCATCCGCGAGGGCTTCTTCGGCGTGCGGCGCTTCGACGACCTGCAGACCCGTCTGGGAATCGCCCCCAACATCCTCAGCGACCGCCTGGGACGCCTGGTCGCCGAGGGGGTGTTCAGGCGGGTGGCCTACCAGCGCGGCCCCGAGCGCTTCGAATACCGTTTCAGCGACAAGGGCAAGGATCTGTTCGGCTCGATGATCGCGATGCTGCGCTGGGGCGACCGCTGGCTGTCGGGCGGCCGCCCGCCGCTGATCCTGCGCCACGCCGATTGCGGCCGCGACTTCGAGCCCACGGTCGCCTGCGACCGCTGCCGGCAGGCGCTGCAGGCCACGCATATGCGCTACCGGATGCATTACCGCGACCCGGTGGGCGGCTCCTGAGGCGGCCTGCGGGCCGCGCCGCGGCGATTGCGTCGGGCTTTACCTGGCTCAAACGCCGCGGCCGTCGCGGCTCCTACGATCGTCGATTTGACTACCGAGGATGGAATCGATGGACCCGACACGCATGGGATGTGAAAGGCTGCGCGGCAAGACCATGGACGCCGACGCGGCCGCCGCGCTGATCGCGCCGGGCAGCACCGTGGGGCTGAGCGGCTTCACCGGCTCGGGCTACCCGAAGGCGGTGCCGTTGGCGCTGGCGCGAATCATCGAGCAGCGCAGCGCCGCCGGCGAACCGTTCCGGGTGAAGGTATGGACCGGAGCGTCGACCGGTCCGGAACTCGACGGCGCGCTGGCCAGGGCCAACGGAATCGAATTCCGCCTGCCCTACAACTCCGACCCGATCGCCCGCGAACGCATCAACCGCGGCGAAATGGAATATTTCGACATGCACCTCAGCCAGGTCGCACCGATGGCCTGGCAAGGCTTCCTCGGGCCGCTGGACACCGCGGTCATCGAGGTGTCGGCGATCCTGCCCGACGGCTCGCTGGTGCCCTCGTCGTCGGTGGGCAACAACAAGACCTGGCTCGACCGCGCGCGCCAGGTCATCCTCGAGGTCAACGGCTGGCAGAGCGAATCGCTGGCCGGAATGCACGACATCTACTACGGAACCGCGCTGCCCCCGCAGCGCGTTCCCATCCCGCTGGTTCGCCCCGACGACCGCATCGGCGAGCCGTACTTCCGCTGCGACCCCGACAAGGTGGTGGCGGTGGTGCACACCCATGCCCCCGACCGCAACCTGCCGTTTGCCGAGCCCGACGCGGTGGCCCTCGCGATCGCCGGCCACCTGCTGGAATTCCTGCGCCACGAGGTCCGGGTCGGCCGCTTGCCGGCTTCGCTGCTGCCGCTGCAGTCCGGGGTCGGGAACGTCGCCAATGCGGTGATGTCGGGTCTGCTCGATGCGCCTTTCGACCAGATGACCGCCTACACCGAGGTGATCCAGGACGGCATGCTCGACCTGCTGGCCGCGGGCAAGCTGCGCATGGCCTCGGCCACCGCGTTCTCGCTGAGCCCGCAGGCGGCGGCCAGGTTGAACTCCGACATGTCGCGCTACCGCGACAAACTGATCCTGCGGCCGCAGGAGATCAGCAACCACCCCGAACTCATCCGCCGCCTGGGCTGCATCGCGATGAACGGCCTGATCGAGGCCGACATCTACGGCAATGTCAACTCCACCCACGTCATGGGCTCGCGCATCCAGAACGGAATCGGCGGCTCGGGGGACTTCGCCCGCAACTCCTACGTGTCGATCTTCCTCACCCCTTCGACCGCCAAGGGCGGCGCGATCTCCTCCATCGTGCCGCAGGCCAGCCACGTCGACCACATCACCCAGGACGTGCAGGTGATCGTCACCGAACAGGGGCTGGCCGACCTGCGCGGCCTGTCGCCCAAGCAGCGGGCGCGGGTCATCATCGACCGCTGCGCCCACCCGGACTACCGGCCGGCGCTGGACGACTACTACCGCCGCGCCCGCGAGCACTCCTACGGCCAGCAGTCGCCTTCGCTGCCCGGCGAGGCGCTTTCGTGGCACCAGCGATTCATGCAGACGGGGTCGATGCGCGCCTGAGCCCGGCGGGGCCGGCGGCGAGCGCGCGGCCGGCGTTGTAGCATGCGCGGCTGGAACCCCCGGGAGTTTACCGACGATGCTCAAGCGCTGGCTGCCGACGCTGCTGCTGCTGATCGCCCTGGGCGGCGCGCGTGCCGCGCCGCTGCCCGCTGCCGCCGACCTCCAGCGCAGCCTGGCGCAGGCACGCGAGCACCACCAGGTGCTGGTCGTGCTGTTCAGCCTGCCCGACTGCCCTTGGTGCGAACAGGCGCGCCGGCTGAGCTTCGACGACCTGGCGCGCGGCGGCCAGCCGGTGGTGCAGGTGGACATGGACTCGAGCGCGCCGCTGCGCGACTTCGACGGCGACGCCACCGACGGCCGGGCGCTGGCCCGGCGGCTGCGCGTGAGCCTGGCCCCGACTGCGCTGTTCGTCGGCGACGGGGGCCGCGAGCTCGCGCCGCGCATGGTCGGAGTCGGCACGCCGGATTTCTACGACGCGCTGGTGCAGCAGTCGCTGGCCCGGGCCGCCGACTCCGCGCAGCGCGCGCGCTGAGACTTCGCGCAGCGCGCGCGGGGGCAGCGCGCGGCCTCGGCCGGCAATTGCTACCGGCGGTTTCAGGGCCGTTGTAAAACCCGGCCTGCCCATGGATACTGTGGGTACTTCCCCCCGCCGACCGCGTCGCGTCATCGACCGCCGCGGCCCCACGACACCGAGGAGACCACGCCATGCCCAGCCTTCGCCCACCGACCTTCCCCGCCCGGCGCACGCTGGCGATGCTGTGCCTGGGCTCGCTGGCGCTGGCCGCCAGCGTGCCGGCGCTGGCCGACACCGCGCCGGCCGGCAAGTTCACGGCGACGGCCCGGGTATCGTCGGCCGACGAGGCCGCCGCGCAGGGCGCGCAGGTGTTCGCCAACGACACCTTCGGCACCAAGCAGGTCTGGGTGCCGGCGAATTCCTTCAGCAACCACCTGATGACCTGCGCCGCCTGCCATACCTCGGGCGGCAAGACCGAGGGCATGACCCCCGGCGGCAAGCGCCTGCCCAGCCTGATCGGCGCCGCGGCCAAATACCCCAAGTTCAAGAAGAAGAAGCACGCGGTGTTCACGCTGGAGCGGCAGATCGTGCATTGCGTGCGCGCCGGAATCGGCGGCAAGGCGCCCGGCTACAACAGCCCGGAGATGATCGACCTGGTCGCCTACCTGACCCAGCTTTCGCGCGGCGCCAGCATGGGCCAGCAGTTCTCCAGGTAGGCGATCGCGGCGCTCGCGCTCACACCAGCGCGAAGCGGCGCAGCACCGGGCGCTTGACCCCGTCGAGCAGCAGCGCGAACGCGGCGGTCAGCGCCAGCAGCGTGGCGATCAGCCAGGCCGGCAGCGGGCTCATCAGGATGCCGGCCAGCGCCAGCAGGCTGACCAGCACGACGTCGGCCACGCTGGCCGCGACCAGCGCGACGCCCGGCGCGAAGGACCACATCGCGCCGTCGTTGCGCAGCACATAGACATTGGCCTGGGTGCTGAACACCAGCAGCAGGAACACCAGGCTCTGCAGTTGCCCGGGAGCCAGCCCCAGGCGCAACCGGGCCCAGGTGTACAGCGACAGCGAAAACGCCAGCGACACCGCGCCCAGCACCGCGGCCGCCCCGACCAGCTGGCCGACCCGCCAACGCTGCGGCCGCGCCGCCGGGTGCACGCGGTCGACCGCGATGCTCATGGTGACGAAATCGTTGGCGAACAGCAGCAGCACGATCAGCCGCGCGGAAATCACGAAGCCTCCGCTCAGCCACAGGCCGACGGTCAGGAACACCACGATCTCCAGGGTCTTGACCACCTTGTTCAGGATGTAGGTCAACATCCTGCGATGCACCTCGCGGCCGGCGGCGACCACCGTCAGCACCCCCGACAGCCCGGGGTCGGTCAACACCACGCCGGCAGCGGCCTTGGCCACGTCGGTCGCGCTGGCGACGGCCACCCCCAGTTCGGCCTGGCGCAGCGCGGGCGCGTCGTTGACCCCGTCGCCGGTCATGCCGGTGACATGGCCAGCCTGCTGCAACGCGCGCACGATGGCGTGCTTGTCCTGCGGCAGCACGCGGGCATAGATGTCGCAGTCCTGCGGCCGCAGCGGTTCGCCGGCCGCCGAGCACACCCTGTCGCCCAGACCCAGGCGGTGTCCGATCGAGCGCGCCGTCTGCAGCGCGTCGCCGGTGGCCATGACCACCCGCACGCCCAGCTCGCGCAGCCTGGCGATCAGCTCGGCCGCGTCGGCGCGCGGCGGGTCGGCCAGCGCGATCAGCCCGAGCAGGCGGATCGCCCCTTCGGCGCCCGCCGCCACCGCCAGCACCCTGGCGCCGTCGCTGCCCAGCGCCTGCTCGGCAGCGCTCGCGGCCGCCTGCAGCTCGGAGTCGGCCGCGCAGCGCGCCAGCACCGCCGACGCCGCGCCCTTGATCGCGTGCCACGAAGCGCCGTCGCCCAGTTGGTAGACCCCCTCGCTGGAGCGAGTCGCCGGGTCGAAGGGGTGGAACTGGCTGCGCGGCGGCACCTCGGGCTGCGGCTGGGCGGCACGCCAGGCGGCCAGCACCGCCAGGTCGAGCGGGTCCTGCGTGGCCTCGTCGCTGGCCAGCGCCGCGGCGCGCAGCAACTCGGCGTCGTCGGCTCCGGGCATCGCGCGCAGCGCGGCCACGCTGAGCTGGTTGCGCGTCAGCGTGCCGGTCTTGTCCGACAGCAGGGTATCCATCGCGGCCGCTTCCTCGACCGCGGCGAGCCGGGTGACCAGCACGCCCTGCCCGGCCAGGCGCATTCCGGCCACCGCGCTGGCCAGGGTGTAGGTGGCCGGCAGCGCGACCGGTACCGAAGCCACCAGCAGCATCAGCGCGAATACCGCGGTATCGCCCAACGGCAGCCCATGGCCCAGCGCATAGACCACGACGAGCACGGCCAGCAGCAGGTCGAACAGCACCAGCCGCTCGACGATCGAAAAGATGGTGCGCTGCATGTGGCTGGGCGCGCTGGACGTGCGAACCAGTTCGGCGGTGCGTCCGAAATAGCTGCGGCCGCCGGTCGCGCTGACCTCGCCGCTGGCTTCGCCCTGCAGGACCACCGAGCCGGTGTAGGCGGGCTTTCCCGGCCCGGCGTCCACCGCCAGCGACTCGCCGGTCAGGGTCGACTGATCGACCGCGACCACGCCGTCGAACAACTGCAGGTCGGCCGGCACCAGGTCGCCGGCGCGCAGGTGCACCACATCGCCCGGAACCAGCTCGGCAGCGCCGACGCGGCTCCAGCCGCCGTCGCGCAGCACCCTGGCGTTGACCTGCAGGCGTTTGCGCAGCAGCGCCAGCGCGTCCTGCGCGCGGCGCTCCTGCAGGTAGGCCACCGCGGCGTTGAACACCAGCAGGAAGCCGATGACCAGCGCCTCCTGCCCGCGCCCCAGCAGCCACTGGAGCACCACCACGGCCTCGAGCATCCAGGGCACCGGCCCCCAGAACCTGCCGAGCAGGCTGCGCCACCACGGAGCATGCGCCTCCTCGATGGCATTGCGGCCGTAGCGTTGCAGCCGGCGCCGGACTTCGTCGGTCGTCAGCCCCAGCGCGCGGTCGGTGGCCGGCAGCGCGGGATCCGCCGGCAAGGCGTCGGGGGGGGATCGAGGGGAAGTCATCGGGCCGGCAGCGAATCGGCCGCGCGGCCGATGCGTTCGAGCATACACCGCCGGGGACGGGTTCAAGCTGCCGATACGCGGACCAGATGGAGCAACTGCTGGATGTCGTCGCGGTTGGCGGCCAGCGCCCGGTCCTCGACCCTGCGATACAGGCGAAGGATCTCCAACCCGACCTCGGTCAGCTCGCTGCCTCCGCCGTGCTGCCCTCCGGTGGCCGAAACCACCGCGGGAGAGCGCAGCGCGGAATTCATCTCGTCGACCAGCAGCCACGCCCTGCGATAGGACATGCCCAGCGAGCGCGCTGCCGCGCTGATCGAGTGGGTGTCGCGCAGCGCCTCGAGCAGAGCGACCTTGCCCGGGCCGATGGCGATGTGCTCGCCCAGCATCACGCGGATGCGCAGGTTCAGCGCGGGTCGAAGCATGGCAGGCGGTCCTGTGCGGGGCGCGGCGGCGCGGCCGCGCAAGCATAGGCGACGCGCCGTCTTCCCGGCAACACGGCGCGCCGCTGGCGTCAGCGCAGCGCCGGGCCCTTCGGGCGGCTGTAGCCGTAGGCGTGGAACATGTGCTGGCCGGCTGCGCTTTGCATCAGCCGCACGAAGGCCCGGCCGGCCTTCGGGTCGGGAGCGTTGTCCAGCACCGCGGCGTAGAACACCAGCGGCTGGGTCGACAGCCGCATCGGCTTGCCGTCGGGGCCGTCGATGGAAAAGTGCACCTTGCCGTACCAGTCCCGGCTCATCGACGGGTCGCTCAGGTTGACCTGCGCCGGCAACGCGATGTAGGGCAGCTTGTGGGAGATCACCGCGCTGCGGTAGCCCGACGAGGCATCGACCTGGCCGCTTTCGAGGCGGCTGAGCAGCGACGGCTCGGCGAAGATCTGCGAGGTGTTGCGGCCGAAGTCCCCGAGGATCCTGTGCGCCAGGCCGGGCTGCCGGTAGTAGCGCTCGGCCAGCAGCATCGCGAACACGATGTTGCGGCCCTGCGGGTCGGTCTTCGGATCGGTGCGGCCGAACTTCACCCCGGGCTGCTCGAGCACCTGGTACCAGGGCAGCTTGCCCGCCGCGGCCTGCTCGAACTGCCTGGCGTGCGGACCTTGCGGGCTGTAGGCGATGACCATCTGGGTGCTGGCCACCGGCACCGCCTGCCCGACCAGCCCGGCCTGCTGCAGGATGCGCATCGGCCCCGGCGTGATCGATACGAACACGTCGGCGGTGATCTTCCGCGCGGCCAGCAGGTGCGCGAGCCCGTAGGCCCCGGAGCCGCGGCCCTGGAATTGCACGCCGGCGCTGCGCTCGATCTGCGGCCCCAGCGCCTTGTCCATCACCGCGCCCATCGATCCGGCGTAGGCCACGGACAGCACCGGCTGCGCTGCCGCTGCCGGCGCGGCCGACGCGGCGCCCAGGCACAGCGCGACCCAGGCCGGGCCGAGGTAGCGGAACAGGACATGGACTGCGCTGCGATGCGACATCGGGGGCTCCGGTGGGTGGTGGGGCCGGCCCGCCGCGCGCTGCGGGTCCGGTTGTGCACGGTGGAATATAACGCATGGCACGATCTCCGCACGATCGTTTCCTGGTCTTGCGCTGGTCGGGGCTTCCTTGTGCCCGAAGGGGAACGACGCGAGCGGCAGCGCGGTCGCCGCGAGGCCCTCAGGCGGCGCGCAGCGCCTGGGTCAGCAGCACCACGCCGACGCTGACCAGCCCGAGGTGGACGATGCGCAGGAAGCGCCGGGGATCGAGCCGGTGGTTGGCCATTCGCCCCAGCCACACCCCGGGGATGATCACCAGCAGCGAGCTCAGGTAGTAGTGGGTGACGGCCGCGGTCCACAGTCCGGCCAGCCAGTAGCCCAGCATCCCCAGCGCGCTGGCCGGCAGGAAGTAGCCCTGCAGCGTGGCGCGGAAATGCTGCGCCGACCAGCGCCGCATGGTGCCGTAGATCACCAGCGGCGGACCGTTCATGCCGTAGGCCGCGCCCAGCACCCCGGCGCAGAAGCCGCAGCCCAGCAGCCAGCCCAGCTTGTCGGTCTTGAGTTCCGGAGGCAGCCGGCCGATCAGCGAAAAACCCGCGAAGCCGATGATCACCAGGGCCAGCAGGATTTTCACCAGCAGCTGGAGCGGACTGGTCAGCAGCAGCAGGCCCAGCGGGATGCCCAGCAGCGACGGCAGCAGCAGGCCGCCGCTGCTGCGCAGGTGGATCTTGCGAAAGTCCTGCAGCACGATGCTGGCGGCGATGGTGATCGACAGCAGGGTGACCAGCGGGGTCGCCACCTGCAGCGGTATGCGCAGCGCGAGCAGCGGCACCGCGAACAGCGCCTCGCCGAACCCGAAGGTGGAACGGATCAGCGTGGCGACAAAGACGATCGACAGTACGTACAGGGAAGTCCAGCTCATCGCAGTGGGGCAGGCCCGGCGGGCGCGCGCAGGCCGCAAACCGCCTGCAACCGTCGATCATAAGGGCCGGCGCACCCGGCCCGCCATGCCGTCAACCCTGCTCGTGCAAGCGGGCGATGCTGGCGACGACCTGCGCCACTTCCGCGTCGTCCAGCGGCGGCAGGCAGCGCATGCGGTTCCATGCCAGCAGCAACTCCAGCGCGATCTCGGGATCGACCCCGTGCCACAGCAGGTGGCCGCTCAGCGCGGCCAGCGTCGAATTGCGCTGTCCCTGCGCGACTCCCTCGCGCACCAGTTGCCGCCAGTCGGCCTGGCTGCGACCGGTGCGCAGGCCGAACCAGCGCAACAGCCAGCCCGGAAGTGGCGCCACGGGCAGATCCCCAGGCGCGCAGCCTGCCTTCCACGCGTAGCGCAGCCCGCTGGGGTGCAGCGACGGCGGCGCCACCACGTAGCCGCCGTCGCCGCGCAGGTCGATGCCCTGCGCCAGCCCCGCGTGGTTGCGCACCAGGCCTCCCGGATGGGCGAAGTACAGGTGGCGTCCGCCGCCTCCGCTGCGCGCCTCGACGGTCGCGGGCAGGACGCCGAAGTGGGTCTGCAGGTCGCGCAGCGACGTATCTCCACCATGCCTGGGGTCGACGTCGAGCACCACCAGCCGCGATATCGCCCCGGTGACGATGCCGATGTTGGCATGCGGCCACTGCGCGAACCAGCCCGCGACCGTGGCGCGCGAGGGCCGCCGCGCCTGCAGCTCCTGCCAGCGGATCAGCGGCCGCTTGTCGCCCGCACGCAGCGGCAGCACCGACCAGCCGGCCCCGAGGTAGCGCAGCGCGGCCTCGGCGACCTCCTGCTGCACCTGCTGCACCTGCTGCACCCGCTGCACCTGCTGCACCCGCTGCACCTGTCGCACCTGCTGCATCGCGCGGCTCCTTCGGCTGCGGGCCCGCTCAGGCGCCGGCAGCGGTCGCGCCGACGCGTCGCGCCGCGCGCAAGGCCAGCACCCGCGGCACCTTGCCGCCGGCGGCCAGTTCGATGGCGAGCTCGGCGTCGCCGCGGACCCGCACGTCGGCGACACCCAGGCTGTCCAGCCACGACTGCAGTTGCCGCACGGCACGCGCCAGCCTGCGCCGCGTCGAGGTGTCGCGCCCGCGGCAACCCAGCACCAGCCGGTCGGCGGCGGTCTGCACGACCTGGTAGTCCAGCAGCCCGGCGCGCTCCTCGACGATGGTGGTGATCGCCAGCGGCGATACCGCGAGCACGCCGCCACCGCGTGCCGGCAGGTGCAGCACATCGTCGTCGCGACCCTGCACGGTGATCACCGGCAGCGCCGAGCCGCAGGCGCAGCGCTGCGGGCTGAGGCTGATGCGGTCGGACATCTGGTAGCGCAGCAGCGGCTGCACGTGGTTGGCCAGGTTGGTCAGCAGCACCGAGCTGCCTTCGCTGCCCGCGTCGGCCGCGCGTCCGTGCTCGTCCAGCGGCTCCAGGATCACCCAGTCGGCGTTCAGGTGCATCGCCCCGTGGACGCATGGCGACGCGATGGACAGGAATTCGGAGGCGCCGTAGCTGTTGCGCACCGGGCAACCGAAACTTCGCTCGATGAAGCGCCGCGTGGCCGGGCTCAGCGTCTCGCCGCCGACCCAGACCTCGCGCAGCGCCACGTCCAGCCGACCCGCTGCGCGCTCCTCGGCGAGTTGCAGCGCGACGCTGGGAAAGGTCGCCAGCACGACCGGCTGCAGGCGCTCGATGGCCCGCCTGAGCTCGGCCGGCGGTTGCAGCAGCGACAGCGAACGCAGCTGCGTGGCCAGCCAGGGGTTGAGCCGGCGCAGCCGCGCGGCGGCCACGGTGCTGGCGAAATGCTCCTCGGTCGCGCCCACCAGCACCAGCTTGCGCTGCAGGTTGCAGCTTGCCGCCAGTTCCGGGGCCAGGCGCGCCCAGGGACCGCGCACGCATTCCAGCGCGTCGTACACCGCCATCGCGTGCGCATCCTGCACGAACATGCCGGGCTCGCCGCTGGTCCCCGAGCTGTGCCAGACCAGGTAGCGCCCGGCGTAGGGTTCGGCGATGCGCAGCGGGTCGGCGACGAAGTCGCGCAGTTCACGCAGCCGCAGCCGGGGGTCGGCGACCCATTCGTCGAAGTGCTCCATCAGCACGCTGCGCCGCGCGACCGGCAGATCCTGCAGCCGGGCGCGCGACGGGTCCACGCCCTGCAGCCAGCGACGGTACAGCGGCGAGCGCGCCTGGCAGGCGCGCAGCAGCCCGGCCAGGCGTTGCTGACGCAAGCGGCGCAGTCCCTGCTCGGCGCAGCCGCCGTCGGCGGCCGCCTGCAGCGCGAGCAGCGCGCTGTCCAGCGGGTCGAAGCCCTCGCACATGGTCACCACGGCACGATGCCTGCACGCATGTTTCCCATGGCGGAATTCTCGGCCGCCCGCTGCGCGGCGCCGACACGCAGACTGCACGAACTTGACGCGCCGGGGGGTTGATGCACTGCTGCGCGTCGAAGCGCAAACCAGCACAATGCAGCCTGACCCGAGGAGAATGCCTTGACCACCTGCCTGCTTGTGATCGACGCCCAGGAATCGTTCCGTCACCGCGACTACTTCAGCCCGGCTCGTTTCGCCCCATACCTGGCGGCGCAGAACGCCCTGCTCGAAGGCTGCGTGGCGCGGGACATCCCGGTGCTGCGGGTGCTGCACGCCGACGGCCCCGAGCGCCCCGACAACCCCTTTTCCCGCGCATCGGGCCATGTGCGTCCGCTCGACGACCTGGCGCCCGCCAACCCGGCTGCCGAGTTCGTGAAGTCGCGCCACAGCGCGCTGGTCGGAACCGGGCTGGACGTCTGGCTGGTTCGCAACGGCGTGCGCAGGCTGATCGTCAGCGGAATCCGCACCGAACAATGCTGCGAGACCACCGCCCGCCACGCCTCCGACCTGGGCTGGGAGGTCGATTTCGTGCCCGAGGCGACGCTGACCTTCGACATGCCTCAGCCCGACGGCTCGGTGCTGGCCGCCGACGACATCGTGCGCCGCACCGCGGCGGTGCTGCGCGGGCGCTTCGCCCGCATCTGCAGCGTGGCCGACGCGCTGCAGCGGACCTGAGCCCGTGCCGGCAGGCCGGGCGATCGATCGGAACCGATCCCGGGAGGAAAGACCATGAGCGAGCGCAGCGGTGGCTGCCTGTGCGGCGCGGTGCGCTACCGCATCGACGCCGAGCCCTTGTTCACCCGCATCTGCTGGTGCCGCGACTGCCAGCGCATCGCCGGCAACGGGACGGTCAACGTGGTGGTGCCGGCCGCCGCGCTGCGGGTGCAGGGCGCGATCGCCTCGCACACCGGCACCGCCGACAGCGGCAACCGCATCACCCGGCGCTTCTGCCCGACCTGCGGCTGCCACCTGTTCTCCGACTCGTCGGGGCGGCCGCTGTACACCGTGGTGCGAGCCGGAACGCTCGACGACCCGTCGTCGGTGCGGCCCGGCGCGAACATCTGGGCGGCCAGCGCGCCGGCGTGGGCCTGCCTCGACCCGGGCCTCGAGCGGGTCGCCGGCCAGCCCGCGCCGCCGGTGCCGCGCGGCTGAGCCGGCGAGCTTCCTTGCCGCGCCCCGCGGCGCAACCGGGATGGGCCGCCCGGCGACTATCTGCCGTAGTCCGGATGGTTGGAATAGCCGGAGACGAAGGTCTTCACCGCGCCGCTCTGCGGGTCGTAGACATGGCGCGGCTGCTTGCCGATGTCCGAGCCATACACATGGATGCTGATCGACACCCTGTCGTCGTACGCGTTGCGAACGATATGGATGTCGCCGATCGCAGGCGACACCCTGGCGGTCATCCCGGGCAGCAGCCTTTCCTCGGGACCGTCGGCGACCAGCCGGCCGTCCTCGACGCGATAGGGCCGCGCGATCTCCTCGCCGCGCAGCATGCCGATGACGCCCCAGGTGCAGTGGTCGTGGATCGGGGTGCGCTGCCCCGGTCCCCAGACGAAGCTCACCACGCTGAAGCGCCCCTGCGGGTCGGCGTGCAGCAGGTACTGCTGGTAATAGACCGGATGGGGGCGGGCGCGCGGCTCGTCGAGCCAGTCGTCGCGCGACAGCAGTTCGCGCAGCGCGGAGTCGACACCGTCGAGCACCGCGGGTTCGTCGGCGCCATGGCGGTCGACGATCGAGTCGACGCGCGAAACGAAGGTCTGCAGGGAGTCGTTCATGCCGGGGGGCTCCTGTTCCGGGATCGCACTGCGCATGCACCCGACTGTAAATCCTGCGCGAATCGCTGCGAAGGGCCTTGCGCGAACCGCGCGCCGCGCCGGCCGCCGCGCGGCCTTGCAGTGGCTATACTGGTCTGGGTTCGCCCATGCGCTGCTTGTTCGGGGGTATATCAATTGTCAGCTGGAAAAGGCCGACGCAAGTCAACCGAACACCCACCCGAGCCGAACCAGCGCCAGACTGCGCGGGAGCCCGCCGAGGGCGCTGGCGCGCCGCGTCGCCCAGCGCGGCGCGTACCGCTTCCGTGGGAACAGCCCAAGTCGCGCGAAGACGAGGCCGAGGTCGACACGCGGCTGCAGGCCATCATGCAGGACGCCTCGTATCTCGAGGGGGACAGCGACGTCGAACTGCTGCATGCCGACGACACCCGCGGACTTCGACTGCACCTGGATTACCTGAAGGCCGAGCGCATCCTCGCCGGCCAGGGAATCGAACGCACCGTCGTGGTGTTCGGCAGCACGCGGCTGCGCGAACCGGCCAGGGCGCGCCGCGAACTGGCAGCGGCGCGGCAGCGCGCCGCTGCCCAAGCGAGCGACCCGGGCTGCCAGCTGGCGCTGCGGCGGGCCGAGCGCCGCGCCGAACTTTCGCGCTATTACGAAGTCGGCCGGCAACTGGGGCAGCTGGTCGGCGGCTGCGGCAACCCCGGGCTCGCGGTGCTCACCGGCGGCGGCCCGGGAGCGATGGAGGCCGCCAATCGTGGGGCCTTCGACGTGGGGGCGAAAAGCATCGGGCTGAACATCAGCCTGCCGAGGGAGCAATATCCCAACCCCTACCTGACCCCGGGCCTGTGCATGCGCTTCCACTACTTCGCGATGCGCAAGCTGCATTTCGTCAAGCGCGCGGCTGCGCTGGTCGCGCTCCCAGGCGGCTACGGGACGATGGACGAACTGTTCTGCGCGCTCACGCTGATCCAGACCCGCAAGACCGAGCCGATCCCGGTGGTGCTGATCGGGCAGGACTACTGGAGCAAGGTGTTCGACGCCGAGTTCCTGCTGGAAATGGGCAGCATCGACGAAGAGGACCTGGACCTGTTCCAGTACGCCGAAACGGCGCAGCAGGCGTGGTCGGCGATCCTCGACTGGCACCGTCGCAACGGAACGCCGTTGACCCAGGCCCCATCGCGGACCGAGGAGGCACGATGAAGATTTCCTTCCACGGCGCCGACCGCGAGGTCACCGGATCGTGCCACCTGGTCGAGGCGGCCGGCAAGCGCCTGCTGGTCGACTGCGGCCTGTACCAGGGAAGCCGCGAACTCGACGAGGAGAATGCCGAGGACTTCGGCTTCGACCCGCGGTCCATCGATATCCTGTTGCTCACCCACGCCCACCTCGACCATTGCGGCCGCATCCCCCTGCTGGTCCAGCGGGGTTTTGCCGGGGAGATCATCTCCACCTCTGCGACGCGGGAGCTCGCGCGCCTGGTCCTGCTCGACGCCGCGCGCCTGCACGAAGAGGAAGCCGAGCGCCGGGAACGCCACGCCCGCCGCCGCGGCGAGGCCGGCCGCAAGCCCTTGTACGACACCCTCGACGCCCTCAACGCGATGGACCGATTCGGCCGCACCGCCAGCTACGGACAGACCCTGGATCTGGGCGGCGCGCTGCGCGCGAGCTTCCATGACGCAGGGCACATCCTCGGCTCGGCGAGCCTGCGCATCGACGACGGCGGGGGCCCCGAGTCGGCGGCGATCTTCTCCGGCGACCTGGGCTACGGCGGGCGGGCGATCCTGCGCGGGCCGCAACTGCCGCCACCAGCCGGCACGGTGGTGATGGAAACCACCTACGGCGACCGCCTGCACAAGGCGCTCGCGCCGTCGATCGACGAGCTCTACGCGGCGATCACCGAGACCATCGCCCGCGGCGGCAACGTGGTGATCCCGACCTTCGCGATGGAGCGCGCGCAGGAACTGCTGTACTACCTGCGCCAGGGTGTCGACAGCGGCAGGCTGCCCAGGTCGCTGCCGGTGTTCCTCGACTCGCCGATGGCCATTTCCGCGACCGAGGTGTTTCGCCGCCATCCCGAATGCTTCGCCCCCCGCGAGCGCGAACTGTTCGCCGACGGCAAGGACCCGTTCGCGCTGCCCGGGCTGCGCTTCACCCGCGACACCGCCGACTCGATCGCCCTCAACACCCTGGTGGGCGGCGCGGTGATCATGGCCGGCTCGGGAATGTGCACCGGGGGCCGGGTGCGCCACCACCTGCGCCACAACCTGTGGCGCCAGGACTGCAGCGTGGTGTTCGTCGGCTACGCGGCCAGGGGCACGCTGGCGCGCGAACTCATCGACGGCGCCAGGCAGGTGCGACTGTTCGGCGAACAGGTTCCGGTTCGCGCCCGGCTGCACACCATCAACGGCTTCTCGGCGCACGCCGACCGCGACGAACTGCTGGCCTGGCAGCGCGCGCTGCGGCCGCGGCGCACCGTGCTGGTGCACGGCGACGAACAGGCCATGCGGGCCTTCGCAGCGCAACTTCGCGACACCGAGGTGCTGATGCCCGGCAAGGGCGAGCAGGTGTCGACCTGACGCGCCGCCCGGCCACGCCCGTGCACGCCCGGCCCGCCACCATGCCCCCATCGTTCGCCGCGGCGAGCGCCGCCGAACTCGACGCGATCGATCGCTACTGGCGCGCCTGCCTGTACCTGTGCGCCGGCATGCTGTACCTGCAGGACAACCCGCTGCTCGAGCTCCCGCTCGAGCCTTCGCATATCAAACGCCGCCTCCTCGGCCACTGGGGTTCCGATCCCGGGCTGGCGCTGGTGCTCGCCCACCTGAACCGGGCGATCGTGCGGCGCGACCTGCAGGTGGCCTTTGTCTGCGGTCCCGGGCACGGCGCGCCGGCGGTACTGGCACACGCCTGGATGGAGGGAACCTACGGCGAACTCCATGCGGACAAGGGTCATTCACCGCAAGGGCTGCGGAATTTTTTCAAGCACTTTTCCTTTCCCGGGGGCCTCGGCAGCCACTGCACCCCGCAAACCCCGGGCTCGGTGCACGAAGGCGGCGAACTCGGCTACAGCCTGGCGCATGCCTTCGGCATGGCCTTCGACCATCCCGACCTGGTCGTCGTGTGCATGGTCGGCGACGGCGAGGCCGAAACCGGGCCGCTGGCCACCGCCTGGCACTCGCTGCAGTTCCTCAACCCGGCGCGCGACGGCGCGGTGCTGCCGGTGCTGCACCTCAACGGCTACAAGATCGCCAACCCGACGCTGCTGGCGCGCCTGCCGCGCCGGCAACTCGCCGAGCTGCTGCGCGGCTACGGCTATGCCCCCTGGTTCGTCGAGGGCGACGACCCGGCCGCGGTGCACCGCGAGCTGGCCGGCGCGCTGGACCAGGCGCTGGAGCGCATGGCCACGATCCAGCGCCGCGCGCGCTCCGCGCCGGCCACCGGCGTGGAGCGCTGGCCGGTGATCGTGCTGCGCACCCCCAAGGGCTGGACCGGGCCGAAGGTGGTTGACGGCCATCAGGTGGAAGGCACCTGGCGCGCCCATCAGATCCCCCTCGACCCGAACCGGGACGCGCAGCACCTGCGGCTGCTCGAGCAGTGGCTGCGCAGCTACCACCCGGAGCGCTGCTTCGACTCGCAGGCCAGGCCGCTGCCGGAGTTGCTCGCGCTGGCGCCGCGGGGAAGCCGCCGCATCAGCGCCCAGCCGGTGGCCAACGGCGGGCTGCTGCGCCGCCCGCTGCGCCTGCCCGAGGCGCGCGAGCACGCGGTGGCGGTCGACGCGCCGGGAGCCCTGGCGGTGGACAACACCCGCCCGCTCGGTCGACTGCTGCGCGACGTCATCCGCGCCAACCCCGACAACTTCCGCATCTTCAGTCCGGACGAACTCGCCTCCAACCGCCTCGACGATGTCTACCAGGCCACCGCGAAGGCCTGGATGGGCCGCCTGCTGCCCGAGGACGCCGACGGCGGCCACCTGGCTGCCGACGGACGGGTGATGGAGTACCTGTCCGAGCACACGCTGGAGGGATGGCTGGAGGGCTACCTGCTGTCGGGGCGCCATGGGATCTTCGCCTCCTACGAGGCCTTCACCCAGATCGTCGGCTCGATGTTCAACCAGCACGCCAAATGGCTGGAGAAGGCGGCCGAGGTACCGTGGCGCGCCAGCGTGTCCTCGCTGAACCTGGTGCTGAGTTCCACCGTCTGGCGCCAGGACCACAACGGCTTTTCGCACCAGGATCCGGGCTTCCTCGACCTGGTGACCCACAAGAGCCCGCGGATCACCCGCATCTACCTGCCGCCCGACGCCAACTGCCTGCTGGCGGTCGCCCGCCATTGCCTGGACAGCGTCGACAAGGTCAACGTGATCGTCGCCGACAAGCAGCAGCACCTGCAGTACCTGGGGATCGACCAGGCGATCGCGCACTGCGCCAGGGGAATCGGCATCTGGGACTGGGCGAGCAACGCCGGCAGCGAGGAGCCCGACCTGGTGATGGCCTGCGCCGGCGACGTGCCCACGCTGGAGGCGCTGGCCGCGACCGCACTGCTGCGCGAGCACCTGCCCGAAGTCAAGGTGCGGCTGCTCAACGTGGTCGACCTGTTCCGGCTGCTGCCCGACAGCGAGCACGAGCACGGACTGCCGGACGCCGAGTTCGATGCCCTGTTCACCCGCGACAAGCCGGTGGTGTTCAACTTCCACGGCTACCCCTCGCTGGTGCGCAAGCTGTGCTTCCGGCGCGCCAACGCGCGCAACCTGCATGTGCACGGCTACAACGAGCACGGCAGTGTCGACACCCCACTGGCGCTGGCGATGCGCAACCGCATCGACCGCTTCCACCTCGTGCTCGACGCCCTCGAGCGGCTGCCGCGGCTGGGCTCGCGGGGCGATCCGCTGCGGCGGGTCATGCACGAGGAAATCCTCGCCTGCGGGCGCCATGCCCGGCAGCACGGCGAGGACCCTCCGCAGTGGGCGCGCTGGACCTGGCCGCAGCGCCCGCCGCGCCTCACTCGTTGATCGCTTCCAGCGAGCGGCCGCGAGTGGCCGGCCCGAGCAGGATCATCGCGATACCCAGCGCCATCGACACCGCGATGAACATGGCCACCCCGGGAACCCCCCAGCGGTGCAGCAGGATGCCGATCGCCAGGCCGGCGAACGCGGCCGCGAGGCGGCTCCACGAATAGACGAAGCCCACCGCGCGCGCCCGGACGCGGGTGGGAAACACCTCGGTCTGGTAGCCGTGGTAGGCGAAGGACATGATGTTGGAGGCCAGGGTGAACACCACGCCGAGGGCGATCAGCAGCGCCGGCGCGCTGGCCTGGGCGAACAACGCGATGGTCACCCCCATCACCAGCAGCGCGACGCTGATCTGGGTCTTGCGCTCCAGGCGATCGGCGAACCAGCTGCCCAGCAGCGGGCCCACCGGGTTGGCGATGGCGATGATGAAGGCGTACTGCAGGCTGGTGGTCACGTGCACGCCGCGGTGCATCAGCAGCGTGGGCACCCAGGCGGCGAAGCCGTAGAAGCCGATCACCTGGGCCATGTTGAAAACCGACATGATCACCGTGCGCCGCAGGTACTGCGGCCCGAAGATCTCCGCCAGGCTGCCCTCCCCGGCCTGCTCGCGTGCCTGCACCACCGGCTCGGGCAGCGGCCCGCGCCCCTCGGCGACCACCTTGCGCTCGATGTCCGAGACGATGCGCTCAGCGTCCTCGATGCGGCCGCGACGCGCCAGCCAGCGCGGGCTTTCCGGAATGCCGCGCTGCAGCACCCAGACCACCACCGCGCCCACCGAGCCGACGAGGATCAGCACCCTCCAATAGTCCATCCCGAACGGCGTGGTGCCCTTGAGCGCCCAGGCCAGGAAGGCGATCAGCGGAACGACGCAGAAGGTGATGAACTGGTTCATCGCGTAGGCGCGGCCGCGGTCGCGCCCCGGGATCAGCTCCGAAATGTAGGTGTCGATGGTCACCAGTTCGATGCCGATTCCGATTCCTGCGATGAAGCGCCAGACGTCCAGCCACAGCCCGCTGGTCTGGAAGGCCATGATCGCGGTGCAGACCATGTACCACACCAGCGCCCCGGTGAACACGCTTCGGCGACCGAAGCGATCGGCGAAAAAGCCCAGCAGCAGCGCGCCCACCCACAGGCCGGCGAAGGTGGCGAACACGAAGGTGCCGAAACCGGCGATGGCCAGCGGCTTGAGCGACGCCAGCACGCCCAGCGACTCGGGCTTGAACAGCCCGGCGCCGATCATCCCCGGCGCGACGTAGCCGGTGAAGAACAGGTCGTAGAACTCGAAGACCCCTCCCAGGGAAATCAGCACCACCATGGTCCACACGGTGCGCGATGAAGGAAGGCGGTCGATGCGCGCAGCGATCTGCGCGGCCGGATCGGTCGTCATGGTCGTCTCCTCCGTGGGCGTTGGCCCGACTGGTGGATCGCGAGCTTACAGCATGCGCGGACCGCCCGCAGCCGGTTGACCGCTGTCAAAAGACCCCATATTTAGTGTTCACTGCAGCATTTTCCACTACCGCTAGTGGTATCTTGCCTCCATCGTGTCCACCGGAGGCAGGCATGGCCAAGGTTCTGGAGTCGGTCACCAAGCGCGATGGCCGCGTCGTTGCCTTCGATGCGGCACGCATCCGCGACGCCATCGCGAAGGCCGGGCAGGCCAGTGGGGAGATCGCCGCGGGCGAGGCCATGCGACTGGCCGAGCAGGTGGTGCGCGCCCTGGAACTCGATGCCGCGCGGCGACCCGGCGTGGAGCAGATCCAGGACCGGGTGGAAACCGCGCTGAGCGCCGCCGGCCACGCCGCCACCGCGCGCGCCTATATCGTCTACCGCGAGCAGCACGCCAGGCTGCGCGCCGACCGCAGGACCCTGGTCGAGGTCGAGACCTCGGTCAACGAATACCTCGACCGCAGCGACTGGAGGGTGCAGGCCAACGCCAACCAGGGCTACAGCCTGGGCGGGCTGATCCTCAACGTGGCCGGCAAGGTCACCGCCAACTACTGGCTGTCCCATGTCTATCCGGCCGAGGTCGGGCAGGCGCACCGCGACGCCGACCTGCACATCCACGACCTGGACATGCTGTCGGGCTACTGCGCCGGCTGGAGCCTGCGACAACTGCTGGTGGAGGGCTTCAACGGCGTGCCGGGCAAGGTCGAGTCATCGCCGCCGCGCCACATGGGGGCCGCGATCGGGCAGATCGTCAACTTCCTCGGCACGCTGCAGAACGAGTGGGCGGGCGCGCAGGCCTTCTCCAGTTTCGACACCTACATGGCGCCCTTCGTGCGCAAGGACAGGTTGGACTACTCGCAAGTGCGCCAGCACATGCAGGAACTGGTGTTCAACCTCAACGTGCCCAGTCGCTGGGGCACGCAGACCCCGTTCACCAACCTGACCTTCGACTGGACCTGCCCGGCCGACCTGGCGCAGCAGGTACCCGTGATCGGCGGGGAGGAAATGCCCTTCGTCTACGGCGAGCTGCAGCCCGAGATGGACCTGATCAACCGCGCCTACATCGAGGTCATGGCCGCTGGCGACGCCAAGGGGCGGGTGTTCACCTTCCCGATCCCGACCTACAACATCACCCCGGATTTCCCTTGGGAGCACCCCAACACCGAGCGGTTGTTCGAGATGACCGCCAAGTACGGGCTGCCGTACTTCCAGAACTTCCTCAACTCCGACCTGCAGCCGCACATGGTGCGCTCGATGTGCTGCCGCCTGCAGTTGGACCTGCGCGAACTCCTCAAGCGGGGCAACGGCCTGTTCGGCTCGGCCGAGCAGACCGGCTCGGTCGGCGTGGTCACCGTCAACTGCGCCCGCCTGGGCTACCTGTACCGCGGCGACC
>JAKBBQ010000192.1 GCA_021808405.1 Pseudomonadota bacterium | reverse complement strand
TGGGCAATGACAGCAAGGAAGACGGCGACGAGGAGGAGCAGATGTGGATTGATCGCCTGACACCAATCAGCGACCTCGGCACGATCGAAGCCGCCGGCGCGCTCGCCCTTCTTCTGCACGATGCACGCCTGTCGTACGCTCCCGAACAAACCGTGTGCAACACGATCTGTGATGCCCTGATCCGGACCCTCTTTCAACTACTGAACGAGATTGGCGCCGATGAGGCGATCGGTGAGGTACTCGCGCACCACATTCATGAGCGTCTCCTGCTGCAACGTTGGCAAGAAGACGCCTATTCGAAGGAACCGTTGTTCCTGGGTGCCCCGTTAAGCCTCGAGGAATGGGTGTTGGTCCGGGAAAAGCACCCGAAGATGAACGCGATCTCGACGTCACCCTACGTACCGGCAGATCCGGACTACGCGGACAGGACCGCCGCAGCCCTGCACGACGCGCTGGCGAGGATCGCGCCGGATGCTGGAAATCCCGACCAGCCCAGTGGTGAAGCCCTACAGGGGGTGGGCCTGCAGGTTTCGGGCGTAAAGTGAACGTTGATGCGGCTGCTGTACGCGCCACGCGTTTCGGAGGCTGCGACAGGGTAACCAGGAGTCGACGTCGATCATCATCGTCAACGGCCTTCTGGCCAAGGCAGCGCCAAGAGCAGATGGCGTGGCCGCCCGCTGCCACTGCCTTGTGCGCGGCGTCGACTGACCAGGAACGTCTACCATCGGCATCAGCTGTGGCGTCGGATCTAGGCCCTCTCCGCTGGTCAAGAGGGTAGCGAGTGCGCTGGTCAATCTTCGTCGGGCGTCAACGGCCATTCCCTGCGGATCATCCCGGTGTCGCTTCAGAACGGATCGCGCACCCGAGGCAAGCGAAGCCTGCGGTCAGCCTTTCAGCGCCGAAAACCGAATTAGCATGGATCATGCCTGGACCGGCTTGGGCGATGTGTTGCGCAGGCGCCTGAAACCATCCTCGCTCCAGTCCTCGCTGCCTACCCCATGGTGCACCGTGAAGAGTCCCTCGGGGTCGTAGCGGTCTTTGGCCGCGCGCAGCCGCGCGTAATGCGGTCCCCAGAATGCGCCGTGCCAGTCGTTCTGAAAAAAGTCGCTTTCCGCGATGTACGAGCCGGCGCCAGGCACCAGGCGGCGCAACGGTGCCATCGCTCGGCGGATGCGCCGGGCAGCGCGGCGCGCGCCAGCCAGATCCGGTCCGGGACCGGGCATACCGGGATAAGCGGGCGGTCCGCCGCCAGCGATGATGGCCAGTGCGAATGCATCCAGGACCTGCGGATGGGTGGCGGTGTCGCGCGCGGCATGGACGGCTTCGGCGGGCGCACCCGCCAGGCCTTTGTTGAAGTGCAGCGCCACCTCCCAGGAACGCGCGCACTCGCAGAGGGCATCGACCAGATGTGCCAGGCGGCCCTCACGCAATAGCGCCTGCGGCAGCCATGCCGACTGGTAGCCGTGCATGAATTGCCCAGCCTGACTCCGGTCGCCTGCCCAGACAAAGTACGAAGACGGCGCATCGGGTCGATGGTCGGGCACGATCAGGCTTGGGACGTAGCGTTCCCAGAAGCCGGCATCCCAGAAGTGCTGCGCAGGCACAGCGAGAATACGAGGCGCGCTCACGAACCGGCACCCTTTGTGCGCGCGTACCCACTCGAAGAACGGTTCCCACACGGATTGGGCCTGCGCCTGGTCGAGACCTTGGAACACCATATGCAGCGTGAGCCTGCGGCCATGGAAGCGCAATTGTTCGCCCCACTGCGGGTTGAACAATGCACGGCGATAGAAAGCCATCACCTGGGTCACCAGCGTGCGGTAATCCGCGTCCGTATCGGCTTCGATGGCCCCGAACACGCCGCCGAAGTCCGCCGGCAGATCGTGCATGCGCAGGGTCAGCCGGGTGATCACACCGAAACTGCCGCCGCCGCCGCCCTTGAGCGCCCAGAACAGCTCGGGATCACGGCGCGCGTTGACCGTGCGCACGGTGCCGTCGGCGGTGACGATCTCCGCCTCCAGCAAGCCGGCTGCGGCCAGGCCATAGCGCTTGGAGAAGCTGCCGAAGCCGCCGCTCTGGATCAGCCCGGGTACCCCCACGGTGGTGCAGCCGCCGCCCTGCACGTAGCGCCCGCCCCGCGTGGTCACGGCGTCGTAGGCGTCGATCCACATCGCGCCCGCGCCCAGCGTTACCGCGGCCTGCGGCGCCTGCGATCCTTCGCAACCCGAGGCGACGAAAGCGTCGTGCAGAGTTGTCTCGCGCAGGTGCCGCGTCCACACCAGCAGCGAGTCGGGAGCATCCGAGGTGCCCTGGTAGCTGTGCCCACCGCCCTTCACCACCAGGCGCAGCCGATGCCTGCTGGCAAATGCAACCGCTGCGGCGACATCGGCGGCGGAACGCGCGACGACCGCATAGGCGCTGGGCTGTGAGACCCAGGCGTCGATCCAGCCGCTGGACTGGGTCAGCGCAGGCTGGTCGCCGAGATAGAACGGGTTGCCCAGTTGCTGCAGCACCGCGCGGCAGGATGACGCCAGGGTATCCGCGGTGCAGGCCGCGAAGGGCGATTGCAGCTGCAGCAGCCGCCCGCCCACGGCGCGGTCGAGCCGCGCCCATTCGGCCACGTCTGGCCAGCCGGGTTCGCCGGGGCGCGGACGCACGTCGCGGAGGCCATGCGGCAGTACCGCGTTCGCGGCCCAGGCCGAAGTACGTGTGCCGGCCAGCAGACCCAAGGATGCCGCAGCGGCGCTCTTGAGAAAACCTCGACGGTCCATCGGTGTGATCTCGTGCGGAAGTCGGCCGCGAGCCTGCAGCGCCCGGCGGCACAGAGCCAGCGTTATGTGACGGGCGGGACCGCTGCCGACGTGAGCGGGACGGGTTCGCGTTGCGCGGGCCGGCGCCGACAACGCGATGCGGACGCTCAGGACAACGGGTGCGGCTCGACCTCCGCCGATGCGGCATCGCCGTCCGGCGCCGCCGGTCCCGATACAGCGCCCACGTCCGCCGCGCCTGCAGGTGGCGCCATTCGGCGCAGATCCGCCGGCAGCGCTTCGCGGAAGCGCCGGCTGAGCAGCAGAGTGTTGCCATCGCGCAGCTGCAATTCAGCATCGCCGTGCGCGCGCGGCCGCAGGCCGACGATCTGGTCGCTGCGCACCAGGTGGCCGCGGTGCACGCGCAGGAAGCGCGCCGGATCCAGGCGCTGCGCCAGCCGGCTGAGGGTGGAGCGCAACAGGTAACGCCGCTCAGCGGTATGCAGCTCGACATAGTTGCCGCAGGCGGCGGCGCGGGTCAGCGCCTCCACCGGCACCACCACGCGAGTGCCGCGCTCGTCGACCACCAGCCGCTGCAGCGGCCGCGGTGGCGCCAGGGCGGCGCGCACGCGGCGCACGTCCTCGTCGGCCGGCAGCGGATCGGATTCCGCCAGACGTTCGCGCACCCGTCGCAGTGCGCGCGCCAGCCGCTCGGCGTCGCAGGGCTTCAGCAGGTAGTCGACCGCGGCGACTTCAAACGCGCGCAGCGCATGCTGGTGGTAGGCGGTGGCGAACACCACATAGGGATGCGGCTCGGCCAGATGCCGCAACAGGGCAAAGCCGTCCTCGCGGCCCAACTGCACGTCGAGGAACAGCACGTGAGGGCGATACGTGCGCAGCAGCGCCAGCGCACCGGCCACGTCCTCGGCCTCGCCCGTGACGCGCACGTCGGCATGCGCCGCCAGCAGGCGCCGTAGCCGCGCGCGCGCCGGCGCCTCGTCGTCGACCAGCAGCACCTTGAGCGGGCGCGCCTCAGCCATTCGCGGGCTCCAGCGGCAGCGTCACGCGCACCTCGGTGCCGCCGCCCGGACGCGGCGCGATCTGCAACTCGGCGCGGGCGCCGTAGAGCAGGCGCAGGCGTTCGCGCACGTTGGTCAGGCCCACGCCCTCGCGGTCGGCGACGAAGCCGGCACCGTCGTCGCTGACCCGGCAATGCAGCCGGCCGTCGGCCACTACGAGCTGCACCGCCAGGTGACCACGGCCGCTGGCCAACCCGTGGCGAAACGCGTTTTCCACCAGCGGCTGCAGCAGCAGGCGCGGCATGCGCGCATCCAGCGTCGCCGCCTCGGCATCCAGGTCGGTCTGCAGGCGGCCCGGCTGGCGCCCGCTCATCAGCGCGCAGTAGCTGCGCAGCCAGTCGAGTTCGTCGCGCACCCGCGCATAGGGGCTCTGCGCACCCGCCAGGGCGGCGCGCAGCAGGTCGGCGAGGGCCACCAGCAAGCGGTCGGCGTCGGCCACGTCTTCGTGCATGCGGTTGGCGATGGTGTTGAGCGCGTTGAACATGAAGTGCGGCTCGAGCTGGGCGCTCAGTTGGGCCAGGCGTGCCTCGCTGGATTCGCGCGCCAGGCGCAGCGCGTCCAGTTCGCGGCGACGGCGTTCGCGGCGGATGCGCAGCAGCGCGCAGGCGCCCACGATCACCACGTAGGTCAGCAAGTCCTTCTGGAATTCGTAGAACAAGGCCAGCCCGTCGCCGAAGCGGTAGTGTGTGCCGGCCAGCAAGTAGACCGCCTTGCGCAGCGCGATCATCAGGCCGACGTGCAGCAGGCAGAACGGTGCCACTGCCAGCAGATGTACCGGCAGGTGGCGCAGCGTGTGTCCATCGCCCAGCGGAAAGCGCTTTTCCAGCCAGGCCACGCCCGGCGCCAGCGCGGCCAGCGCCAGCGCGCTCGACAATTCCCAGGTGAACGGCATCCACGCCGGCACCTGCCCGCCGTGGCCGATCAGGCTGTTGAGGCCGTTCCAGGTTCCCAGCGCCAGCCAGCCGGCCAGATAGAGCGCCAGCAGGCGCAGACGCGGCATTGAGGCGAGGCGATCGGAAGACTGCGAGCCGACGAAGGACATGCTTGGAGGGTAACCCACCCGAACAGGACTCGATGATCCTGCCCCAAACTGCTGCGGACATGGCGGGCGCTCCGATTACTGATCAGGCCGCCGAGCCGGTCGACGTTTCGCCCTGGACCTCGGTACGGTGGTGCCGGCCAGAGGCGGGTGGCGTGAAGCATGGAGGACGGTTTCTATAGGGCCCGGGTGGCAAGCAGCACCCAGCCAGCCGTGCAGCTCCTCACCTGAGCAACATTCCGCTCGCACGGCGCACGCTCTGCTCCGATGCCGCCGCGACGGTCGCCACGAGGCGGCCCACAGTAGTTGAAGCGGTAAACTCGGAGCGATCGCGGGTAGAGGAGCGATCCTGAAGTTTCCGTCCGCCTGAACCGTGGGGGCAACACCATCATGAAGACGAGCCTGAGTCGCGTAGCGTTACTGGTCTTCCTCACGGCCGCGATCGGCAGCGAGGTGGCAGCAGCCGCGAATCCGGCCACGCGAATCCCCTTGGCGCTCGATCGCCTGATCGGCACGTGGCGGGGACGCAGTGAGACGTTCGCCTCGCCGCTCACCCGGCCCGGCCGGAGTACGGCGGTCAACGTGTGCCAGTGGAGCCCTTCCCATCGTTTCGTAACCTGTGACCAAACCATCGAGCCAGGGGGCCGCCATGACCTCGCGGTCTACGGCCTCGGTGCGAAGAGCGGGACGTATTTCTATTGCGAAGTAGACGCCACCGCACAGGCGTACTGCGTAGACCGCCTCGTCATCACAGGCAGCACTTGGCTCTATCGGAGCACCTTCGAATACAAGGGGCAGCCGCTGACGCTGCGCACCTGGAACCGGTTCAGTTCCGCCGACCACTACACGTTTGCGGCGGAACTCTCGCGGGACCACGGCCGGCACTGGCAGATGATGAGCCGCGGCGCGGCAACGCGAGTCCACGGATGACGGCGGCACGAGGCGAAACATGATCTATCCGGGACACTGCCACTGCGGAGCGATCGGCTTTCGGTTCGATACCGCCTTGCCCGTACACGCATGGTCGATCCGGATTTGCGAATGCGAGTTTTGCCGCGCGCACGGTGCGGTCTATACCGCCGATCCCGCAGGTCGGGTCGCGTTCAACGCGCAGATCGGGAACCGGCCGAGGCGGTACCTCTTCGCCTCGCGCACCGCGGATTTCCTTTTCTGTGAAAACTGCGGCGTTTATCTCGGCGCCATGACGGAAATCTCCGGCCGCTACTTCGCCGTTCTCAACGTCAATGCCATGCGACTTGCGGACCTGCCCCGACCTGCGCACCGGTCCTTCGAGGGTGAAAGTGTCGAGCACAGGCAAGAACGGCGACAACGAACATGGACGCTGGTGGTGAACCCGCTCTGAGGCGACGGGACCGTCCGTTCCATTCCGGCCTCCCTCAAATGCCTCTTTCTCTCACGCGTCGTGCCTGCTCAATTACGCCAAAGGTGTTCTTTTCAAGAAAGGCGAATAGTCTCAAGGAGGCGTAAGGATCCTCGGCTTCGATGGCGTCTCGATCCATCGGCAGGCGGGAGGTCATCCGGCTCCAAGCGGGTCAAGGATCAGGGGCGAATTAGGTCAACGGAAGCCTCGACATCCGCCGGGTCGTGCGATGTTGCGGGTTCTGGCAGCTCGGCAAAGCATTTGTCGAACGCCGAGTGCAAAGCCATGGAAGAAACAGGCTTCTGCATCGAGGTAAACCAACCGGGGGCATCACCAGCCGACAATGGAACAGCGGCGGCGTCAGCGGTGATGATCAGAACAGGAAGTGGACCATGCGTTTCAACGAGGCGCTCAGCGACCGCAAGCCCGCTTTGATTGCCGCCCAAGTGCAGATCAGCGATGAGCGCATCGGGATAGCCCTCATCGAGAATATGTGCTTGCAGTGCTTGTGGACTGTCGAATCCTTGGACGCTCAACCCCCACGTCTCAAGCAGTGCACACAGGCTTCGAACCACCTCCTTATCGTCATCCAGTACGTACACGCGGCGGCCTCTCCAATGCGAAAGCCGCAT
>JAKBBQ010000191.1 GCA_021808405.1 Pseudomonadota bacterium | reverse complement strand
ACGCCAACGGCATCCTGCACGTCAGCGCGCGCGACAAGGGCACCGGCAAGGAGAACAAGATCACCATCAAGGCCAACTCGGGCCTGAGCGAGGACGAGGTGCAGCGCATGGTGCGCGACGCCGAGGCGAATGCCGCGGACGATCACCGCAAGCGCGAACTGGTCGACGCGCGCAACCAGGCCGACGCGGCCGCCCACGGCGTGCGCAAGTCCCTGGCCGAGCATGGGGCCAAGATCGATGCGCCGACCAAGGAGGCCATCGAGGCGGCGCTGAAGGAACTGGACGAAGCCCTCAAGGGCGACGACAAGGACGCCCTCGTCGCCAAGACCGAGGCCTTGATGAGCGCCAGCCAGAAGCTGGGCGAACAGATGTACGCCCAGCAGGCCGAGCAGGCGCAGGCGGCGCAGGGCGCGCAGCCGGCGGGTGGCGGCTCGGGCGGCGCGGCAGGCGACGACAGCGTGGTCGATGCCGAGTTCAAGGAAGTCAAGGACGGCAAGGCGTGATGTGGCAGGCGTCGACGCGCCGTGAAGCCGGGCCGGCAGTGTGCGATCATGCACCCCGGCCGCGCCGCGGCGCGTTGCCCGAGTCGACCGGGAGGGTGCCGCGGGCACCCTCCCTTTTTGTCCTGATCACCCGGCAGGCTTGACCATGGCCAAGCGAGATTTCTACGAAGTTCTGGGGGTTCCCCGCGACGCCGACGAGGAGGCGCTGAAAAAGGCCTACCGCAAGCTGGCGATGAAGTACCACCCCGACCGCACCCAGGGGGACAAGGACAGCGAGGAGAGGTTCAAGGAGGTCAAGCAGGCCTACGAAACCCTCAGCGACCCGCAAAAGCGCGCCGCCTACGACCGCTACGGCCATGCCGGCGTCGACCCGTCGGCGGCCGGAATGGGGGGCGCCGGCTTCGGCGGCGCGGGCTTCGCCGACTTCGGCAGCATTTTCGAGGAGATCTTCGGCGGCGGGGCGCGCCAGCGCGGCGGCGCGCAGGTCTATCGCGGAGCCGACCTGAGCTACTCCCTCAGCCTGAGCCTGGAGGAGGCGGCGCACGGCACGACCAAGTCGCTGCGCATCCCCAGCTGGGACCCCTGCGCCACCTGCCACGGCAGCGGCGCCAAGCCCGGCACCAAGCCCAAGGCCTGCCCGGCCTGCGGCGGCAGCGGCGCGACCACCCAGCGCATGGGCCCGTTCGCGATGCAGCAGACCTGCGGCACCTGCGGTGGCAGCGGCAAGGTGATCCCCGAGCCCTGCCCGAGCTGCCGCGGCGAGGGACGGGTGCAGCGCCAGAAGACCCTGGAAGTGCAGATTCCCGCCGGGATCGACAGCGGCATGCGCATCCGCTCCAGCGGCAACGGCGAGCCGGGCCTGGGCGGAGGCCCCGCGGGCGACCTGTACGTGGAAATCCAGATCAAGCCGCACCCGCTGTTCGAGCGCCACGGCAACGACCTGCACTGCCGCATCCCGGTCGGCATGACCGCGGCTGCGCTGGGCGCGCGCATCGAGGTGCCGACCCTCGGCGGCGGCGCGGAGATCGAATTGCCCGAGGGAACCCAGTCGGGCAAGACGCTGCGGCTGCGCGGCAAGGGCATCAAGGGCATCCACGCCGCGCATTCCGGCGACCTGTACTGCCATATCGAGGTCGAGACCCCGGTGCGCCTGACCGACGAGCAGCGCCGGCTGCTCGAGCAGCTCGACGAGTCGCTCAAGCGCGGCGGCGACCGTCACACCCCCAGCGGCAAGAGCTGGGCCGACAAGGTGCGCGCGTTCTTCAAGTGAGCGCGCCGCGGCGGGCGCGCCCGCCGCGGCGCAGTCCCGCCCGGGAATGCGACAATGGCCGCTTTCCGCCGACCCGCCGAACCGCCCTCGCCCATGGAAGCCGAACAACTCAACGCCCTGTCGTCCCAGCTGCGCGATCTGTCGGAGCGCACGCGGCTGCTACGGGGGTATCTTTGACTACGCTGCCAAGTCCGCGCGCCTGCGCGAGGTGACCGCGGCCCTCGAGGACCCCAAGGTCTGGGACGATCCCCAGCGCGCCCAGGACCTGGGCAAGGAGCGCCGGGTGCTGGAAGCCGTGGTGCTTTCCATCGAGCGCATCGAGCGCGAACTGCAGGATCACCAGGAACTCTTCGATCTCTCGCGCGAGGAGGACGACGACGCCACGCTGCAGGCCATCGCCGAGGACTTGCGCGCCACCGCGGGCCGCGTCGAGGAACTGGAGTTCCGGCGCATGTTCTCCAACCCGATGGACCCCGGCAACTGCTTCCTGGACATCCAGGCCGGCGCCGGCGGCACCGAGGCCTGCGACTGGGCGGCGATGCTGCTGCGCCAGTACCTGCGTTACTGCGAGCGCCAGGGCTTCCGGGTCGAGGTGCTGGAGGAGTCCGAGGGCGACGTCGCCGGGATCAAGAGCGCGTCGATCAAGGTCGCGGGCGACTATGCCTACGGCAAGCTGCGCACCGAGACCGGGGTGCACCGGCTGGTGCGCAAGAGCCCCTTCGACTCCTCGGGCGGGCGTCACACCAGCTTTGCCAGTGTGTTCGTCTACCCCGAGGTCGACGATTCGATCGACATCGAGATCAACCCCGCCGAAGTCCGCATCGACACCTTCCGCGCCAGCGGCGCCGGCGGGCAGCACATCAACAAGACCGATTCGGCGGTGCGCATCACCCACGTGCCGACCGGCATCGTCGTGCAGTGCCAGAACGACCGCTCGCAGCACAAGAACCGTGCCGAGGCCTGGTCGATGCTGCGCTCGCGGCTGTTCGAGCACGAGTTGCGCAAGCGCCAGGCCGAGCAGCAGAAGCTCGAGGACAGCAAGAGCGACGTCGGCTGGGGACACCAGATCCGCTCCTACGTGCTCGACCAGAGCCGGATCAAGGACCTGCGCACCGGGGTCGAGATGTCCAACACCCAGAAGGTGCTCGACGGCGACCTCGACGACTTCATTTCCGCCAGCCTGAAGCGGGGCCTCTGAGCCCGCGGCCGCCGGCGGCCCGCCGGCCCTGCCCCGCCCGCTGCGGCACTCCACCTCCCGCCAGCACGAGCCCCATGCGTACCGACCAAGCCCCCGCGATTTCCCGCCTGGACTATGCCCCCGCCGCCTATGCCATCGAGCATGTGCGGCTGGAATTCGACCTCGACCCCGAGCGCACCCGGGTGAAGAGCCGCATGCAGGTGCAGCGCAGGCCCGGCTTTGGCGCCGACGCGGCGCTGCGCCTGGACGGCGAGGACATCACCCTGCAGTCGCTCAGGGTCGACGGCAAGCCCTATGTGTATGCCCAGGCCGCCGGCGGGATCCGCCTGGACAAGCTGCCCGAGCGCTTCGAACTGGAAGTGCTCAACACCTGCTCGCCGGCGTCGAACACCCACCTGTCGGGCCTGTACATGTCCGCGGGCGCGTTCTTCACCCAATGCGAAGCCGAGGGCTTCCGGCGCATCACCTTCTGGCCCGACCGGCCCGATGTGATGAGCCGATTCACCGTGGTGCTGCGCGCCGACGCCGCGCGCTTCCCGGTGCTGCTGAGCAACGGCAACCTGGTCGAGCAGCGCAGGCTCGACGACGGCCGCCTGCAGGCCACCTGGGACGACCCCTTCCCCAAGCCCTGCTACCTGTTCGCCCTGGTCGGCGGACGGCTGGTCAGCCGCCAGCAGCGGGTGGGCAGCCGCGACGGCCGCCAACACCTGCTGGAGGTCTACGTGCGCGAGGGCGACCTCGACAAGACCGAGCACGCGATGCGCTCGCTGGTGCTGGCGCAGGCATGGGACGAGCAGCGCTTCGGCCTCGGCCTCGACCTCGAACGCTTCATGATCGTCGCGGTCAGCGACTTCAACATGGGGGCGATGGAGAACAAGGGACTGAACATCTTCAACACCAAGTACGTGCTGGCCAACCCCGCCACCGCCACCGACTCGGACTTCCAGAACATCGAGTCGGTGGTCGGCCACGAATACTTCCACAACTGGACCGGCAACCGCGTGACCTGCCGCGACTGGTTCCAGCTCAGCCTGAAGGAAGGGCTGACGGTGTTCCGCGACCAGGAGTTCAGCCAGGACCTGGCCGCGGCCGCCGGCGGCGAGTCGGCGCGGGCGGTGCGCCGCATCGAGGACGTGCGCGCCCTGCGGGCGCTGCAGTTCCCCGAGGATGCGGGGCCGATGGCCCACCCGGTGCGCCCCGACAGCTACGTGGCCATCGACAACTTCTACACCCCGACCGTCTACGAAAAAGGCGCCGAGGTGGTGCGCATGATGCAGACCCTGGTCGGGCGCGAGGGCTTCGCGCGCGGCCTGCGCGAATATTTCGCCCGCCACGACGGCCAGGCCGTGACCTGCGACGATTTCCTGGCGGCGATGGCCGACGCCAACCCCGACACCGAGCTGGCACGCCAGCGCCAGGCCTTCGCGCTGTGGTACTCGCAGGCCGGCACGCCGCGGCTGCGCAGCCGCGGCGAGTACGACCCCGCGCGGCGCGTCTACACCCTGCACGTGCAGCAACTCTGCCCGCCGAGCGCCGGCCAGGCCGACAAGCAGCCGCAGCTGATCCCGCTGCGCCTGGGCCTGCTGGCGCGCGACGGCACGCCGCTGCGCATGCGGCTGAGCGAACACGGCCAAGCGCTCGACGAGGCGCTGCTGGTGCTGGGCGAGGCCGAGCACAGCTTCACGCTGCACGGAGTCGAGCAGCCGCCGGTGCCCTCGCTGCTGCGCGGCTTCTCGGCGCCGGTGATCCTCGACGACGGCCTGGACGATGCGCAGCGCCTGGTGCTGCTGGCCCACGACGCCGACGCGTTCAATCGCTGGGAGGCGGCGCAGCGCCTGGCGCTGGCGCGGCTGCTGCCGGCGGCCGCCGCCGGCAGCCCGCCGCAGCTCGACCCCGCGTATCTGGGGGCGCTGCGCGCGGTGCTGTCCGACTCGCGCCTGGACCCGGCCTTGCAGGAACTGCTGCTGACCCTGCCCGGCGAGGGCTACATCGCCGAACAGTTGCAGCTGATCGACCCCCCGCGCATCCACCAGGCGCGCCAGCGGCTGCGCCTGCTGCTGGCCGAGGAACTGCGCGAGGACTGGCAGCGCGTGTGGCACCGGCTGGCGCCGCGCCAGGGCTACAGCCCGGACTTCGCCAGCGCGGCGCGGCGCGCGCTGCGCAACCTGGCGCTCGTCTCGCTGTGCCTGCCGGGCGACGCGCAATGGCAGGGCCGCGCCTACCAGGCGGTGAAGGACGCCGACAACATGAGCGACCGTTTCGCCGCGTTGTCCGCGCTGGTCGGCGCTCGCGCCGAACTGGCCGGCGCCGCGTTGCAACGCTTCGCCTCGCAGTTCGCCTCCGAGCCGCTGGTGATGGACAAGTGGTTCGCGCTGCAGGCGGCCGCGCCCGGGGTGCAGGTCGACGAGGTGCGCGAGCTCATGCGCCACCGCGACTTCAGCCTGCGCAACCCCAACCGGGCGCGCAGTGTGATCGCCACCTTCTGCCAGGCCAACCCCGGCGCCTTCCACCGCGCCGACGCGGCCGGCTACGCCTTCTGGGCCGAGCAGGTGCGGGCGCTCGACTCGATCAACCCGCAGGTCGCGGCGCGCCTGGCGCGGGCGATGGAACGCTGGCGCAAGCTGGCCGCCCCCTACGCCCAGGCGGCCGAACCGGTGATCCGCGATCTGGCCGCCGACCCGGCGCTTTCGGCCGATTGCCGGGAAATCCTCGACAAGGCCCTGGCCTGAGCCCGACAATGCTGCGCCGGGGCCGGGCCGCGGCCCATCCATCACCAGGCCAACCATGTCCGACAACCCCGTCAGCCTGTCGCGCTGGCTGATCGAGCAGCAGCGCAGCCACGGCCACATCCCCGGTTCGCTGCGGCTGCTGATCGAGCAGGTGGCTCGCGCCTGCAAGCGCATCAGCCGCGCGGTCAACCGAGGCGCCGCCCAGGGCATCCTGGGCAGCCTGGCCAGCAGCAACGTGCAGGGCGAAGTGCAAAAGCAGCTCGACGTCATCGCCAACGACGTGCTGCTCGAGGCCAACGAATGGGGCGGGCACCTGGCGGCCATCGCGTCCGAGGAACTCGAACGCATCCACCCGATCCCCCACCGCTTTCCGCGCGGCGAATACCTGCTGCTGTACGACCCGCTGGACGGCTCGAGCAACATCGAGGTCAACGTCACCATCGGCACCATCTTCTCGGTGCTCCACCTCGACGAGGGGATCGAGGAGGTGCAGGCCGCGCACTTCCTGCAACCCGGCAGTCGCCAGGTCGCCGCCGGCTACTGCACCTACGGCCCGCAGACCACGCTGGTGCTGACGCTGGGACACGGCGTGTGCGCGTTCACGCTGGATGCCGACCAGGGCGGCTTCGTGCTGGCCCAGCAGGACCTGCGGATCCCCGCGGCGACTTCCGAGTTCGCGATCAACATGTCCAACATGCGCCACTGGGCGCAACCGGTGCGACGCTACATCGACGAATGCCTGGCCGGCCGCGAAGGCCCGCGAGGCAAGGACTTCAACATGCGCTGGGTCGGCAGCATGGTGGCCGACGTGCACCGCGTGCTGCAGCGCGGCGGGGTCTTCCTCTACCCCTGGGATCGCCGCGAACCCCGGCGCGCCGGCAGGCTGCGGCTGATGTACGAGGCCAACCCGATGGCCCTGCTGGTCGAGCAGGCGGGCGGCCTGGCGATCGCCGGCAGCCAGCGCATCCTGGACATCCAGCCCGAGGAACTGCACCAGCGCGCCGCGGTGATGCTGGGCTCGCGCGACGAAATCGAACGCCTGCGCCAGTACCACCTGGAGGCCGAGGCCGCCCCGGCCGCGTGAGCGGGCCTTCAGGTATGATCGACGGTTTCGCGCCGGTGTAGCTCAGTCGGTAGAGCAGCTCATTCGTAATGAGAAGGTCGAGGGTTCGATTCCTTTCACCGGCACCATCCCCCTGA
>JAKBBQ010000190.1 GCA_021808405.1 Pseudomonadota bacterium | reverse complement strand
CCGGCTGCGGTTGCGGCCGCAGGCGGCGAGCCATTGATCGACGAAGGGCATGGCGGGCGATTCTATCGAGCCCGGCTCAGGGTACGGTGGCGCCTGCCGGCAGGCCGTCCAGCAGGTCCAGCGCCAGGCACAGATCGGCCCACGCCTTGGCCTTGTCGAGTGGCGAACGCAGCAGGTAGGCGGGGTGGTAGCTGACCAGCAGCGGGGTGCCGTGCCAGTCCCACCTGCGCTGGCGCAAGCGACCGATCGGCTCGGCGCTTCCGGTCAGCGCCTGCGCGGCGAAGCGCCCCAGCGCGAGCAGCAACCGCGGCTGCACCAGTTCGATCTGGCGCTGCAGGATCGGCAGGCACTGGGCGATTTCGTCCGCCTCGGGATTGCGATTTCCCGGAGGCCGGCACTTGATCACATTGGCGATGTACACGGTGCTGGCCGCATCCTCGCCCGCGCGCCGCAACCCGCAGGCCGCCAGCATGTTGTCCAGCAGGTGGCCTGCGGCGCCGACGAAGGGCTCGCCCAGTCGGTCTTCCTCGGCCCCGGGCGCCTCGCCCACCACCATGACCCGCGCCCGCCGATGGCCCACCCCGAACACCGCGCGATGGCGCATGGTGCCGAGCTTGCAGGCGCGGCAGCCGGCCGTCAGGTCGCCCAGTGCTTGCCAGTCCAGGCCGGCGATGTGCTGCAGCCGCTGCGGCGCAGGCGGCGCGGCTGCCGGGATGGCCGGGATGGCCGGGATGGCCGGGATGGCCGGGATGGCCGGTGCGCCGGCCGCCGCGGGCCGGGGTCGCGATGGCGCCGCCTGCGCCGCGGCCTGGGCGGTCGGCGGCGGCGCTTCCTCGGGCTGCGCCGCGGCCTCGGCGCGTCGTGGAGCGCCCGGCAGCCGCGGCAGCAGCCGCGCCAGCTCGGCGTCCGACAAGGCCTCGCGGGGTACCCAGGCCTGCTGCAGGCCGAGGGCATGCAGCAGCGCGAGGCGGCGCGGATCGAGCAGCGGATGGCTCATCGCGGATCCGGCGTCGGCAGTGGACTAGTCCAGCCCGCGGCGACGCAGCAGGTCGTCGACCGGGCTGGACATGACGATCGCATCCTCGCGCGCCGGCTTGCCGTCGACACTGGCCGGGTAGTAGCCGCGCCGCCGCGCCACCGCATGCAGGCCATAGCGCTGGTACAGGTGCAAGGCGCGCGAGTTGCTGGGCCGCACTTCCAGCCACAGCAGGCTGGCGCCATGCAGGCTGGCGCTGAGCAGCACGCCGTCGAGCAGCTGCAGACCCAGGCCCTGGCCCTGCAGCCGAGGCTCGACGCAGACGTTGAGCAGGTGCATTTCCTCCACGCCGGCCAGCGCGACGAAGTAGCCCACCAACCGGCCGTGTTCGTCGCACAGCACCTGGGCGACGTAGCCCGCCGCCAGCGAATCGGCGAAATTGCCCCGGCTCCAGGCGAACTCATAGGCCCGCACCTCGATGTCCATCACCGAGTCCAGGTCGCCGGCGCCCATTTCGCGCAACCCGGCGCGCACCGCCTGGCTCATCGGATGCCCCTCACCGGATGCCCCTCATCGCCGCTGCCCGGCTGGCAGCGAGCGGGCATGCTGCGCGCGCTCGGCGGTGGTCAGCGCGACCTTGTCGCGAACGTACAGCGGGCGCGCCTGCAGCGCAGGCATGCTGGCGCCGGCTGCATGCTCCCGGCGCGCCAGCCGCGCCACCGCCGCCGCCTGCGGCGCTGCACGGCGCGCGCGCTGCAGCGCGGCCTGCCAGCCCGCGCCGAGCTCCTGCGCCAGCGCCTCGCCATGCTCGTCCCAGGCGTTGCCGCACAGCGCCAGCGCGGCCGCGTCGTCCCCGAAGCGCCGCAGCCAGTGCTGGGCGGCCTGGCGCGGCGACTGCACGCGCGGCGCCTCGGCCAGCCGCCAACCCGTCTCCCCGGGTCGAGCGGGCGCCGCCTCGCATTCGGCCAGCGCCCAATAGACCTCTCCCATGCGGGCGTCGTTGACCACCAGCCAGCGCGAAACCTCGGGCTGGTCGTCGCAGCCCGCGGCGACCGCGAGCAGCGTGGGCACCGGCACCACCGGGCAGGCCAGGCCGTGGCCCAGGCCCTGCGCCGCGGCGCAGGCGGCGCGCACCCCGGTGAAGGCGCCGGGGCCGGCACCGAAACCGATCAGCCCGACCTGCTGCAGGCTCAGCCCGGCCTGCTCGAGCAACTCGGCCAGCAGCGGCAGCATGCGCTGCGAGGCGCGCGCGCCCCCCTCCTCCGTGCGCTGCAGAACCGAGCCATCGCCCAGCTGCAGCGCCACCGAAAGCCATTCGGTGCTCGAGTCCAGGCCGAGGACGAGCGATGGAGTGGACAAACAGACCTCGCAAGACAGGCGACACCCGCAGCGCGGGCCGAAGGGCAAGCCGCACGGCACATGCCGATGCGCCGGGACAGCCCTGGAGTGTAGTGGTCCGTGGTCCGGCAGGCGCGGCCGCCGCGCCCGCGCGGGAGGCGGCGCGTGCGTGGCGGCGGTAGCATGCTTCGCGGATCCAGCACGCAGCTCCCGCACGATGACCTCGCCCGCCTCTGCCCGTCCTTCCGCCCGGCGCCGCGCGCTGCTGCACGGCGCCCGCCGAGCCCTCGGCCTGGCCGGCGCCGTGGGCCTTGGCCGCACGGCCTCGGCGCTGCCGGCCGCGCTGGCCCTGCCCCGCCGGGTGTTGCTGCAACTGCGCGCTGCCGGAATCGAGCCGGCCCACTGCAGCCTGGTCGTGCGCGACCTGCAACTGGGCACGCCGCTGGTGAACTGGCTTGCGCAGCAGCCGCGCAGCCCGGCCTCGGTGCTCAAGCTGGTGACCCTGTACGCGGCGCTCAACCTGCTCGGCCCCGACTACCGCTGGCGCACCCCGGTGTACGCCATCGGGCCGATCGAATCGGGCGTGCTGGCGGGGGACCTGGGCTTCGTGGGCAGCGGGGACCCCCACCTGATGGCCCACGACCTGTTGCGCCTGGCGCTGCGGCTGCGCGGCCTCGGGCTGCGGCGCATCGCCGGCAACGTGCTGGTCGACCGCAGCGCCTACGCGCTGCCGCCGCACGACCCGGGTGGGTTCGACGGCCATCCGCTGGCCCCCTACAACGTCGGCCCGGATGCCTTCCTGCTGGACTTCGGCAGCCTGCAACTGCAACTCCAGGCCCGCGGCGACCGGGTGCGGGTGTGGAGCGAACCCGCGCTGCGCGGCTTCGCGGCGCAGCCGCCGCGCCTGGCCGCCGGGCCCTGCGGCGACTGGCGGCAGCGCCTGCAGCCCGACTTCAGCGTGCCGCTGGCGCCGCGCTTCGCCGGCAGCTACTCCGCGGCGTGCGGCGAGCAGAGCTGGAACATCGCCGCGCTGATGCCCGCCGACGCCTTCGTGCAGGCCGTGCTGGGTGCCGTCTTGCGGCAGGCCGGAATCGATTGGCGCGGCCAGGTGGTGGCCGGGCGCCTGCCGCGGCAGGCCACGCTGCTGAGTACCTGGGAAAGCCAGCCGCTGGCGGTGTTGATGCGCGACATCGACAAGTACAGCAACAACGTGATGGCGCAACAGGTGTTTCTGACCCTGGCTCTGCAGGCCGGGCACAGGCCCGCCGATTTCCCGGCCGCCGCCGCGGTGGTCAGGCAATGGCTGCAGCAGCATGCGCTGGCCATGCCCGGACTGGTGCTGGACAACGGCTGCGGACTGTCGCGCCGCGCCCGCGTCAGCGCCGGCGAGCTGGATCGCCTGCTGCGCGCGGCCTGGCGCAGCCCGCTGATGCCGGAGTTCGTCGCGACGCTGCCGCTGTCCGGCGAGGACGGCACGCTGCGCCACCGCTTCCGCGCTCCCGGGCTGCGCGGCATGCTGCATGCCAAGACCGGCACCCTCGACGGCGTGCTCGCGCTGGCGGGCTACCTGCAGGGCGAGGATGGCCGCCGGCGCAGCCTCGTGGCGCTGATCGACGACCCACGCGCCGAGCAGGGCTGGCCGGCGCTGCAGGCGCTGCTGGACTACGCGTCGGGCCGCGGCTGACCCGCCCGGCGGCGCCGGGCTGCGCTCGGTCCGCGCGGCGGCGCCGCCATGGCCCTGCCGGCAGCACGGCCGCGCGGCGGCTGCTACCGTGGCACGAGCGGCCCGCCGGCCGCGACGATGCCCATGGACCATGTGCTGCTCGACTGGCTTTGTGCCGCCGCCTGGACGGTCGGCGTGCCGCTGGGCGCGCGCACCCTCAAGTCCTGGCTGACGCGGCGCCTGCTCGCCGCCGCGCCCGCGGCCGCGCGCCAGCGCGGGCAGTACCTGCTCGGCCTGCTGGCGGCCACCCGCATCGGCCTGCTCGGCCTGGCGGCGGCGGCACTGGCGCTGCGCTGGCTGGAGCCGCCGGCGCGCTGGCTGGCGCTGCTCGACGGCGCGGCGCTGGGTGCGCTGTTGCTGCAACTCGGACTGTGGAGCGGTGCGCTGGTCGGCCGCTGGGTCGACGCATCGCGACAGCGCGCTCTGCAGTCCGACCCGCGAGCGGCGACCGCGCTGGTCGCCGCGGCCTTCCTGCTGCGCCTGGCGACCTGGCTGGTGCTGCTGCTGGTGCTGCTGGACAACCTGGGGGTCAACGTCACCGCGCTGCTCGCCGGGCTGGGCGTCGGCGGCGTGGCGGTCGGACTGGGCCTGCAGAGCATCCTCAAGGACCTGTTCGCCAGCCTGTCGATCGTGCTGGACAAGCCTTTCCAGCTCGGGCATTTCATCGTCGTCGACGAGGTCGCGGGAACGGTCGAGAACATCGGCCTGAAGACCACCCGGGTGCGCGCCCTCAGCGGCGAGCTGCTGGTGTTCTCGAATGCCGACCTGACGAGGGCGCGGCTGCGCAATTTCCAGATGATGACCGAACGGCGCATCGAGTATCACTTCACCCTGCAGGCCGACACCGACGAACGTGCGCTGCGCCAGCTGCCGGCGCTGCTGCGACGCCTGGTGCGCTCGCAACCGCGGGCGCGCTTCGAGCGCGCCCACCTGTGCGCCGTCGCCGGTGACGGACTGCGCTTCGAGATGATCTACTGGGTCACCGACCCCGACTACACGCTGCACATGGATGTGCAGCAGGCCATCCACCTCGGGCTGCTGCGTGCGCTGCGCCAGCGCGGCCTGCGGCTGGCGCAGCCGCTGCGCCAGCTGGTGGTGCGGCACGGCGCCGACGCCCGCGGTTGCGGCCGCGACAACTGCGAACGCCGGTCGCCGCTTCTGCGCCACACTAAAATCGGCGCACAAAGCCGCACCGGATGCGGCCCCAGCAAGGAGGAGACCGATGCGCATCCTGATCGCCGAGGATGACCAGGTGCTCGCCGACGGACTGACCCGTTCTCTGCGCGCGAGCCATTACGCGGTGGATCAGGTCGCCGACGGGCTGAGCGCCGACCACGCGCTGCACGCCGGCAGCTTCGACCTGCTGATCCTCGACCTGGGGCTGCCGCGACTCTCGGGCTTCGAGGTGCTCAAGCGGGTGCGCAGCCGGGGCGACGCGCTGCCGGTGCTCATCCTGACCGCCGCCGACAACCTGGAGGACAAGGTGCGCGGCCTCGACCTCGGCGCCGACGACTACATGGCCAAGCCCTTCGAGCTGGCCGAACTCGAGGCACGGGTGCGCGCGCTGACGCGTCGCGGCATGGGCGCGACCAGCTCGGTGATCCGCCACGGCCCGCTGAGCGTCGACCTCTCCGGCCGGGTCGTGATGATCGACCAGCGCGTGGTCGACCTGTCGGCGCGCGAGCTGGCCTTGCTGGAAGTGCTGCTGCAACGCGCCGGGCGGCTGGTCAGCAAGGACCAGCTGGTCGACCACCTGTGCGTCTGGGGCGAGGAGGTCAGCACCAACGCGATCGAGGTGTACATACACCGTCTGCGCAAGAAGATCGAGGTCGGCCCGGTGCGCATCGCCACGGTGCGCGGGCTGGGCTACTGCCTGCAGCGCATCGCGGGCAACCCGGCCGCCGCCGACCCGACGTCCGAGCCTGCCGGCGGCACCGCGTCGCCGGTGCAGGCGGTGTGAGCCCATGTCGGCCGGCGCGGCGCCCGTGCCCACTGCGTCGGCCGTGCCGGCCGCGGCGTCCGCCGACGGCCAGCGCGCGGCGCGGCGGCAGCGCTCGCTGTTCGGGGAAATCCTGGATTGGATGCTGGTCCCCCTGCTGCTGGTCTGGCCGGTCGCCATCGGCATCACCTTCCTGGTCGCGCAGGCGATCGCCAACAAACCCTTCGACCAGGGGCTGCAGCGCCGCCTGGAGGTGATCGCCTCCTGGGTGGGAAGCTCCGGCGCGGCGGGTGCGCGGCCGGCGGGCGCGGCCTGGGCGCCGCCGTCGACGCCCGGACTGCTGGTGCAGGTGCGCGACGCCGACGGCCGCGTGCTGGCCGGCGACCCGCGGCTTCCGGCGGCCTCCGCCGGCGGCTGGCCGCGCAATGCCCGCGTGCACCTGCGCGATGCCGACATCGCCGGGCAACGCATGCGCATCGCCTGGCGCTGGGTGCGGCCGGCACAGGGCCCGCGGCTGCTGATCCAGGTCGCCGAAGGACTGCGGCAGCGCGCCGAACTGGCGCGCGACATCGTGCGGGGGGTGATCCTGCCGCAGTTCGTCATCGTGCCGATTTCCATCCTGCTGGTCTGGTTCGGACTGGGACAGGGGATCATCCCCCTCGACGAACTGCAGGCGCGCATCCGGCGCCGCCGCCCGGACGACCTCAGCCCCATCGACCAGCGCGACGCCCCGGAGGAAATCGCCCCGCTGGTCGATTCGATCAACAGCCTGCTCGAGCGGCTGGAGGAATCGATCCACACCCGCAAGCGCTTCATCGCCGACGCGGCGCACCAGCTCAAGACCCCGCTGGCCGGCCTGCGCATGCAGGCCGAACTGGCGCAGCGCCAGACCAACCCCGAGGAACTGCGCACCAGCCTGCGCCAGATCGAGGTGTCGGTGGTTCGCACCACCCGCATGGTCAA
>JAKBBQ010000189.1 GCA_021808405.1 Pseudomonadota bacterium | reverse complement strand
GCGATGTTGGCCTGGCTGGACAGCACGTCCAGGCTTTGCGCGCGGGTGGTGCGCGGCGCGGCCTCCAGCGCGAAGGCACTCAGCCCGGCCGCGGCCATCGCCTGCAGTCCCTCGTTGTCGAAGGGATCGAGCATGCCCACCACCGCCGCCCCCTGGCGCATCTGCGCCAGCTCCTGCGCCTGCGGGCGCCGCACCTTGAGCACGAGTTCGGCGCCCAGCGCCTCGCCCGCGTCGACCAGCGTGGCACCGGCCGCCTCGTAGTCGCCGTCGAGCACCCCGGCGCGCTCGCCGGCGCCGCGCTGCACCAGCACCTCGTGCTGCTGCGCCACCAGCTTCTTCACCGTTTCCGCGGTGGCGGCAACGCGCGCCTCGCCGGCCACGCTCTCCGCCGCAACGCCTATGCGCATGGATATCTCCCCCATGTATCGATAGCAGCGATTATCAATGAAAGCCGCAATCCGCCGGCCAACCCGGGTCCTCAAGCCGCCGCACAATAGCAGGCCCGCAACTTCCGCGTATTGTCAACCACCATGACCGCCCACGATCTGCCCCATGTCACGGTCGCCGCGATCGTCGAGCGCGCCGGCCGCTTCCTGCTGGTCGAGGAGCGGACCTCGCAGGGGCTGCGCCTGAACAATCCGGCGGGCCATCTGGAGCCCGGCGAAGACCTGTTGCAGGCGGTGGTCCGCGAAACCCTGGAGGAAACCGCCTACGCCTTCCGGCCCACCGCGCTGCTCGGCGTCTACCAGAGCCGCGGCGAACGCAACGGACGCCTGGTGCACTACGTGCGCTTCGCCTTCACCGGGGAAATCGCCGAGGCGCCGGCCGCGCAGGCGCTCGACGAGGGAATCGAGCGGGTGCTGTGGATGAGCCTGGAGGAACTGCGGGCCAGCGCAGCGCGTCACCGCAGCCCCTCGGTGCTGCAATGCGCGCTCGACCATGCCGGCGGCCGGCGCTGGCCGCTGCAGTTGCTGCGCGCCGACGCGCAGCCGCGCGACCCCGCTTGAGGCCAGGGCGCCACACTACAATCGCGCGATGGCTACGCAGGGTCCTCGGGTTGTCGTCGGCATGTCGGGGGGCGTGGATTCCTCCGTGTCGGCCTGGCTGCTCAAGCAGCAGGGTTTCGAGGTCGTCGGTCTGTTCATGAAGAACTGGGAAGACGACGACGACGGCGAGTACTGCTCGTCGCGCGAGGACTGGCTGGACGCGGTCAGCGTGGCCGACCTGATCGGCATCGACATCGAGGCCGTCAACTTCTCGGCCGAATACAAGGAACGGGTGTTCGCCGAATTCCTGCGCGAGTACCAGGCCGGGCGCACGCCCAACCCCGACGTGCTGTGCAACGCCGAGATCAAGTTCAAGGCCTTCCTCGACCACGCGCTGGCGCTGGGCGCCGAGCGCATCGCAACCGGGCACTACGCCCGCGTGCGCCGCGGCGCCGCCGGCGTGCAGCTGCTGCGCGGCCTCGATCCCGGCAAGGACCAGAGCTACTTCCTGCATCGACTCCAGCAGCACCAGCTCGAGCGGGTGATGTTCCCGGTGGGCGAACTGCCCAAGTCGCAGGTGCGGCGCATCGCCAGCGACATCGGGCTGCCCAATGCGCGCAAGAAGGACTCCACCGGCATCTGCTTCATAGGCGAGCGCCCCTTCCGCGAATTCCTCGCCCGCTACCTGCCGACCCGCCCGGGCCCGATGAGGAGCGCGCAGGGCGAGCTGCTGGGGCAGCACATCGGGCTGGCCTTCTACACCCTGGGCCAGCGCAAGGGCATCGGGCTCGGAGGCAGCCGCGAAGGCAACGGCCAGCCGTGGTTCGTCGCCCGCAAGGACCTGGCGAGCAACACCCTGTACGTGGTGCAGGGCCACGACCACCACTGGCTGCACAGCACCCGTCTGCGCGCGACCCGGGTGTCGTGGATCGGCGGCGGCGCGGTGGCGGCCGGCGCGCGGCTGGGCGCCAAGACACGCTATCGCCAGCGCGACGCCGGCTGCACGGTGCTCGCCGCCGACGGCTGCGAGCTGCAATTGGCTTTCGAGCAAGCGCAGTGGGCGGTCACGCCCGGCCAGTCGGCGGTGCTGTACGACGGCGAGGTCTGCCTGGGGGGTGGGATCATCGAGGTCGCGGACGACCCGCGCCCCGCGCAAAGCGCGGCCGGCGCCCTCGCCGACGCCGGCTGCTGAACGCCCCGCGCCGACGGCGTCAAGCCATGCGGCCGAGCAGGGTTTCCATTTCCTCCATCATCGAGTCCAGGCGGGCCTTCTCGGCGTTGCTGCCGTCCAGCCGGGCGTCGAGCTCCTGTTCGATGAAACACACGGTCATGCGCACGAAGGTGCTGTCCAGCGCCTTGCGCACCGCCGACAGCTGCTGCGCGACCTTCAGGCACGGCTCGCCCTCGTCGATCATGCGCTGCACGCCGCGCAGTTGCCCCTCCGCGCGCTTGAGCCGATTGAGGATATCGGTGCGCGACGCGGCATTGGTCAGAACGGACATCGCAAGGTCTCCGCAAGTGGGAACGTCGGCAGCCGCGCCGCACGCGCCGCCGCTGCATTTTCGATGATACCCACTGCGGCCGCGCTGCGTATGCGGGTGCACCCCCGAACGGCCGGACATCGCCTCAGCGGCCGCAGCTCGTGCCCTCGGGCACCCCCAGGCGACGCAGGATCAGCCCCATCGGGCAGAAGTTGCTGAAGCCGAACTGCAGCAGGTTGGCGCCGACGAAGGCCGTGACCCAGAGGAACCAGCTCGACACGTACAGCGGGCTGGCCGGGGCGCCCACCAGCAGCGAGAGCAGGATGAAACTGCCGGCGAAGATGCGGATGTAGCGTTCGGTGGTCATGATGGGCTCCAGGGGCTCAGGGTTTGCGCGCGGCGCGCGGGATGACGAGGCGGATCTGCCAGATGTAGTACAGCAACGGGATGACCATGAGCGTCAGCACGGTCGACAGCAGGGTGCCGAAGATCAGCGACACCGCCAGGCCGCCGAACACCGGGTCGGTGACCATGACCGCCGAGCCGAAGATGATGGCCAGCGCGGTCAGCAGGATCGGGCGCAGCCGCACCGCGCCGGCCTGCGCCACCGACTCCTCCAGGCTGTAGCCGCGCGCGCGGTAGTCGAGGATGAAGTCGATCAGCAGCAGCGAGTTGCGCACGACGATCCCGGCCAGCGCGATGACCCCGATCATCGAGGTGGCGGTGAAGGCCTGCTGGGTCAGCCAGTGGCCGGGGAAGACCCCGATCAGCGTCAGGGGGATGGCGCCCATCACGATCAGCGGCAGCATGAAGGACTTGTAGTAGGCGACGAGCAGCAGGTAGATGAACACCAGCGCGACCAGGAAGGCCGAGCCGAGGTCGCGGAACACGTCCAGCGTCAGTCGCATCTCGCCTCCCCACAGCAACTGGTAGCCCTTGAGATCGGAGGGCGCCGTCGCGGTGAAGCCCAGGTTGCCGGTGCTCAGCGTCGTTCCGTCGGCCAGGCGGTGGCCGTCCAGCTGGCTGTTCAGGCCCAGGGTCGCGTACACCGGGCTGGAGCGCACCATCTCGCCGCCCACGTACACCACCGGATGCTGGTCGCGGGTGTAGATGGGCTTGGCCAGGTCGGTGCGCTCGATGCTGGCGATCGCCGCCAGCGGCACGATGCGCCCGTCGGCGGCGCGGATGGGCAGGTCCAGCAACTGCTGCGGCGACTGGCGCTCGGCTCGCGCCACGCGCACGACGATGCTGACCGGCTCGTCGGTGCCCGCGGTGTGCACCGCGCCGACCTGCATGCCGGAGACGTAGTCGTGCAGCAGCTCGATCACCTGCCCCGGGACGATTCCCGACTGCGCCGCCTTGCTGCGGTCGATGACGATGCGGTATTCGTCGGTGGTCGCGGTGACCGAGTCGTCCTGGTTCATCATGCCGTAGCTGCGGTCGAAGTCGCCCAGCACCTCCTTGGCGATGACCCGCAGCCGGGCATACGACGGTCCGTACAGCTCGGCCATCACCTGCGAGCGCACCGGCGGCCCCGGCGGAGTCTCGTAGAGCTTGATGAAGGTCGCCGGGAAGCGCTGGCGCAACGGTGCGAGCTGGCCGTACAGCCGCTGCACCAGGGCATGCGAAGGCGTGCTGCGCTCGTCCTTGGGCACCAGGTTGACGCGGATCTGCGCGAAGTTGTCGCCGCGCTTGAGCATGTCGCCGCGCACCAGCGCGGCGAAGTCGATCGGCGCCGGCATGCCGACGAAGGTCTGGTAGTCGACGATGTCGGGATTGGTCGCCAGCACGTCGCCGACGGCGCGCGCGACTTCATCCGTGTACTCCAGCGAGGAGCCGGCCGGGGTGTCGACCTCGACCAGGAAGCTGTTGGTGTTGTCGTTGGGCAGCATCTTCAGCTCCACCCCCAGCGGCGACAGCGGCCCGTTCATTCCCGCAGGCCGGATGAACTGCCACGCCGGCATCAGCATCGCCGCCACCAGCAGCGCCACCACCGCCAGCAGCAGGGCGTTGCGCAGGCCGCGCCTGCGCAACAGCGGCTGGAACAGCCGCAGGTAGACGCGGTGCAGCAGGTCGGGCTGGTGCGCCCGCCGCTCGCCCTCCTCCTCTTCCAGCGGCTCGCTGCGCTCCAGGGCGGCGCGGGCGACCCGCTTGCCCAGCCAGACGCGCGCCGCCCACGGCACCACGGTGTAGGCCAGCAGCAGCGAGGCGATCATCGCCACCGGCACGTTCACCGGGATCGGGCGCATGAACGGCCCCATCATGCCGGTGACGAAGGCCATCGGCACGAAGGCCAGGATCACCGCCAGCGTGGCCATATTGGTCGGATTACCGATTTCGTTGGTCGCGTGGACGACGGTGCGCACGAAGTCGGTCACCGGGCCGTGGTGCAGGTGGCGATGGATGTTCTCGATGACCACGATCGCGCCGTCGACCAGCAGGCCCAGCGACAGGATCAGCGCGAACAGGGTGATGCGGTTGATGGTCTCGCCGACGATCAGGTCCACGGTCAGCACCGCGAACAGGGTCAGCGGCACGGTCAGGGTGACGATGCCGGCCTCGCGCCAGCCCAGGAACAGCCACAGCAGCAGCGACACGCTGAGGATCGAGACCCCCAGGTGCTCGACCAGGGTGTTGACCGCGTCGTTCGCCTTGGCGCCGTCGTTGCGGGTGACCGTCACGTGCACGCCCTGCGGCAGCGCCCACGACTCGATGGCATGCAGCTTGCGCAGCACCGCGTCGACCACCACCACCGCGTTGGTTCCCGACTTCTTGGCGATCGCCAGCGTCACCGCGTTCATTTCGTGGCCGCGCGCGTGTCCCTTGGCCGCCAGCCCCCAGGCGAAATGGGAGAGCTGGTCGATCTCCTGCGGCCCGTCCTCGACGCGCGCGACATCCTTCAGGTAGACCGGCTTGCCGTTGGGTGCGCCGATCAGGATGTCGCCGACCTGGCGCGCGTCGCCGAGGAAGCTGTCGACCCGCACCGGGGTGACATGGTTGGCGTCGACCACGTTGCCCAGCGGCGCGGCCGCGTTGCTGCCGCGCAGGGTCTGGTCGACCTGTTCGAGGGAGATCCCCGCGGCGGCCAGCCTGGCCGGGGAGATCCAGACGTTGACCGCGCGCGGCGCGCCGCCGACGACCTCGCTGAACGACACGCCGGGAACGTTGCGCAGGTGGGCGAGGACCTTGGTCGCCACGCCGCGCAGCGCGGCCTGACCCATGCCGCGCGAGGTCAGGGTCAGCGTGAGGATCGGCACGTCGTCGACGTCGATGGGCTTGATCACCGGTTGCATCGCGCCTGGCGGGATCCGGTCCAGGTTCTGCATCACCTGGTTGTACATCTTGACCAGGCTCTTTTCCTGGTCCTCGCCGACCTTGAACTGCACCGTGACCACACCGAAGTCGTTGGTCGCGTAGCCATAGGTGTGGTCGACCCCCGACATGGAAGCCATGATCGCCTCCAGGGGCTTGACGACCAGGTCGTGGATCTCGGCCGGCCCGGCGCCCGGCTTGGCGACGATGATGTTGGCGGCCGGGACGACGATCTGCGGGTTGTACTCGCGCGGCGTGACCAGCAGCGCCAGCACGCCGGCCAGGCTCAGCGCCAGCATCACCAGCGCGGTGATCTTCGAACTGATGAAGGCGCGAGCCAGGCGGCCGGCACTGTTGAGGGTGGGGTGCTCAGCCACGATGGCCTCCAGCGACCTTCACGCCGTTGCTCACCTCGTCGAGGTGGCTCGTGACCACGGTGTCCCCCGGGTTCAGCCCGGCCTGCACCTGTACCAGCCCTGCGGCGCTGGCCCCGGTGCGCACCAGCCTGAAGTGGGCGATGCCGGCGGCGTCGACGACGAACACCCCGCGCATTCCCGCGCGCTCGACCAGCGCCGCCGCGGGCAGGCGCAACTGCGGCCGGCGCCCCAGCGCGAAGCCCGCTCGAACGAAGCTGCCGCTGGTCAACCCGGAGTCGGCCGGCAGATCGATCTTCACCGCATGGGTATGACTCATCGGGTCCGCCACCGGCACCGCCTCGGCGATGGTTCCGACGACCTCGCGCGCGCCCGCATACACCGGAACCTGTTCGCCCACGCGCACGCGGCTCCACACCTCGGCAGGAACCTGCACCTGCACCTGCAGCCGCCCCTGGCGCTCGACCACCAGCAGCGGGCGCCCGGGCGCGGCGAGGTCGCCGGCGCTGGCCATCTTCCGCACCACCACGCCGTCGATCGGCGAGGTCACGCGGGCGTAGCGCATCTGCGCGGCCGCGGTGTCGTATCCCGCGCGCGCGGCCGCCACCTGTTGCTGCGCCACCTTGTAGCGCAGCTCGATGCCCTGCCATTGCTGGCGGGTGACCGCCTCGGCGCGATACAGGTTGCCGAAGCGCCGGTAGTCGGCCTGGGCGTCGACCAGATTGGCCTGCGCCTGCGCCAGCCCGGCGCGCGCCTGCGCCACCTGGCCCTCGATATCGGTCGGATCCACCTGCAGCAGCAACTGCCCGGCCTTCA
>JAKBBQ010000188.1 GCA_021808405.1 Pseudomonadota bacterium | reverse complement strand
CGTCGAGCACGTTCATGTGCTCATCGAGGAACTTCGGCGCCGCATCAGGGGCCGCTTGGTGGTTACTATCGGTTCTAGCCATGATCTACCTCTCGTTCAGGTTGGTTGTGGTCAGGTCGGCGCGGTGTTCCACCACCACGCCGGCCGCCTCGATTGCCGGGAGCCGCCCGGCCGCGGTAAGTCAGTCGTCCAACGGCTCCAGCGCCTCATAGGGCTTCAGGAGGCCATGCTCGGCGGCGTAATCGTCGAGCTGGAGGTCTTTGGCCACGATGACGTTGTACTGGCCATCCACCGCAAAGTAGTCACCGCATTCGAAGCGAGCCGCCTCACTGCGCGCCTTTCGCAAAATCCACCCCTCGTCGCGAAGCATGCTGCGCCTCACACGCGCCTCAAGCGCTCGGCGCGAGACCATCACTTTTCCGGTCATAACTCCCTCGCAATTTCACAATCGCACATTCGCACACTCTAACAATCGCACAATCGCGCGTCAACGCCGTGCGGCAAATCCAGAGCGATGCCCTACGCGGTCTCGTGTAGTTCGCACGCCTTCCGCTTTGCTCTCGTAGCGGTCGTGGAACCCTGGATTTGGCAGATCAACAGCAGCATCACCAGCGCAGCGGCATCTGGCCGCGCGGCAGCACTTGGACGAAGTACACAGCAGGGCGCGTCCGGCTTCGCGCATCGGTGCGGTTCCGGCCCAGCGCTGCATAGGCGAGCAGGCTCAGCGGGGCGCATCACGAAAAAAGTTGGTGCGCGCCCGTCCATACCTGAATGGACCCGTACCAGTGCAGACATGATGACCACATTCGCCGTGAATTTCGCGGCGTGATTGGAGCCATCATGACCAGCAAGTCCCCCGCCGAACTGATCGTCTCGCCCAACTTGGAAACACCGCGCACCCGTCGCCAGTTCCCTCCCATCACGCAATCGATGCCCGACGACTCGCTTGTCCGGGCGAAGCAGATCCTTGGCGACCCGGCGTGCGATCCGCCACTGCCAGCGTACTTCTCGGTTTGTCGTAGCAAGTTCTACGCCTTGGTCCGCGACGGAGTCCTGCCGTCACCGGTCCGATTTCCGGGCTCGAGTTCGTCGCTCTGGCGACTCGGCGACCTTCGCGCGGCGGTCGCGCGGCTCACCGGGGGCGAGCAATGAGCGCCCGGGTGCTTTCACTGCGAGCGCACCGCGAAAAAAAGCCCGCTGGGTGGCGGGCTGGCGCGACGGGTGGGGACCTGAATGCGCGGTGCAATCATTTTCGCAGCACTGGCGCGGCCTCGCCCTTGCGCGACGCATGCCGCTGCCGTGGCGCCGGCTGGTGCTGCTCGTGCCGCGCCTGGGATCTGCGCATCCGTTTGGCCGAGCTGGTCGCGGCGGCAGGTGGGAGTTGAGCATGGCCGGAGGAATGGATTGGTTCCGCTGGCACCACGGCAGCGTGGTCGACCCCAAGTTCCAGCTCATCGCGCGCCAGGCCGGTGCGCGCCTGGGCGACGTCATCGCCACCTGGGCCTTCGCGTTGGAGAGCGCGAGCGCAAATGCTGATCGCGGCGTGGTGGGCAACTTGGATGCCGAGGCTCTGGACTGCCTGCTCGGCGCAGAGGACGGCACAGCGCAGCGGATCTTGCACGCCATGCGGCTTCGCCGACTGATCGACGCCGCCGGTCGCCGCGACCAGGCACGCGAGCTCGCGGCCGAGCTGGGCCGTGAGGTTGCCGGGCGCAGCGCTGCGCAGATCCGGCGGCTTGAATTGCAGTGGGGTCTGAGCGCGGCCACGCGGGAGTTCTGACGTGCCGCGGATCCGCACTCTCAAACCAGAGTTCCCACAGAGCGAAAGCATGGGCCGCGTCTCGCGCGACGCTCGGCTGACGTTCATCCAGCTCTGGACCCTCGCCGACGATGAGGGGAGGCTTCGCGGAAATTCGCGAATGCTCGCGAGCCTTCTTTTTCCCTACGACGATGATGCGCCTGGCCTGATCGACGGGTGGTTGTCCGAGCTGGAGCGCGAGCGCTGCATCCAGCGCTATGTGGTCGAAGGCGACGCCTATCTGCAGGTCACAAACTGGGGCTTGCACCAGCGAATTGATCGGCCTACGCCCTCGAAGATCCCGAAATTCGACGAGCGCTCGCGAATGCTCGCGAAACCTCGCGAGGATTCAGCGTTGGATCATGGAAGGGATCATGGAAGGGAAGGGAAAGATCTCTTGTCGGGCAAGCCCGACGATGCCGCCCCGTTCGACGCCGTGCATGCTGACACCAAGGCCCAGTGCGTCGAACTGCTCGATTACTTGAACACCAAAGCCGGGAAGAGCTTCAGGCCCGTGGAGGCCAACGTCCGCTTGCTGGCTGCCAGGCTGAGGGAATCAACGCCGGACGAGATCCGCGCCGTGATCGACGCGAAGGTATCCGAGTGGGGCAGCGACCCCAAGATGGCGAAGTACCTGCGGCCCGAGACGATCTTCGGCGCGGTCAAGTTCGCCGGGTACCTCGGCCAGATCGGATCGCTTGGCGCCAGCGCCGGAGGCACCACCGCCTGGTGGATGCGTGCCGGCTTCGCCACCGAGGGCGACGCAGCGGACGCCGGATGCTGGCAGTCGAACTGGCGCGAGTTCCAAGGCGGACGGCGCGTGGAGATTTCGACATGAAAGCGCTGCTCAAAGCCGGCGTGGTCGCTATCGGCTGCGCGGGTGCTGTGCGATTCGCGGCATACCGTCGCTTCGGTACCTGGGTGCTGCGCGTGACCGGAGGGACCCGATCGTGAACGCCAAGGAAATCTCCCAGCAGCTCGAGCAGCACGCCTCCGAGGTCGCGGCCTACCTGCTGCCGAAGGGTAAGAAAGCCGGCGCCGAGTGGAAGGTCGGCGGCATCAGCGGCGAGCCCGGCCAGTCGCTTTCGGTGCGGGTCAGCGGCGCCAAGCGGGGCGTGTGGCGGGACTTCGCGGCCGACCAGGGCGGCGACCTGCTCGACCTCTGGGCCGCGGTGCGTTGCTGCTCCGTGGCCGAGGCGATGCAGCAGGCGGCGCAGTTCTTGGGCGTGAGCCTCGTGATGCCCGAGCGGACGACCAAGGCCTACACCCGTCCGAAGCGCCAGGCCGATGTCGCCAGGCCGAAGGCGGGCGCGCGCGACTGGCTGCTCGGCCGCGGTCTGACCGAGGCCACGCTCGACGCCTTCAAGATCGGCGAGCAGGTTCGCGGCGGCAAGACCTACGCGGTGTTCCCGTACCTGCGTGACGGCGAGCTGGTCAACGCCAAGAGCCGCAACGTGGTCGACAAGCGCGACATGCGCCAGGAGGCCGGCGCCGAGCCCTGCCTGTTCGGGTGGCACCTGGTCGACCCGAAGGCGCGCACCGTGGTGTTGACCGAGGGCGAGATCGACTGCATGACGCTGCACCAGGTCGGCCACGCCGCGCTGTCGTGCAACGCTGGGGCCGGCAATCACCAGTGGATCGAGAACGACTGGGAGCGGCTGCAGCGGTTCAGCGACGTCGTGATTGCCTACGACTCGGACGATGCAGGCCGCAAGGGTGCGCAGGATGTCGCGCGCCGGCTGGGCTTCGAGCGGTGCCGCATCGCCACCTTCGGGCGCTACAAGGACGCGAATGAGGCGCTGCAGGCGGGCGAGGACGGCGAGTTCTTCTGGGAGGCGATCAAGGCGGCCAAGCCCGTCGATCCTGCTGAGCTGCAGCCGATCAGCGACTTCACAGCGCTGGTCAAGTCGATGCTCTACCCGGCGCCGGGGGCCGACGAGGATGGCAGCTACCCGTTGTGCATCGGCGCGACGACGCACGACTGGCTGCGGTTTCGCCGCGGTGAGTTCACCGTCTGGACGGGCATCAACGGCCACGGCAAGAGCTTGGCGCTAAGCCAGGTGGCGCTGCAGACGGCGCACATGGGCGCACGGTGGTGCATCTTCAGCGGCGAGATGCAGCCAGCGATGCAGGCGAAGCGGATGATCAAGCAGGCCAGCGGCACCGACCGCCCGACGCCGGCCTACATCGACGCGATCGGTGCGTGGCTCGGCGAGCGCGTGTGGGTTGTGGCCACAGTGGGCTCAGCCAAGCTGGAACGCCTGCTCGAGGTGTTCGCCTACGCGAACCGCCGATACGGCTGCGACCAGTTCGTGGTCGACAGCTTGATGATGATCGACGTCCCCGAGGACGGCCCCGGCGCGTTCTCGGCCCAGAAGAAGGCGGTTCAGCTGATTGCCGACTTCGCCAAGCGCCACGGCGTCCACGTTCACCTGGTGGCGCATCCGCGCAAGGGCGCCGACGAGAGCCGCGAGCCCGGGAAGATGGACGTAGCCGGCAGCTCCAAGATCACCGACGGCGCCGACAACGTGCTCAGCGTGTGGAGCGCGAAGAACGACCCGGACGCCAGCGACTACGACCCGTCGAAACCGGACGGCCGCCTGCGGCTGTCCAAGCAGCGCAACGGCGACGTGCAGGACCGCTCGATCGCCCTTTGGCTGCACCGCGGCGCGCAGCAGTTCTGCGATTCACCGAGGCGCAAGACCGTGCAGTTCGTGAACCTTCAACGGCGCGACACCGAACCCGTGGGAGGTTCCGAATGAGCGGCCTGTTCTGCGGAATCGACCCGGGCCTGTCCGGCGCGCTGGGCTTCATCAACGTGGCGGGCGAGTTCGTCGGCGTCCACGACATGCCGGTCTTGCCGACCACGACCGGGCGCAGGCAGATCGATGCTGCCGCGCTCGCTGAGACCCTGCGCCAGCACGCGCCCGTGTTCACCTTGGTCGAGCGCGTCGGCGCCCGACCTGGCGAGGGTGCGGTCGGCGCATTCAGCTTCGGGCACACGTTCGGCAGCATCACCGCGGTGCTGGCCGCGCTCGGCCTGGCGCACGACCTGGTGCAGCCGGCCGTGTGGAAGCGCCGCGCAGGCATCCCGCCCGGATCGGACAAGGCCGCCAGCATCGCCGTGGCCAAGCGCCTGCTGCCCGCCGCTGGCCAGCACCTGGCGCGTGTGAAGGATGACGGTCGCGCGGAGTCGCTGCTGCTGGCGCTGCACGCTCGGAGCACGCAGTGAGCGGCGACCCGATCAACTGCCGCCGCTTGGTCACGCTGCCAGACGGGCGGCAACCGGGCAAATCGGTCCGTGGCACCGATTTCACGCGCCACCCCATGCACCCCACGAGCCCACGCATGAAACCTCGCCTCAGCCCGTTCGTCTGGATGGCCGCCCAAGCGCAGCGCGCCAGCGCACCCGCAGCGCCTGGTCGCCCGCCCTTCAACCCGCGCCCGCCAGGGCAGATCGTCGAGGGCAGCGCCAGCGACATCGTGCTGCGCTTCCTGCAGGAGCACCGCGGCGTGAGCTTCGGTCACGCCCAACTGCTCAAGCACACCAAGGTGACGCCGAGCGCGCTGATCTGGGCCTGCAGCTTCCTGGTGCGCGAAGGCTTCATCGCTTCCGCGCCGGATGCGATCGCTGGTCGGCGGCGGCTGCGCTATGCGTACACCGGCCTCCGGCGCGCTGACGATCGCGCCATCTCCACCACCAGCAGCAGCAGCAAGGAAAGTCAACCATGAAAAACCACCGACTGACCCACGCCCAACAGGAGTTCTGCCGACGAATCGTCGCCGGAGACACTCAGGCAGATGCCTACGTTTCGGCTTACCCCAAGGCGGCGGCGTGGCAAAAAGGCAACGTCCGTACCCAGGCCAGCAAGCTCGCGCGGCGGCCCTACATTCGCACCACAGTTGCGGAAATGCAACAAGCGAAGACCGAGGCTGTGATCGTCGAGCGGGTACGCACGCTCAAGGAAATCGCGCGCCTGGCGCTGTTCGATCCCCGAGGCGTCGTGCACATGGACGGGCCGAACAAAGGTCGGTTCAAGACGCTCGACGAGCTGGACGAGCGGACCGCCGCCGGCGTGGCCAGCTACAAGATCGGCCAGGACGGCTCCATCGAGTACCGCTTCCACAACAAGGTCGCTGCACTCGAGCAGGCCGCGAAGCACCTGGGGCTCTTCGAGCGCGACAACGAGCAGAAGAAAGACCCGCTCGCTTCGCTGCTGGCAGGCCTGGCCGGCAACGTGGTCGGCGTGGCCAAGGATCTCGCCACAGCGATCAACATCCCCGACGACGAGGAGGACTGAGCCATGCCGCTTGAATCTGGTGAACTGCAGACCATCGTGAAGCTCGGAACGGGCGGCCGTCGGCGCAAGCCAGTCGCAGTCAAGGCTCCATCGGGCAAGCAGCCAGCCCTCGGGCAATACGACCCCGAGGCGCCTGCCTACACAGGCGGCGCGCCGAGCAATGCACCGACACCCAGCCGATGGGGCGGGACGAGTGCTGGCGCCGGAAATGCGCCCTCGACCTCGAACTGGGCCGTCACTTCTGCCGACCCCGGCATGCTGCCCGAGTGACCACGGACCACGCGCCGATCGGGGCCTTCCTGCGCCCGGTCGGCTCGCTGCGATTCTGGTTCTGCTACGAGCTGGTCGGCGCGACGCCAGGCAAGCATCACAGCGACCTGGACACCTGGCACATGCGCCGTTGGGGCCTGGATGAGCAGGGCGAGCCGTGCAACGACGGTGGCGGCCACGCGATCCATTACCTGCCGCCCATGCGGGAGGTGCGCCCTGGCGTGTATCGCGTCGAGTACCGCGGGTGGTGCGATCCGGTGTACTTCGTCCAAATGCTGCCGCGCGGCCAGATACCGCTGCGCTGGTAATTCCGCTGTTGAGTCTCCCAGAATGGTCTCCTACCATCGGGCGACGTCGAACCTCACCCGTGCGCACTCATGATCAAGCCTCTCTGCGCGGCGTTGCCGCTTTGCATCGGACTCGCATTGGTTGCGCTGACAGGCTGCGCGTCGGTCGACTACCAGCCGTACTACGGCCGTAACAGCGTGCAGGCAGGCAACGGGGGCACCAAGGTCTCCGTCGATGGGGTCGATTTCTGGGCGAACGGATCGCCGCCCTTCGAGTTCAAGGTTCTGGGCGTGGTCACGAGCGAGGTTGGAAGCGGCGTGGGCGCTAAGGGACTGATCGAA
>JAKBBQ010000187.1 GCA_021808405.1 Pseudomonadota bacterium | reverse complement strand
GTCGGCGGACGCGCCCGGGCCGCGCGTCGCCAGCGCGCGCGGCCGGCGCATCAGTGGTCGCCCTGCGACGGCTGGTCGCCCTGCTGGCTGTTGCGGCTGGACTCCGAGAGCTGCGAAAGCAGGTTGCCCTGGATGTTCAGGATCGCGTTGCCCTGGGTGGTCGACGCCGCCGACGGCGACAGCACCACCGAGCGGCTGCCCAGCACGTAGTAGGCGCTGCCGGTGATCGAGGTGCCGGCGGTGGTGGCCGAGTTGGTCGTGATCGTGGGCGGAGTCAGCGTCACGTTGTCGGCCTGCATCACATAGGGCGCGGCGGCCGGCGTCGTGGCTTCGTTCCAGACCACGATGCCACTACTGGGCTGGCCGGTCTGGCTCAGGCTCGCGCCCGACATGTTGAACACCCAGCCGTCGTGGTCCTCGTTGAACTGGTTGTAGGTCGAGGCCGCGGTGACCATGGTCCACGAGGTCGACGCGCTGCCCACCGTCGGAGCCACGCATTCGGCCAGCGAGCCCAGCGCGTCGTCGGAGTGCCTGCCCTGCGGGAACACGGTGTTGAGGTCGAAGCGCAGCGCGAGCTGGCCGGTGGCGCAGCCCTTGATCCCGCTGTCTTCCGAACCCATTCCGGTGGGCGCTCCGGAGGCCGTCCAGTAGGCGTTCCAGGTCGGTGCCGCCGCGGCGCCGCCGGCAGCCACCGGCACCAGGTCGGCGTTGAACAGGGTCAGCGCCTGGTCGGCGGTGTTGATCCCGCCGCCTTGCACGCTGTAGGCCTGCTGGCCGCTGCTCAAGGCCGTGGGCAGAGAGCCGACCTTGGCGCGCAACTGGTAGACGTTGCCGTTGCCGTCCTTGACCTGCAGGCTCAGCAGGTTGCCGTACAGCGTGCCCGACACCTGGTTGTCCCCCGAGGTGACGTTGCCGGAGGCATCGACCTGGATGGTGTCGTCGACGAACACCTCGGCCGGGTTGGCGGTGGAAGTCGTCGTGCCGCCGGGGGTGCTGCCGGCCACGGTGTTGATGGTCTGCAATACCGTGGTCTCGGCGATCACCGACTGCAGCTGGTAGCTGCCCGGAACCACCGACTGCACGTTGGCCTCGATCAGGTCGCCGAGGTCGAGCTCCGGGGCGAAGCGCGAGTCGGCCAGGATGGCCATCTGCAGCGCGGGCAGCGCCGAGCAGCTGCCGCCGAGGTAGGCGGCGGCGGTCGCCAGCGTGGTCGACGCGGTGTTGGTCGAGCTCAGCTTGGCGTTCTGCGCGATCTGCAGCGCCAGGTCGCTGGTCGAGCTGATCGGTTGGGCGGGGGTGCACAGGTCGTCGCCGACAGCCTTCACCGCGGCCGCGATGGCCAGGATGTCGTTGCGGTAGGTCGACAGGGTCAGCGCGTAGGCGGCCGGGGTCAGCGCGGCGAAGCTGTTGTGGTTGGTCGCCGCGTACACCGCCAGCGCCGCGGTGGTCACCGGGCTGATGTCCAGATCGGGCAGGTTGGAGGTGGTCAGCGCGCCGACCGCCGCCAGCGCGTCGGACTGCCCGAGGTAGCTGGCCAGCTCCAGCGGGGTCGCGCCGGCGGCCGCGGCCGGGGCCGCGGCGTTGGCGAAGATCGGCACCCCGGCGGCGCTGGGCAGGTTCACCGTGACCGAGAAGCCGCCCTGGCCGTCGGCGGTGATGCTGCCGATCGACTGGCCGCCGTCGGCCAGCGGGGCACCCGAGGTGATGGTGATGGTGGCGCCTGCGATCGGCGCGTCGATCGCCGCGCCGCTGAACGAGGTCGGCGTGGCGCTCGAGACCGGGCCGCCGCCTCCTCCGCCGCCGCAGCCGGCCAGCGCGAGGGCGACCGCCGCGGCGGCCGGAAGCAGGGCAAAACGCAGGCGAAGGGGATGAGATCGGTGTTGCATCATGGACTCCCTGGGATCGGTGGAGGGCAACGGCGCGCCGCTCGGCTGCGCGGTTCGAGGGGTGTTGCCTGGTCGCCATCATAGATGGGAAAACTTCCCAGTCAATACCTTTGCTGCTACAGTACCCCTGCCCGATCGCCGAACGCCCACGCCCCACCCGACCATGGCGCGCCTCGCCACACCGTTGTCACCGAAACCCAGCCCGGCACGGGCCGCCGCCGCCTCGAGCGAGGTGCTGCAGGCGTGGTCGCGGGTGCAGGCGCCGCTGTGCCGGCTGCTGCTCGACGCCGGAATCGACTATCCCCGGGCCAGCGCCGAGTTGCGGCGGATCTTCCTGCAGCAGGCGCACGAGCAGATGCTGCGCAGCGGCGCCGCCGACACCGATTCGGCGCTCAGCCTGCTGTCCGGAGTGCACCGCAAGGAGGTCAGGCAGTGGCGCGCGCAGGCGCGCCGCGCGCAGGGCCAGTCGGCGATCCCGCTCAGCTCGCAGGTCTACGCGCGCTGGAGCGCGCTGCCCGGCTACCGCGATCGCAGGCGCCGCCCCAAGGCGCTGCGGCGGCTGGGCCCGGCGCCGTCCTTCGAGGCCCTGGCGCGCGAGGTGACGCAGGACATCCATCCCTTCAGCGTGCTGCAGGAAATGGCCCGCCTGGGGCTGGTCGAGCTGAGCCTGCGCAAGGGGGTCGAGTACGTGGTGCCCAGGCACGACGGCTACGTACCCCACGGCGACATCCAGCAACTCATCGAGCTGTTCGGAATGAACCTCGCCGACCACGCGGCGGCCGCGGTGGCCAACCTGGGGCCCGATTCCCCCAGGCTGGAGCAAAGCGTGTTCGCCGACGGCCTGAGCCGGGCCTCGATGGACCGGCTGGCCGAACTGGCGCGCGAGCTGTGGGCGCAAAGCCGCGACCGCATGGTCGCCGAGGCCCTACGATGCCTGGAAGGCGACCGCGCCGACCGCGCGGCCCATGGCCGCATGCGCTTCGGCGCCTATTACTGGAACGACCCGGATGCCCGCGCGCCCGCGCCGCCCCGGCGGCGGCCGGCGGCAGCCGCCCGCGGCGCAGGCCCGAGCCCATCACGCCCATCGAAGGAACGGTTGTGAGCAAAGCCCTTGTGAACAGCGCCTGGCGCGCGGTCCTGCTGGCGGCCGCGACGGGCGTGGCCTTGTCCCTCGGTTCCTGCGGAGGCGGCGCCGCGGTCGCGCTGGTCGGCGGCGGGGTCGGCACCGGCGGCACCGGAATGACCTTCGGCACGGTGATCGGCCTGGGCAGCGTGATCGTCGACGGCACCACCTACAGCAGTTCCACTCCCAGCTACTACACCGCCTCGGGCAGCGCCGACGCGGTGCCGACCACCTCGCAGTCGGTGGAACTCGGAGCGCGCGTCGAGCTGGCGCAGATCGACTCGGCCAACCAGCCGCAGACCCTGCTGATCCAGCCCGAGATCAACGGGACGGTGAATTCGGTCGACGTGAACAACGGCGCGCTGACGGTCGACGGCGAGCGCGTGCTGGTCAACACCGACCCGGCCAAGGGACCGGTGACCTTCTACTCGGGCTTCACCGGGTTGTCGTCGGGAAGCACCCCGGTGGCGGCCGGCAACGTGGCCGAGGTGCACGGCGCCTACGGCGAGGACGGCAGCGGGCCGTACATCTGGGCCACGCTGATCGAGCAGCTGCCGTCGACCACCACGCTGACCCGCGTGACCGGGGTGGTCTCCAACCTGGGCGCGAATGCCTTCGACGTCGGCACCGCCACGGTGCCGCTGGCGGGCACGACGGTCCAGCCGGCCGGCGCCAGCCTGGCCGACGGCGAGCTGGTGTACGCGGCCCACAGCGGCGGCCAGTGGACCGTGACGGTGCACGGCCTGGGAGCGACCACCGCGGCGGTGCAGGCCGCCGGGGTGGTGTATTCGGTGAGCGCCAACGGATTCACGCTGTCGGGAATCCCGGTCGACACCACATCGATGACCACGGTGCCGGCGCTGGCCCAGGGCGAATACGCGGTGGTCAGCGGAGTGGGCGACGGCCACGGCACCCTGGTCGCCCACCAGATCACCCCGTACTCGGCTTCCAACCCGGCGGTGGTCGAGCTGCACGGAACGATCACCGGCTTCGTCGGAACCGGCAACTTCCAGGTGCGCGGGGTTCCGGTCGACGCGTCGGTGTTCTGCGGCAACGCGGCGAACACCGCGACCTGCAACCTGCTCGGCAACGGGGTCTATGTCGACGTCAAGGGCCCGCAGACCCAGGCCCAGGTCACCGCGGCTCCCGGCAACGTGATCTCCGCCAGCAGCGTGCAGGTCCTGTCCTCGGTGCCCAGCGGCGAGACGGTGGACATGGAGGGAACGGTGCAGAGCGTCACCGACGCCAGCCACTTCGTGCTGAACTGGCAGACCGACCAGGCCAATCCGACGCAGGTGAATGTCACCATCGCGGCCAACGCGGCCTACTCCAACGCCCCCCCCGGCAACGCCCTGGTCGCCAACGCGGCGGTGGAAATCGAAGGCGTCTACCAGGGCGGCGGCGTGACCGCCTACACGATCAACTTCCTGCCGTCGGGCTCGGGCAGCGGCCAGACGCAGGACATCTCGGGCCGGGTGTACGACTGGAGCCAGGGCAGCAGCCTGACCACCACGCAAGGCGTCGCGACAGTGACCTCGACCTTCATGCTGTCGGGCAACACCCTGAGCATCCCGGTGGGCACCACCATCCCGGCCGGCTTCGGCGACGGGGTCAAGGTCGAGGTGACCTTCGACCCCGCCACCGGGGATGTGCAGAAGATCTCGCTGGACAACTGAGCGAGCGCACGATGAACCGGCGCCTGCCAACCGACGCGGTCGAGGACCCCTGGGCCGACTGGCTGCTCGACTCGCGCAGCGCCGGCGATCCGCAGTACGAGTTGCGCATCCAGGCGCGGGTGGCGCAGTTCGTCGAGCGCGCGCTGCAGCCGCTGCTGCTGCACCAGGCAGCGAGCCTGCTGGACTTCGGCTGCGGCGACGGTGCGCTGGGCCTGCGCGCGCTGCAGCGCTGGCCGGGAGTGCAGGTGGTGTTCGCCGACACCTCGGCCGAATTGCTGCGGCGCGCCAGCGAGCGCGCGCAGGCCGCCGGGGTGTACCCGCGCTGCCGCTTCGTGCCGCTCGACGGCGGCGGCCTGGCCGCGGTGGCCGACCAGAGCCTGGACGCGGTGGCGACCCGGGCGGCGCTGGCCTATGTGCCCGACAAGCCGCTGGCGCTGGCCGAATTCCATCGCGTGCTGCGCCCGGGCTCGACGCTGTCGCTGGCCGAGCCGGTGTTCCGCGACGAGGCGCTGGCGTCCTGCGCCGAGCGCAGCGCGCTGGATGCGGCGGGCGATGGCGGCGAGGGCGGCGAGGCGGCGCGGCTGCTCGGCCTGCTGCACCGATGGCGCGCCCGCCAGTTCCCCGATACGCCGGAGGAACTGGCCGCGTGCAGCCACTGCAATTTCTCCGAGCGCGACCTGTACGCCTGGACCCTGGGCGCCGGCTTCGCCCACGCGCACCTGGAGCTGCATATCGACTGCGGGCCCAGCCTGGCGCCGGACTGGGACAGTTTCTCCCGCCACACCCCCCACCCCTTCGCGACCAGCCTGCGCGACGTGCTTGACTGGGAATGCACCCCGCAGGAAGCCCAGCTGCTCGAAGGCCTGCTGCGTCAGACCTGGGAGCAAGGCCAGATGAACGCGGTCGAGCGCATGGCCTACCTGGTCGCGCGCAGGCCCTGATGCGCCGACACCCGGACTAAGTCGAGCCTAAGTCGAAGCGATTAGGCTGGGGTTCCCTCGAACGGAACCCCGACATGGCCGCTGCCCCCGAAGCGCCGCGCCAGCGCGCGACGCAGCCCTTGCTTGCGCGTTTCGTGCTGCGCGCCCGCGCGCAGCGCCTGCGCGCCAGGCGACTGAGCGCCGCGGCCAGCCTGGCGGCGCTGCTGCTGGCGCTCGGCGGCTGCGCCGGCTACGCGCCGCGCCCGCTGGCCCGCGGCGCCGATTCGGCGCACGCGCTGGCGCAACTGCAGGTCGATCCGGGCAGCATCCCGCTACCGCGGCTGGCGAGCCAGACGATCGACCCGCGGCGCCCGCTGGACATGGCCGCGGTGGCCGCGCTGGCGGTGCTCAACAACCCGCAGCTGCGCGTCGAGCGCGATCGACTCGGCGTGGCGCGCGCCCAGGCCTTCGCCGCCGGCCTGCTGCCCGATCCGCGCTTGTCGACCTCGCGCGACTACCCGGGAAACAGCGCCGGCGCGACCAGCACGGCCTTCAGCTACGGCCTGGACTTCGACCTCGGCAGCCTGCTCACCCGCCCGGCCGCGCAGGCCGCCGCGCGCGCGCATGTGCGCAGCGTCGACCTGCAACTGCTGTGGCAGGAGTGGCAGACGGCCTCGCAGGCGCAGTTGCTCTACACCCGCCTGACCGGGCTGCGCCGGCAGCAGCGGCTGCTGCGCGCGGAGCTGGCGCTGGCGCGGCTGCAGCTCCAGCGCAGCCGCGCCGCGGCGGCCGCCGGCAACCTGCCGCGCACCGACGCCGATGCCCGGCTGGTGGCCGTGCAGGCGATCGAGCAGCGCATCGCGAGCGGGCAGCGCAGCGGCCTGGCCTGGCAATCGCAGCTGCATGCCCTGCTCGGCCTCGACACCGCCGTCCCGCTGCGACTGGGCCGGCTGCCGCGTCTGCCGGAGCACTCCGCGCGCCAGGCGCGCGCGGCGCTGGCGCGGCTGGCCGACATCCGGCCCGACCTGCGCGCGCTGCGCGCCGGCTACGCGAGCCAGCAACAGTCGTTGCGCGAGGCCGTGCTGGCGCAGTTCCCGTCGATCAGCGTGGGCTTCACCCGCGCCCGCGACACCACGGACGTCAACACCATCGGCTTCGGCGTGCGTTTCAACCTTCCGCTGTTCAACGGCGCCCGCGGGCGCATCGCCGTGCAGCGAGCGACCCGCCGCGAGCTGTACGACGCCTACCAGGTGCGTCTCGACCAGGCGCAGGCCGAGGTCGACCAGGCGCTGCGCGAGCTGGCGCTGCTGCGCCGCCGGCGGCTGCAGCTGCGCGCCGGCCTGCCGGCGCTGCGCGCCGCCGCGCACGCCGCCCGAGGCGCGCTGCGCCGCGGCGACATCACG
>JAKBBQ010000186.1 GCA_021808405.1 Pseudomonadota bacterium | reverse complement strand
CATCGACAGCGGGTCGAGGTTGCTCGAGCCGACCAGGCTGATGCGGCCGTCCATCACCGCGGTCTTGGCGTGCAGCATGCTGCCGCGCCACTCGTGCAGTTCGATCCCGGCGTCGAGCAGGGGTTGGTAGAGGGCGCGTGCCGCTGCCGCGGCTACGGCGTGGTTGTTGTGGTGGGGCGTCAGGATGCGCCCTCGCACGCCGCGCCTCGCGGCCGCGCGCAGTTCGGCGACGACCGGGCGTGGCATCACCAGGTAGGCGTCGGCGATGTCCAGGCAGCGACCCGCGTGTCGTGCGAGCCAGGCATAGGCGTGCTCGACCCGCTCGGCGCCGGGGCGGTCGCACAACACCCAGGCGCTGGGGGGAAGGGCCCCGGCGAGCGCGGGCAGGCGCCCGCGCGTCGCGTCGACGCCGCCGTCGCGCCACATGTTCCAGAACGCCTCGCGTACCTGGGGGGCGACCGCGCCGCGAACCTGCAGCGCGGTGTCGCGCCAGCCCTGTCCGCCTTGCGACGGCGGCGACCAGTTGTCGCTGATGCAAAGTCCGCCCACCACGCAGTTCGTGGAGTCGACGGTCAGCGTCTTGCGGTGGTCGCGATGACGCAGCCGCCATAGCGTCCACGGCGCGAGTGGCGACAGCGGGCGAAACGGCCGTGCCTGCACGCCTTCGCGCCGCAGCACGCCGGCGATCGACCCGCCCTTGACCATCCACATGCCCACCGGGTCGTACAGCACGTGTACGGCCACGCCGCGGCGCGCCACCGCAGCGAGTGCGTCGGCGAACATGCGCCCGGTGCGGTCGCCTGCGAAGATGAAGTTCTCGAACAGCACTTCCTCGCGCGCCTGGGCGATCAGTTCGAGCATCGCCGGGAAGGCCTGCACGCCGTCGCGCAGCAGGCGAATGCGCTCGATCGTCGCGGCCAGGTATGGCTGGGTTTCGGGCGGCATGCGCAGGGCTCGGGGCGGACGGGGAATTGCAGGTGCAGCCGGCGCGGCTTGTCGCGCCGGCGTGCAAGCGGCTGCTTCGCGCTCGCACTCTTCCATTTCCGGTCTGGCGGGGCCGAACCATCGCCGTCTCGTGATGGCTCTCGTCGGGCGGGGGCGGCAACCCGGACTGGGGTCTATTCCGAATATCAATAGTCCCGATTCGGGATCGAAACTTCGCGCGGCCACGCGCAGGGTCTAGCATGGTCTGCAGCTCGTGACCCACGGGCTGCCGCGCCGGCGCCGGGCGGCCAGGCCGCGGCCGACGCGGCCCGCCGCCGTCGCGTCCGGCATTGTGCCGCGGGAAATCCGGATCGCCGGTGGTGCGCTCCGGCCCCGGCTTACTCGAAAGGAACCCCGCTTTATGTCCATGCGATCCGAAGTGGCCCTTGTCGGCGTCGGGCGGACACCCTACAGCCGGGTCAAGCCCGGCGAACCGGTCTTGACCGTCGACGAATACATTGCATGGGCGGCCGACCTGGCGCTCAAGCATGCCGGGCTGAGCAAGAACGATTTCGACGGCCAGGGGCTGGGAATCGCCCACGCCGAGGCCGCCCACACGGTGAACTGGTCGGCGGCGACCGCCGAGAACCTGGGAATCAGCCCGCAGGTGCTGCTGCGCGCAGACCAGGGCGGCGCCTCGGCCTCGTCGATGCTCATCCGCGCGGCGGCGCTGATCAAGGCCGGGATCATCGACCGCATGCTGGTGATCGGCGCCGACACGCCGCTGAGCATTCCTTCGGCGGCGCCGGGGCTGCCGCTGTCGCCCGAGCGCACGCGTGGCGTCTACTGGGACTTCCAGGGACCGTTCGGGGTCATGGGGGCGACCGCGCAGTTCGCGCTGATGCTCACCCGCTACATGCACCAGTACCCGTCGCTGCGATTCGAGCAACTCGGCAAGCTGGCGGTATCGACCCGCTACAACGCGTCGTTCCACCCCGGGGCGATCTACCGCAAGCCCTACACGCTGGACGACTACATGGCGTCGCGGATGCTGTCCTACCCCATCCGGTTGTTCGATTGCGTGCCCATTGTCAACGGCGGGCTGGCCTACGTCGTGACCTCGGTCGAGACCGCCCGCAAGCTCACCGACAAGCCGGTGTTCCTGCGCGGTTTCGGTGAAACCAACAACTATTACCACGGCTCGCGCAGCCTGCCCGACGTGACGACCACCGGTTTCGCCAGGTCCGCGCCGCAGGCGATGGCCATGTCCGGTGTCGGGCACTCCGACGTCGACCTGTTCCTGCCCTACGACGACTACCCCTTTGTCGCGATGATGAGCCTGGAGGACTGGGGCTTTTGCAAGAAGGGAGAGGGCGGTCGATTCATCGACGAACACGACACTCGCTACCACGGCGACTTCCCCGTGTCCACCGACGGCGGCCAGCTCTCGGGCGGCCAGCCCGGCGGGGCGATCGGCGGCTTCTCGCCGGTGGTCGAGTCGGTCATCCAGTTGCGCGGCGAAGCCGGCGAGCGTCAGGTCAAGGACGCTCGCATCGCCGCGGCCTGCGGTTTCGGCGGTATCCCGTACGGGCGCCCGGGCCGCAGCTGCATTTCCCTCATCCTCGGGACGGAGCCGTGAACCGATGAGCCAGACCTTGCCACCCAAACCGCTGCCTGAGATCACCGACCAGACGCGTGCGTTCTGGACCGCGGCCAAGCAGGGGCGCTTCCTCCTGCAGCGCTGCAGGGACTGCGGGACCTTCAACTTCCACCCCAAGCCCTGGTGCATCGAGTGCGGCAGCCGCGCGCTCGACTGGACGCCCGCCCAGCCCTACGGCACGGTGTATTCGTACACCATCTCCTACACCGTGGCGATGAACTACCAGGGTTGGGAGTCCGACCTGCCGGTGATCCTGTGCCTGATCGACCTCGACGACGGCGCGCGCATGTACGCCCAGGTGACCGATTGCCGGCCCGAGGACATCCGCGTCGGAATGCGGGTGCAGGTGCACTGCGAGGACATCAGTGCCGAAGCGGGGGTCCCCAAGTTCCGTCCGCTGGCCGAGCAGCCCGCGCCGAGCGGCGGATCATGAGCCATCCGATTCCCGACGCCGCCAGCCTGCGCAAGGCGGCGATGCGCGACGCGCGCTTCCAGTGGGACGATCCGCTGCAGATCGATTCGCTGCTGAGCGACGAGGAGCGCATGATCCGCGACACCGCGCGGGCCTACGCGCAGGAGCGGCTGGCGCCGCGCATCGTCGAGGCCAATCGCCACGAGCACTTCGATGTCGAGGTGATGAAGGAGATGGCCGAGCTGGGTTTCCTCGGCGCGACCATCCAGGGCTTCGGGTGCGCCGGGATCAGCTACGTCGGCTACGGGCTCATCGCCCGCGAGTTCGAGCGCGTGGACACCAGCTACCGCTCGGCGCTGGGGGTGCAGACCACGCTGGCGATGACCCCGATCTACCTGTTCGGCAGCCAGGAGCAGCGCGAGCGCTACCTGCCGGCGATGGCGCGTGCCGAGTTGCTCGGCTGCTTCGGGCTGACCGAGCCCGACCACGGCTCCGATCCCGGCTCGATGAAAAGCCGCGCGCGGCGGGTCGACGGCGGCTGGCGGCTGAGCGGAACCAAGACCTGGATCACCCACGCGCCGATCGCCGACCTGATGGTCGTGTGGGCCAAGGACGACGAAGGCACGGTGCGCGGCTTCATTCTCGAGCGCGGCGCCAAGGGCCTGGCGACGAGCAAGATCGAGGGCAAGTTCTCGGTGCGTGCGTCGCCCACCGGACAGATCCTGATGGACGACGTGTTCGTCGCGGAGTCGCAGCGCCTGCCCGACGCGCGCGGCCTGGCGGCCCCGTTCGCGTGCCTGAACAATGCGCGCTTCGGCATCTGCTGGGGCTCGATGGGCGCGGCCGAGTTCTGCTGGCAGGCGGCGCGCCAGTACGCCATCGACCGCAAGCAGTTCGGACGGCCTCTGGCGGCCAACCAGCTGGTGCAGAAAAAGCTCGCCGACATGCAGACCGAGATCGCGCTGGGCCTGCTGGCCTGCCTGCACGTCAGCAGGCTGCGCGACGCGGGGCAGGCGAGCACCGAAATGGTGTCGCTGCTCAAGCGCAACTGCGCCGGCAAGGCGCTGGACATCGCCCGGGTGGCCCGCGACATCCATGGCGGCAACGGAATTTCCGACGAATACCACGTGATCCGCCATTTGATGAACATGGAAACGGTCAACACCCTCGAGGGCACCCACGACATCCACGCGCTGGTGCTGGGACGGGCGCAGACCGGGCTGTCGGCGTTCGCTTCCTGATGCCCTTCGATCCTCGTACCTGTCGCCCCTGGGCTCGATGACTACCACCTCTACCGTCCCCGCACAGCCGTCGCAGCGCAGCGTCCTGGAGCGGCTGCTGCGGCCGCATTCCATCGCCATCATCGGCGCCAGCCCGCAGTTCGGCAAGGTCAACGGCCGGCCGCTCAAGCACCTGCTGGACAAGGGCTACGCCGGGCGCATCTACCCGGTCAACCCCAAGTACACCGAAATCGCCGGGCTGGCCTGCCATCCCGACGTGGCCTCGCTGCCCGAGGCGGCCGACCTGGCGATCATCGCGCTGCCGGCGCGCGAGGTCGAGGCCTGCATCGCCGCGCTGGGCCGGCGGGGCATCGGCGCCGCGGTGATCTTCAGCTCGGGCTTCGGCGAAATGGGCGCCGACGGCAAGCTGCTGGAACAAAGGCTGCGCCGTTGCGCCGACGAGCATGGGGTGGCCTTCTGCGGCCCCAACTGCCTGGGCTTCGTCAACGCCTTCGACAAGGTCTACGCCACCTTCAGCCAGTACGCCGATGGTCCCACCTCGGCCGGCCCGGTGGCCTTCGTGACCCAGTCCGGGGCCTTCGGCACCGCGATCGCCGCGCTGGCCACCCAGCGCGGACTGGGCCTGGGCTATTTCATCAACACCGGCAACGAGGCCGGGGTGCCGTTCAGCGACTTGATGCTGTCGGTGATCGAGGATCCGCGAATCCGCGTCGCGGCCGGCTACCTGGAAGGCATCCGCGACGGCGAAGGCCTGATCCGGCTGGCCGAGCGCTGCGCCGAACTCGGCAAGCCCCTGGTGCTGACCAAGGTCGGAAGGCTGGCCGCCGGGGCGCGCGCCGCCGCCTCGCATACCGGCTCGCTGGCGGTGGGCGACGAGGTGTTCGACGCGCTGCTGCGCCAGCATGGGGTGCTGCGCGCGCGCAACGAGGAGCAGATGCTCGACATGCTCGAGGCGCTGTGTTCGGAGCGCGCGCCGCAGGGCGGGGGCCTGGGCATCGCGACCCAGTCGGGCGGCGCGGGGGTGATGATGGCCGACCGCGCCGAGGAACTCGGGCTGCAGGTGCCCGAACTCGCGCCGCCGACCCGCGCCGCGCTGACCGCGGTGCTGCCTGCGTTCGGCTCGTCGAACAATCCGGTGGACGTGACCGGGCAGTTCGTCGGCAACCCGGACCTGCTGCGCGAGTCGGTGATCGCGCTGCTGCAGGACCCGCAGGTGGATGTGGCGATCGTCTGGCTGCAGTTGATGACCGCCTATGTCGATCTGCTGGTGCCGATCTTCCAGGAGATACGCGACCGCACCACCAAGCCCTTTGTCGTGTGCTGGGTCGCCGCTCCGCCCGACGCGCTGAGGCGGCTGCGAGCCGAGGGCATCGTGGTGTTCGGCGCGGGCGAGCGGGCGGTCGAGGCCGTCGCGGCCCTGGTGCGCTACCACCAGAGGCGTCGCCTGGCGGCGGGCCGGCGCGACGAACGCGCGAGCCTGCAGGCGGCGGTGCGGCAGATCGAGGCACCGTCGTCGGCTTCGCGGTGGCAGCCCGGCGTGCAGCCCACGCTGCAGGCCAGCGCGCGGCTGCAGGCCGCGGGGGTGCCGATGGCCGCGGTCGCGCTGGCGCGCAGCGCCGACGAGGCGGTGGCCGCCTGGCGCGGCTTCGGCGGCGCGGTGGTGCTGAAGATCGAGTCCCCCGACATCACCCACAAGACCGAGGTCGGCGGGGTGCTGCTCAACCTGCGCGACGAGCAGGCCGTGCGCGATGCCTTCGCGACCTTGATGCGGCGCGCGGCAGCGGCCAGGCCGCAGGCCAGGCTGGAGGGCGTGATCGTGCAGCCGATGAGCTCCGGCCAGATGGAGCTGGCGATCGGAGTGCAGCGCGACCCGCATTTCGGCATGGTGGTGATGGTGGGAATCGGCGGCGTGCTGATCGAGGTGCTCAAGGACGTGACCTTCCGCCTCGCCCCCTTCAGCCAGGCCGAGGCGCTGGCCATGCTGGAGGAGTTGCGCATGCGCGCGCTGTTCGACGGAGTGCGCGGCGCGCCTGCGGTCGACCGCGTCGCGCTGGCCGGGTTGCTGTCGCGGCTTTCGGTGTGGGCGGCGGCGATGCGGCCATGGCTGACCGAACTCGACTTGAACCCGGTGCTCGTCGGGCCGCAGGGAGCGACCGCGGTCGATTGCGTGATGGTCCTCGACGGCCCGCAAGCCGCGCCGCCGGCGTGAGGCGGCTTCCGGAGGGTGTTTCACCTATACAGGGTCGAGCTTGGAATGAAGACAATCCTCAGGTTCGTCGACAGTTGGTAGGCGATCAGGAATATCAGGAGACACAGGCATGCCCGACAACCCGACCGGCTCCTTGCAGCGGGTGAAGCGCCGCGAAAAGCGCGGCCATCCGTTCCGCGATTCACCGCTGTACCCGGCGATGCTGGTGGTGTTCCTGGTGGCCTTCTGGCAGTTCGCTCTGCCCCACATCCCCTTCCTGCCGTCGAAGTACATCGGATCGCCTGCCGGCATCGCGCGCAGCTTCCACAAGTTGGTGCTGCACGGCTACGAGGGCGTGCCGCTGATCGACGAGATCACCGCCAGCGTGCGGCGGGTGCTGCTGGGCTTTTTCATCGGCGCGGCGCTGGCCACTCCCATCGGGTTGATGATGGGCTACAACAAGTACGTCGGCCGCCTGCTCGGTCCGTTGTTCGGCTTCCTGCGACCGGTTCCCGCGCTGGCCTTCATCCCGGTGATGCTGATCTGGTTCGGAATCAGCGACGTGGGGCGCATCGTGCTGATCGCGATGACCAGCTTCCTGTACATCGTGCTGGCCACGTCG
>JAKBBQ010000185.1:5384-7066 GCA_021808405.1 Pseudomonadota bacterium | reverse complement strand
CGTCCAGACGCACGCCGCCTGCGGCGTGCAGCTGCATGCCCCGCAGCGCCAACGCGCTCAGGTCGCGCTGCGCGCTGCACGCCAGGTGCGCTTGCGAGGCCAGCGCGAGGTCGCCCGCGCTGGCCGCCAGCAGCGCGCGATCGGCGCGCAGCGCCAGCACCGCGTCGCCTGCCGGGTTGGCCGGCGCGGGCGCGAGCGCGCCGACATCGGCCTCGAGCTCGTGCCGCGGCGCGCCGTCCGGCCAGCCCCCTGCGGCACCGCTGCGGCGCAGCCGCAGGCGCGCGCGCAACCCCAGCAGCAGGCGCTGGCGGCAGGCCTGCAGCGGCAGCAGCAGCGCCTGCGCCGCCTCGCCGGCGACCGCGCCGAGCACCAGCAGCGCGCGCGCGGCGCGCAGCGCGCCGGCTGCTCCGGTGCGCAGTTCCGCGCCTTCGCCGCGCGCCGGCTGGCGCTGGCCGCTGTCGCCCACGGCGACGTGGCGCCCGAGGCACAGCGCGCTGTCGTCGGCGCTGCACGCCAGCTGGGCCTGCAGCCCGCCCGGGGTATCGTCGAGCAGCAGATGGTTGGTGGCGGCCAGCCCGGAGGCGGCTTCGCCGCACTGGGTTTCGCGGGTCTTCCAGCCGGCGAGCGCCCGCGCCTGCGCAAGCTCCCAGGGTGGTGCATGGGCTGCATTGCGCACCACGCCGATGCACAGCGGGTAATCGAGGTCGCCGTCCAGGTATTCGATCAGGACTTCGTCGTCGGCACGCGGCCACGCGGCGCTGCCGAAGCCGTCGCCGGCCGCCGGCCACGCCACGCGCAACCAGCAGGTGGCGGCATCGGGCTGGCCCGCCGCCCAGTGCAGGCGCACCTTCACGCGCCCCAGGGAGTCGATGGACTGCGCGTGGTCGGGCAGCGGCGCGCCGGCGTCGACCACCGTCGCGGTCTGGGTGCCCGCGACGCGCGCGCGCGGCCACGGCGGCGCGGGCTCGACCCCGTCGGCCAGCGCGACCGCGTCGAAGTCCATCCGGACCGTGGTCGCGCGGCCGGTCGCACGTCCGGTCGCGGGGTCGTCGTCGGCGCGCCAATCCAGGCGGGTGGCCAGCACGAAGTGGCTGGCGCCTTCGGACTCGGCGCGCTGCGGACCGGCGGCGAGCTGCGGCGCGCGAAGGCGCAGCACATGCCCGGCACACAGCCCCGGCAGCGGGCCGGCGCCGCGCAGCAGCCGGCAACCGTGGCGTGCCTGCCGCAGGCGGATGCGGTTGAGCTGCTCGTCGGCGTCGCGGTCTGCCGACGTGCCGCGGGCCTTCGCGCTGTCACCCCGATGCAGGCCGATGCCGTCGCTGCCGCGCCAGCGCTCGATGGTCCCGTAGGCCGGCGGCGAGCCCGCGGCCACGCAAGCGCGCCAATCGCTGGCGTCGCGCGGGCTGCATTCGGGCTGGCTGCGCCCTTCCCACGCCCGCACGCCCAGCGCCACCTGCTCGCCCAGGTGGTGCAGCGCCGGCGCGTCGGCGGACGCCGCCGCGCAGCGCAGCGGCGGGTCGGCGTGGCCGGCCACCGGCTGTGCGCGCAAGGCATGCGGGCGGTCGCGTCCCGCGACGTGGTGTAGGTCCACAGCCCGGACAGGCTGAGCTACACGGTACTCAGCGTGCCACAGCGGGCATCCGAGTCGGGGCAGTATCGCAGAGCGACTGAAGGCCTTCAAG
>JAKBBQ010000185.1:0-5374 GCA_021808405.1 Pseudomonadota bacterium | reverse complement strand
GCGCGCAAGGCATGCGGGCCGTCGCCGATCACCAGCCGATGGCCGCCGCGATGATGCTCGAAGTGGTAATGCAGTCCCCAGCGTCCGCACAGGTACTGCACGAAGTCCCAGTCGGACTGGTCGAACTGCGCCAGGTAGTCGAGCCGGGGATAGCTGCGCTGCAGGCGCAGTTCCCACTGCCAGGGATAGCCCCGCAACACCTGCTGCAGCACCTCGACCACGCTGCGCTGCTGGTGCATTCGGCTGGCCACCCGCAGTTGCGCCAGATGCGCCCAGGGCCGCAGCACCCACTGCGCCTGCGAAGCACCGCAAGCGGACGCTCCGAGGTGGCGCACCTCGGCCACCACGCCGCACAGGTGACGCACGGGGCTGGCGTCGCCGACGGGGCTGAGCGCGGCCTCGGCGGCACAGCGCAGGCCGACGCGCAGCTCGCGGCCGAGCAGCGGGCGCAGGTCGCCGGGCAGCCGCGGATGCCGCAGCCAGAGCTCGTAGCGGTACAGGCTGTTCATCGCCTCGCTGCCCCGCAGTCGCAGCAGTTGCCAGTCGCTGGCGTCGGACGGCTGCTGCAGCGCCTCGAGCGCCGGGCCACCCAGCTCGACCCCGGCATCATCGAGCCAAGCTGCGGCGACGCGGTCTTCGCGGCTCATTCGACAAAGGCTCCGCTGCTGCCGATCAGCGTGGCGCCGCACGCGGTCCTGTGACCTTCCAGCGCCAGCGGGCGGCCATCGATGCAGGCGCTGGCGCATCCCTCGGCGATCACCGTGGCGCCATGCCGCAGGCACCAGACCGGGTCGCCCAGGCGGGCGATCGCCCGCCCGTCGATCCGGTTGCGCGGGCAGCCCGCCAGCACCTGTCCTCCGTGGTCGATGCCATCACCCTCGACGATCAGCTGGCGCGACATCGCGGGCCGCCTCAGCGCACGCCCCACAGCTGCAACGCCAGCCCGGGGAACTCCACCGCCATGTGGACGGCGATTCCCCCATGGCCGAGCATGTGCTGCCAGAGCGCGCTGTCGGTTTCGAGCTGGAAGTAGACCTGCCCGGCGTGAAAGGGCAATTGCCGCGGCGCCACCGGCAGCACGCGCAGGCCGATGCCCGGCAGGTGCAGGCGCACCAGCTCGGCCAGTCGGTCGACCGGCCCGACCTTCGCCTGGGAGACGAACTGCTGCGCCAGTGCATCGGCGGGCAGGTCGGCACCGGCCGCCAGCACCAGCGCGCTGAACTCGCGCAGCAGCGACGGCGCCACGCTGGCCACGCGCAGGCCGTGCGACTGGGACTGCAGTTCGATCGCCTCGGCGCCGCGGCGCACCGCGGCGTGCAGCAACGCGCGCAGCTGGTCCAGCAAGGGCCCGAAGCTGGCGGCCGGATCGCGGTGGCGATAGTCGGGCAGCCCCTCCGGGCGACGCGTCCGGGTGTCGAGGTAGGTGCACAGCTCGGCTGCCAGGGCGCGCAGCAGCTCGTGCACCCTCTCCGGAGCCACGCAGCGCAGCCCCAGCAGGTGGCCCAGGCGGCTGTGGTGGCCGTTGAGCAGCTGCAGCAGCAGATAGTCGGCGACATCGCCGGCGTGCACCCTCGAGGGCCCGCACAGGCCTTGGGCGATCTGCGCGGCGCGCTGCCCGAGGTGGCCATGCAGTTCCTCGAGCCGGCGCACCAGCGCTTCGCTGGCGCCGACGACATTGAGCGGCGGAATCATCCGCGAGTCGAGTTCCACCGCGCCATCGGCGTGCACGGACGCGACCCGCGCCAGCGGCAGGCTCATCCAGCCGTCGGGAACGTCCGGCAGCGCGAGCAGGCGCATGCGCAGATGCAGCAGCTGCACGCTGCGTGCGCCCATCGCGATCGAGTTGATGTCCTGCAACTCGCGCTCGAACACGCCGTAGCGCGCGCCCTCGGGCGGCGGGTCGTCGAAGCCGACCTCGACCGCCTGCGGCGTGCAGGCCGGCAAGGCCAGGACGATGTCCTGCCCGAGGTTCCGCGAGTCGATGCGCAACGGCCGCGGCGGCGGCGCCAGCCGCGGGATATCGAAGGCCAGACCGTCGGGCCACACCCCGCGCGCGTGGGCGAGCTGCAGCAGCCCCAGGCCCAGTGCCGGGGCTTCGATGGCCAGCGAGGAAAACCCCCAGAACAGGCTGCCCAGCGGCTCGCACCGCAGGTGCGCCTGGTGCTCCAGGTAGCGCTCCTGCTGCTGGAACAGTTGCGGGCGCAGGAACAAGCCCTCGCTCCAGCTGACCTTGTTGTACCAGGACATGTTCAGTCGACCGCCTCGATGCGCACCTGCCTGGCGTCGAGGCGGATGCGCGCGCGCAGCACCGGGGTCGGCAGCACGGCGCTCCACCAGTGGGTGGCGGAGCGCGGCACGTCGCGGCTGGCGCGCCAGGCCGCCTGCGGCAGGTCGCGGTAGGCCGCGCTGACGCCCAGCGCGCGCGTGCCCGGCGCGGCGGCGCAGCGCAGCCGCAAGGACTGTCCCGGTCGCAGCACGACCTCGCGCTGCCGCAGCAACGTGCCGTCCAGCGCGGAGACCTCGTCGGCAGCGAGGAGGAAGTAGTCGACGGTCGCGAAGGGCTCGCGGCTGCGCAGCTGGTAGATGCGCAGCAGGATCGGAGCCGGGCGGCCGTATGCGTCGGGGTTGACACCCTCGGCGGCGTCGATCTGCAGGTCCAGCCTCAGCGCCGCCGGCTGCGCGGGGTCCTCCGGCGAGCTGCCGGCGCAGGCGCCCAGCAGCGCCGACAGCATGCCCGACAGCAGCGCCGCGCTGCCGGCGCGCAGGCAGCTGCGCCGCCGCCCGGCGATCGCCCGGGCGGCGGGCGCGGCGCCCGAAGGCGCGCAGGTTGCGGGCACCGCGGCCGGGCGGGACACGGCAGCGGACGAAGGCGCGGCGGCCGGCATCACACCTCCTGGTTGCGCTTGAGGTCGTAGCCGGCGCTGACCGCGCCGCCCGATCCGCCCTGCTGGGTCTGCACCAGGTATTCCTGCGTCACGCGCGCGAAGCTCAGGTGGAACTGTTCGCGCCCGCGCGAATCGTCGGCGGCCTCGACCGCCGGGCTGACGCGGGTCACCAGCACGTCGTCCAGGGTCAGCCGGAGGTAGTCCAGCGGCTCGCCGCCGGACTTGCGCACGCTGAGCACCGCCTTCGCCAGATGCCTTCCGGTCAGGCACATGCGCATCAGGTTGGGGCTGGCGCGATCCAGGTGATGCAGGCACTCGAGGTCGTGCACCTCGGCCTTGCCGGCGCCGCCCCCGCTTCCGGTGTGCATCGCGCCCGACTGGACGATGGTCCAGCGCCAGCCGAGCACTTCGATTTCGTCCTTGTGATGGGCGTCCTGGGCTTCGCCGGCGACTCCGTCGAGCTTGAGAAAGATGTCCTGGGCCATGCTCACTCCTGTGGGGTTGTGGGGACCGAAGGCGAGGCGCTGCGCAGGCTCACGTGCGCGCGGGGACCGCCGGCAGGCGCGCCACCAGCCGCAGGCTCACCGTCAGGCCCTCGAGCTGGTAGTGCGGACGCAGATAGAACCTGGCGCTGTAGTAGCCGGGCTGGCCGTCGGCCGGCTCGACGACGACCTGCGCCGCGGCCAGCGGGCGCCGCGCCTTGGCGGCCTGCGAGGAGTTGGCCGGATCGGCGTCCACGTACCCCATGATCCATTCGTTGAGCCAGCGCTGCATGTCCTCGCGCTCCTTGAACGAGCCGATCTTGTCGCGCACGATGGCCTTCAGGTAATGGGCGAAGCGCGTGCTGGCGAACAGGTAGGGCAGGCGCGCCGACAGCTGGGCATTGGCGGTCGCGTCGGCGTCGGGGTAGACCTGCGGCCGCTGCAGCGACTGCGCGCCGAGGAAGGTGGCGTGGTCGGTTCCCTTGCGATGCACCAGGGGGATCAGGCCCGCGCGCGCCAGTTCGGCCTCGCGACGATCGGAAATCGCGATCTCGGTCGGGCAGCGGATGTCGAAGCCGCCGTCGTCGGTGGGAAAGGCGTGGCAGGCCAGGCCCTCGACGGTGCCGCCCGACTCGACCCCGCGGATCATCGAGCACCAGCCGTAGTCGCGGAAGCTGCGGTTGATGTTGACGGCCAGCGCGTACACCGCGTTGGCCCACACGTAGTGGGAGTGGTCGGCGCCGTCGGCGCTTTCCTCGAAGTGGAACTCGTCGACCGGATGGCTGCGCGCGCCGTAGGGCAGGCGCGCCAGGAAGCGCGGCATCACCAGCCCGACATAGCGAGCGTCCTCGGTGTCGCGCAGGCTGTTCCAGGCGGCGTGGTCGAGGTTGCCGGTGATGCGCGCCAGGTCGCGCGGGTTGGCCAGCTCCTGCCAGCTGCGCATCTGCAGCAGCGACGGCGCGGCGCCGGCCAGCAGCGGAGCGTGCGCGGCCGCGGCCACGCGCGCCATCGCCGCCAGCAGCTCGACGTCGGCGGCGCCGTGGTCGAAGTAGTAGTCGGCGACGATGCAGCCGTAGGGCTGGCCGCCGAGCTGGCCGTATTCGTCCTCGTACAGGCGCTTGAACAGCGGGCTCTGGTCCCACGCCACGCCCTTGTAGCGCCGCAGGCTGCGCCGCAGCTCGTCCTTGCCGAGGTCGATCGCGCGGATCCTCAGCGTGTCGTCGGTTTCGCTGTGGCTGACCAGGTGGTGCAGCCCGCGCCACGCCGACTCCAGTTGCTGGAAGCTCGGGTGGTGCAGGATCAGGTCGATCTGCTCGCTGAGCCTGGCGTCGATCGCGGCGATCACCGCGTCGATGCAGGCATAGGCATCGTCGGGGAGCGCGACGCGGTGCGCCAGCGCCTGCTCGGCCAGCGCGCAGACGGCCTGCTCGACGGCCAGTTGCTGCGCCGGACCGCGGGGATGGAATTCGCGCAGGATCAGCTCGCCGAGCGGCTCGCCTTGCGGCGGCGGGCGATCGGCGGCGTCGCCGGCGCGCCCGGGAAACGGCGCGGCGGCGGGGCTGGCAGGGCAATCGGACATCGGTCGGGCAGCGCGGAGGGGTTGGCGGAAGGGACTGGGGCGGGCCGGGGGTCGCAGGGCGGGCGGCGAAGGTCGGGGCCGTGGGCTCAGTCGCCGGGCTGCGCGCCGGCCGGCGGGGACTGCGGGGACTGCGGGGACTGCGGGGACTGCGGGGACGGCAGCGGCGGCGCGGCGGGCGGCGGCGGGCGGCGCTGCGCCAGCGCCTGCAGCCACTGCGGGTCGCGCAGCAGCCGGCACACCAGTTCCTCGGCGCCGGTCTTGCCGTCGATGTAGGTCTGCAGGTTGGCCAGCTGGGTACGCGCATGCAGCAGCGCGCGCAGCGCGCCGACCTTGGAGGCCACCGCCGCCGGCGAGAAGTCCTCGATGCTGTGGAAGCACAGGTCGACGCTCAGCTGCCCGCCGCCGCCCAGGGTGTCGGGCACGCTGAA
>JAKBBQ010000184.1 GCA_021808405.1 Pseudomonadota bacterium | reverse complement strand
AGCGCCGGCTGCGGCATCGCTGCGCGCTCGGGCGTGGCGCGGGAAAGGCAACGGGCGGCAAAAGGGGCGGACATGGTGCGAAGGGCATCCCCCTGCGGGGCGGCGCTGCCCCCGGGCCCGGCGGGCGGCCGGCGAGGCACAGGGGGCGAATTCTAGTGCGCCCCGGCCGTCTCGCAGCCCGCCGCGCCGCGCGCCGCCAGCAGCGCGCGCGCCGCGCGGCTGGAATTGGCGCGCCCGAGCGCGCCGCTGATGAAGCTGCCGCAGTCGACCACCGCCTGCAGGTCGACCCCGGTGCGCAGGCCCAGGCCGTGCAGCAGGTACAGCAGGTCCTCGGTCGCCAGGTTGCCGGTGGCGCCGCGCGCGAAGGGGCAGCCGCCGAGGCCCGCCACCGAGGCATGGAAGCTGCGCACCCCGACCTGCAGCGCCGCCAGCACGTTGGCCAGCGCCTGGCCGTAGGTGTCGTGGAAATGCCCCGCCAGCCGCTGCAGCGGCAGCACCCGCGACGCGGCCTCGAACACCTGCTGCACCGCTCCGGCGGTGCCCACGCCGATGGTGTCGGCGATGTCCACGCTGTGGCAGCCCAGGTCGGCCATGCGCTGCACCACCTCGACCACCGCGGAGGCCGGCACCGCGCCTTCGTAGGGGCAGCCCAGCGCGCAGGAAATGCTGCCGCGCAGCCGCACGCCGGCTTCGCGCGCCATCGCCGCCACCGGCTCGAAGCGCTGGATCGACTCGGCGATGCCGCAGTTGATGTTGCGCCGGGCGAAGGACTCGCTGGCCGCCGAGAACACCACCACCTCGTCGACCCCGGCCGCCAGCGCCGCCTCCATGCCGCGGGCATTGGGAACCAGCGCCGAGTACACCACCCCGGGCCGGCGCTGGATCGACGCCATCACCTGCGCGCCATCGGCCATCTGCGGCACCCAGCGCGGGGAGACGAACGCGGCCGCCTCGATCGCCGGCAGGCCCGCGGCGGCCAGGCGGTCGACCAGCTCGACCTTGACCTGGGCCGGCAGCGGGGTCGATTCGTTCTGCAGGCCGTCGCGCGGCCCGACCTCGACCACCTCGACCGACTCGATGTTGCGGGCCAGCCCGGACAACAAGGTACTCATCTGCGCTCCTCCTTCGTCGATGCGCCAGGGGCCTCAATACCCCAGCCAGGGGTCGACCACGCCGCCGGGGGTCTCGCCGCGCTCGAGGGCGGCGATCTTGCGCATCACCTGCGCCGCCGACGGCCCGACCAGGGTCTGCGCCGCCACGTGGGGGGTGACGCGCACCCGCGGATGACGCCACAACCCATCCTCGGGCGGCAGCGGCTCGGTCTCGAACACATCCAGCGTAGCGCCGCCGAGATGGCCCTGCTCGACCAGATCCAGCAGGTCGCCGGCGCGCAGCACCGCGCCGCGCCCGGCATTGACCACGTAGGCGCCGCGGGGCAACTGGCCGAGCGCAGCGTAGTCGAGCAGCCCGTGGGTCGCCTCGGTCAGCGGCAGCAGCACCACCAGCACGCGGCAGGCGGCGAGGAATTCGTACAGCCGGTCGATGGAGTGCACCGGGAAGTCGCAGCCGGCGGGGGCGACGCCGCTGCGGGTGCAGCCGCGCAGCGGGAATTCCATCGCCTGCAGCCGGCGCGCGGCCGCCATGCCCAGCTGGCCCAGGCCGAGCAGCCCGACGTGGAAGCTGCCACGCGGCGCCAGCACCAGCGGCTCCCAGGTGGCGCGCGACTGCAGCGCGGCGTAGTCGTCCATGCGGCGGTAGGCGTGCAGCACCGCCTCGGCGACGTAGTCGGCCATCTGGCGCCCCATCCCGGCGTCCTGCAGGCGGATCAGCGGGACCTCCGGCAGGTGGGAGCGCATCAGCGGCAGCAAGGCGTCGACCCCGGCGCCGAGGTTGAACACCGCGCGCAGTTGCTGCTGGCCGGCCAGCCATTCCTGCGGCGGCTTCCACACCAGCGCGAAGTCGGCCTGGGCGTCGGGCTCGGCGGCGGCATCGAACACCTGCACCGAAAGCCTCAGCTCGGCGGCGTGCTGCGCCAACGCGTCGCGCCAGCGGCGAAACGGCTGGTCCTCGTCCCACACCGCGAGCCTCATGCCGGCACCCCTTCAGGCGGTGCGCTGGTCGCGCACCCCGAGTTCGTCCTGCATGGCTTCGCGGATCTTGAACTTCTGCACCTTGCCGGTGATGGTCAACGGGAAGGCCTTGACGAAGCGGACGTAGCGCGGGATCTTGTAGTGGGCGATCTGGCCCTTGCAGAACTCGCGGATGTCCTGCTCGGTGGGCTGGCTGCCGGAGCGCGGGATGACCCATGCGCACAGCTCTTCGCCGTACTTGGCGTCGGGCACCCCGACCACCTGCACGTCCTGCACCATCGGGTGGCGGTAGAGGAACTCCTCGATTTCCCGCGGATAGATGTTCTCCCCGCCGCGGATGACCATGTCCTTGATGCGGCCGACGATGTTCACATAGCCCTCGGCGTCCATGGTCGCCAGGTCGCCGGTATGCATCCACCCCTCGGAGTCGACGGCCTCGCGGGTGCGCTCCTCGTCGCCCCAGTAGCCGTGCATCACCGAGTAGCCGCGGGTGCACAGCTCGCCGGCCGTCCCCGGCGCCACGGTGGCGCCGCTTGCCGGGTCGACGATCTTCACCTCCAGGTGCGGCTGCACCAGGCCGACCGTGCTGACCCGCTTGTCCAGCGGGGTGTCGGTGGAGCTCTGGCAGCTCACCGGCGAGGTCTCGGTCATGCCGTAGGCGATGGTGATCTGCGACAGGTGCATGTCGTCGACCACCCGCTTCATCACCTCCACCGGGCAGGGGCTGCCGGCCATGATCCCGGTGCGCAGGGTCGACAGGTCGAACTCGGCGAAGCGCGGCTGGTCGAGCATCGCGATGAACATGGTCGGCACGCCGTGCAGCCCGGTGCAGCGCTCGGCCTGCACGGCCTGCAGCGTGAGCAGCGGGTCGAAGGCCGAATTCGGGTAGACGATGGTCGCGCCGTGGGTGATGCAGGCCAGGTTCCCCAGCACCATGCCGAAGCAGTGGTACAGCGGGACGGGGATGCACAGCCTGTCGTGCGGCTGCAGTTTCATCGCCTCGCCGATGAAAAACCCGTTGTTCAGGATGTTGCTGTGGGTCAGTGTCGCGCCCTTCGGGAAACCGGTGGTGCCGCTGGTGAACTGGATGTTGACCGGATCGTGGCAGTCCAGTCCCCGCGCGACGCGGGCCACGTCGGGGTCGCCGGCGCGCCCGCGGTCGAGCCATTGCGCGAAGCCCAGCATGCCCGGCTCGTCGCGCTCGCCCAGCTGCACGACCAGCCGCAGCCCGGGCAGGCGCGCCGCGCGCAATTCGCCGGGTGCGCAATGCGCCAGTTCCGGGGCGAGTTCGCGCATCATCGCCAGGTAGTCGCTGGTGCGGAACTCGGGCATCAGCACCAGCGCCTGGCAGCCCACCTTGTTCAGCGCGTACTCGACCTCGGCGACCCGGTACGCGGGGTTGATGTTGACCAGCACGATGCCGACCTTGGCGGTGGCCAGTTGCATCAGCACCCATTCCACGCAGTTGTGGGCCCAGATTCCCACGCGGTCGCCGCGCTGCAGCCCGCTGGCCAGCATCGCGCTGGCCAGGGTGTCGACCTCGCGTGCCAGCTGCGCCCAGCTCAGCCGGCGTTGCTGGTGCAGGCTGACCAGCGCGTCGCGCTCGCCCTGGCGCGCGGCCATGTCGTCGAAGAATTCCCCCAGCGTGCGGGTGATCAGCGGCTGCGCGGTGTTGCCGCAGGCGTAACTGGTGGTCAGTGCCATGGTCGTCTCCTCCAACTCGTCGTGCGGCCGCGTCGCTCGCGCATCGGCGCGGGCGGCGCGGCCCGGTTTCAAAAGCGCGCCTGCAGCCAGCGCTCGATCTGCGGCAGGCGGTCGACCCCCCAGAAGGGCTCGTCGTCCACCACGAAGTACGGCGCCCCGCACATGCCGGCAGCCAGCGCCCGCTGGCCGTTGGCGCGCAGCCGTTCCTTGAGTTCGGGCTCGGCGCACCAGGCGTCGAGCTGCTCGGGCTGCAGCCGCAGCCCGCGGCCCACCGCGTGCAGCGCCGGCATGCCCGAGATGTCCTGTCCGTCGACGAAGTAGGCCTCGAACACCCGGTGGATCCAGTCCGCCGCCAGCGGCGAGCGCGCCCGCTGCAGCGCCAGCAGCACCCGCGCCGCCTGCTGGGTGGCCACCGGGAAGGGCTGGGGATGGTGGTAGGTCACCCCGAGAAAGCGCGCCGAGCGGGACAGGTCGCGCGCCATGTACTCGGCCTTCAGCGGCTGTTGCGAAGGCGGACGCGCTCCGGTGGCAGCGAACACCGGACCGAGCAGCACCGGCACCCACTCCACGCTGCGCCCGTGGCGCGCCGCCAGCGGCTCGACGAGCGCGCTGGCCAGGTAGGAGTAGGGTGAGGTGAAGTCGAAGAACAGGATGATCGGCGACACGGGCATCGAGGGCTCCTGCGACCGCCGGCGGCCTTCGCGGCGCCGGCGGTGGGCCTGGGTTCAGGCCGTTCGGGGTTCAGACCATCCGGGGCTCGGGCCGCTCGGTCCTCAGGCCATTTCCACCGTCATCGCGGTCGCTTCGCCGCCGCCGATGCACAGCGCGGCGACGCCACGCTGCAGGCCGCGCTTGCGCAGCGCGCCGAGCAGGGTGACGACAATGCGCGCCCCGCTGGCGCCGATCGGGTGGCCCAGCGCGACCGCGCCGCCGTGCACGTTGACCACGTCGTGCGACAGGCCGAACTCATGCATGGCCGCCATGGTCACGGTGGCGAAGGCCTCGTTGACCTCCCACAGCTGCACGTCGTCCTTGGTCCAGCCGGCGCGCTGCAGCGCCTTGTCGATGGCTCCGGCCGGAGCGGTGGTGAACCATTCGGGCGCCTGCGCGTGCACCGCGTGGGAGTGGATGCGCGCCAGCACCTGGCAGCCCAGCCGGCGGGCGGTGGACTCGCGCATCAGCACCAGCGCCGCCGCGCCGTCGGAAATGCTCGACGAAGTCGCCGCGGTGATGGTGCCGTCCTTGCGGAACGCCGGCTTGAGGGTGGGGATCTTGTCCGGGCGCGCCTTGAAGGGCTGCTCGTCGCGGGCGATGCGCTGCTCGCCGCCGCGTCCGGCGACCACCACCGGGACGATCTCCCACTCGAAGCTGCCGTCCTCGTTGGCGCGCTTGGCGCGCGCGGTCGACTCCAGCGCGAACGCGTCCATCGCCTCGCGGCTGAAGCCGTAGCGCTCGACGCAGCGCTCGGCGAACACCCCCATCGCCTGGCCGCGCTCGTAGGCGTCCTCCAGGCCGTCGAGCGCCATGTGGTCGTAGAACTCGGTCAGGCCGTACTTGACCCCCTTGCGAACGAAGGCCAGGTGGGGGGCGTTGGTCATGCTTTCCATGCCGCCCGCGACCATCACCTCGGCGGTCCCGGCCAGCAGCATGTCGTGGGCGAACATCATCGCGCGCATTCCCGAGCCGCACATCTTCGACAGCGTCACGGCACCCGCCGACAGCGGCAGCCCGGCCTTGATCGCCGCCTGGCGCGCCGGCGCCTGGCCCTGGCCGGCGAGCAGGCAGTTGCCCATCAGCACCTCGTCGACGGCCTCCCTGGAGATGCCGGCGCGCTCGACCGCGCCGGCGATCGCGGTGGCGCCCAGCTCCCATGCCGCGACGCCGGCCAGATCGCCGAGCAGGCCGCCGATGGGGGTGCGGGCGGCGGATACGATGACCACAGGATCGGAATTCATGACATCTCCATCAGGTTGGGCGCAGCATCCGCGGGGGCGGGGGCGGCGTTCCGGCGGGCGAAGCGCCTGGCCGGGTCGTAGGGGAACACATCGATCAGCTGGCCGTCGCGGATGCGGCGCTGCTGCGCCTGCCAGAAGGCGGGGTCGAGCAGATCGGCGTGGTGGCGCAGGAAGACCTCGCGCACCTGCGGGTCGCCCAGCAGGAAGCGGCCGAAGGTCTCGGGAAACACATCGTGCGGGCCCACCGGATACCAGGGCTCGGCGGCGAGTTCGTCGTCCTCGTTGCGCGCCTCGGGCACGCGCCGGAACTGGCAGTCGGTGATGTACTCGATTTCATCGTAGTCGTAGAACACCACCTTGCCGTGGCGGGTGACGCCGAAGTTCTTCCACAGCATGTCGCCGGGAAAGATGTTGGCCGCGACCAGGTCCTTGATCGCGTTGCCGTAGTCGACCACCGCCGCCTCCAGCTGCTCGGCAGTCGCCTCGCGCAGGTAGATGTTCAGCGGGATCATGCGGCGCTCGATGTAGCAGTGGCGGATCACCAGCAGGTCGCCGTCCTCCTCGAGCTGCGACCCGCAGGTGGCCTTGATCTCCTCGACCAGCGCCGGGTCGAAGCGCTCGCGCGGGAAGGCCACGTTGGAGTATTCCAGGGTGTCGGCCATGCGGCCGACGCGGTCGTGGCGCTTGACCAGCAGGTACTTGGCCTTGACCTGCTCGCGGGTCGTGTCCTTGGGTGGCGGGTAGAAGTCGCGGATGACCTTGAACACGAAGGGAAAGGAAGGCAGCGTGAACACCAGCATCACCATGCCGCGGATTCCGGGCGCTGTGGTGAAGTTGTCGCTCGAGTGCCGCAGGTGGTAGAGGAAATCGCGATAGAACAGGGTCTTGCCCTGCTTGGCCAGCCCGAGGGCGCTGTACAGCTCGGAGCGCGGCTTGCGGGGCATCAGGGCGCGCAGGAACTGCACGTAGGCCGAAGGCACCGCCATGTCGACCATGAAGTACGCGCGGGCGAAGGAAAACAGCAGCAGCAGGTCGTCCTCGTCGAGCAGAACGGTGTCGATGACCAGGCGGCCGTCAGGGTCGTGCAGGATCGGCAGCGCCAGCGGGGTCTCCCAGTAGCCGTTGATCACCCGCCCGACCAGGTACGCCCCCTTGTTGCGGTAGAACAGCGAGGACAGCACCTGGATCTGGAAATTGCTGCGCAGCCGCATGCCCTGCAGGCGGCGATCGAGCACCTCGGCCACTCGCGCGATGTCGCCGTCGAGGTCGGCGAAGGGGCGTTGCAGCTGGTAGTTGTCGACGATGCGCACCAGGGTCTGCCCCAGGTTGTCGCGGCTCGGGTAATAGGCGCGGAAGGTCGGCTGCGCGG
>JAKBBQ010000183.1 GCA_021808405.1 Pseudomonadota bacterium | reverse complement strand
GGGGCGCGCGCGCCGGCCCCCTTCCCCTTCCCCTCCTCCCCCCGGCCCGTCCCGATGAGCCCCGACGCCCTGCTCGAGCGCCTCGACGCGGCGCTGCCGCAGACCCAGTGCAGGCGCTGCGGCTACGCCGATTGCCGGGCCTACGCGCAGGCGATGGTCGACGGCGAGGCGATCAACCGCTGCCCGCCGGGCGGCGCCGAAGGCGTGCTGCGGCTGGCTGCGATCACCGGCCGCGCGCCGCTCGCGCTCGACCCCGGCTGCGGCGACGAGGCGCCGCGGCGAATCGCCCGCGTCGACGAGTCGGCATGCATCGGTTGCACCCTGTGCATACAGGCCTGCCCGGTGGACGCGATCGCCGGCGCGCCGCGACGCATGCACAGCGTGGTGGCCGACTGGTGCACCGGCTGCGAGCTGTGCCTTGCGGCCTGCCCGACCGACTGCATTGCGATGCATGCGCCTGCCTCGCTGGCGCATGCCACCGGTTGGCAGGCCTGGAGCGCCAGCCAGGCCGAAGCAGCCCGCGGGCGCTACCTGGCGCGCCGGCAGCGCCTGGCGGCCGCGGTCGCTGTTCCCGCGGCCGCGCCCGCCCCCGACCCGCAGCGCATCCGCGCCGCGCTGGAAAGGGCCCGCCAGCGCCAGTCGGCACGGCCCGGCTGAAGCCGCAGCCCGCCGCGCCCGCTCGAGCGCCCATGCCAGCCTCCGCAGCCCGTGCCGCCCGCGTCGAAGCCCTGTTCGCGCGACTGCGCCAGGCCAACCCGCAACCACGCAGCGAGTTGCTTTTTCGCAATCCCTTCGAGCTGCTGGTCGCCGTGGTGCTGTCGGCGCAATCGACCGACGCCGGGGTGAACAAGGCCACTCCCGGCCTGTTCGCCCTGGCCCCCACCCCGCAGGCGATGCTCGAGCTGGGCGAGCAGGGCGTGGCCGAACGCATCCGCACCATCGGCCTGTACCGCACCAAGGCGCACAACGTGGTGGCACTCAGCCGCCTGCTGGTGGAGCGCCACCAGGGACAGGTGCCCTCCTCCCGCGAGGCGCTCGAGGCGCTTCCCGGAGTGGGCCGCAAGACGGCCAACGTGGTGCTCAACGTGGCCTTCGGGCAGCCCACGCTGGCTGTCGACACCCATGTGCTGCGGGTGGCACAGCGCCTGGGGCTGGCGCGCGGCAAGACGCCGCTGCAGGTGGAACAGGAATTGTCGCGCGTGGTTCCCGCCGACTACGCCCACGACGCCCACCACTGGCTGATCCTGCACGGTCGCCATGTCTGCAAGGCGCGTCGTCCCGAATGCTGGCGCTGCGCGCTGAGCGACCTGTGCCCGTACCGCCCGAAGACCCCGCCGCCGCGCTGACGCGAGCGCGCCGGCGGCTGCTGCTGGCCTGCCCGGCCGCGCTGGCGCTGCGGCCCGCGGCGGCGCGGCAGCCGCTGGAGGTGCGCGACGACAACGGCCGGCTGGTGCGCCTGGCGCGCCCGGCGCGACGCATTGTCGCGCTGTCGCCGCAGTTGGTCGAACTGTGCGTGGCCGCCGGCGCCACCTCGCGCCTGGTCGGGGTGGTGCGCGGCCCCGACATGCCGGCCGCGGCCCGGCACCTGCCGGCAGTCGGCAACGCCTTCGGAATCGACCTGGAAGCGGTCGCGATGCTGCGCCCCGATCTCATCCTCGCCTGGCGCAGCGGCACGCCGCAGCGCCAGGTGGCGACCTTGCTGCGCCTGGGAATCGCCGTGTACTGGAGCGAAACCCGCAGGCTGCGCGACATCGCCTCGACGGTGTTGCGCATCGGCACCCTCGCCGGCACCGAGGCGGCGGCGAGCGAATGGGCGAAGGCCTATACGCTGCGACTGCACGCGCTGCGCCAGGCGGCGCACGGCCTGGCTCCGGTGCGGGTGTTCTACCAGGCGTGGTCGGCGCCGCTGATGACCATCGGCGCCGATCAGCTGATCGACCGCGCGATCCGGCTGTGCGGCGGGGTCAATGTATTCGCCGACCTGCGCGCGCCGGCGCCGCAGGTCAGCCGGGAGGCGGTGCTCGCCCGCGACCCGCAGCTCATCGTCGCCGCCAGCGCGCGGGCCGATGCCTTGCGCGGCTGGCGCGCCTTCGGGCAGATCTCGGCGGTGCGCCATTCCCGCCTGGTGCTGCTCGACCCCGACGCCCTGCCGGGAATGGGCCTGCGCCTGCTCGACGGCGTGCAGCAACTGTGCCGGGCGATCCAAGCCACGCGTCGCGGCCCGGCGCGTTGATCGCGCGACGCAAGGCCCCGATCAATCCAGCGCCAGCCACAGGTCGCCGCGTCCGCTGCGCGCAATGCGCTGCCACGCGCAGTCGTAGACGGCCTGCAGCGTGTCGGCCTGCAGCACCTCGGCCGCGCTGCCGGCGAGCCAGCGGCCCTCGGGAAGCAAGGCCAGCACATCGGTGGCCAGCGACGCCACCCAGTTCACGTCGTGCGCGCTGAACACCAGCGCACGCTGGCCCGTCCGCGGAACCTGCTCGCGCAGCAACCGCAGCAGCCACGCCTGGTGCCTGGGATCCTGGAAGCTCGCCGGCTCGTCGAGCAGCAGCAGCGCCGTGTCCTGCGCCAGCACCTGCGCCAGGGCCACGCGCTGGCGCTCGCCGGCCGACAGTCCGAGCAGCGAGCGCCGCTCCAGTTGCGGCGCGTCGACCCGGCGCAGGCAGTCCAGCGCGCGCTGCGCGTCGGGCTGGCGCTGCGCCAGCATCACCGCGTCGAGCACCGCGATGCCGAAGCGGTCATGCGGCAGCGCCGCCATGTAGGAGCGGCAGCACGCCAGCTCGGCCGGCGACAGATCGCCCAGCGGCCGCCCCTGCAGCCGGATCGGCGGCCGCCCGGTCGCGGGCAGCCCGGCGAGCAGCCGCAGCAGCGTGGACTTGCCCGCGCCGTTGCGCCCGATGACCGCCCAGCGCTGTCCGCGCCGCACCTGCAGGCCCAGGTCGCGCGCCAGCACCTGCGCGCCCGCGCGCAGGGTCTGCGGCTGCAGTTCCAGCAGCGCCGGATCGGCCATCACGCCTGTCCGCGCAGCAGCAGCAGCACGAACACCGGCGCCCCGAGCAGCGCGGTGATCGCGCCCACCGGCAGTTCATAGGGCATGGCCACTCCGCGCGCCAACGCATCGGCTCCCAGCAGCAGCGCGGCTCCCAGCGCGGGCACGGCCCAGGACTGCTGGCGCATGCGCTGCACTCCGCACAAGCGCAGGGCATGCGGGACGACCAGACCGACGAAGCCCACGGCGCCGGCCTGCGATACCGCGGCGGCGGTGGCCAGCGCCGCCAGCAGCACCAGCGCCAGGCGCATGCGGCGAACCGGCTCGCCGAGCAGCCAGGCCTGCTCGGCGCCCAGCGCCAGGCGGTCCAGGCGGCGCGCCGCCGCGCGCAGCGCGCACGCCAGCAGCAGCGCCAGCAGGCACAGCAAGCCGCCGTGGCTCGCCCCCGACAGGTCGCCAACCAGCCAGAAGACCGCGCCTCGCAACGCATGCTCGGGAACGAGCGCCAGCGTCAGCGTGGAGCAGGCCCCGCAGACCGCCGCCAGCATGGCGCCGATCAGGATGAGCTGCGCCGGCGCCTGCTCGTCGGTGGCGGCCAGCGCGCGCCGGCCGAGGAGCATCAGCGCGGCCAGCGCGGCCAGCGCCCCCAGCAGGCTGCCCAGGCCGAGCAGCCCGCCGAAGGCCACCAGCATCAGCAGCGCGCCGAGCCCCGCCCCGCCGGAGGCACCGAGCACGTAGGGGTCGGCCAGCGGGTTGCGCAGCACCAGTTGCATCGCCAGCCCGGCCTGCGCCAGCAGCGCGCCGACTCCGGCCGCGGCCAAGGCCCGCGGCAGGCGCAGTTCGCGCACCAGCGGCCACGACCAGCCGGCAGCGCCGACCGCCAGTTCCAGCGCCAGCATGCCGGCCAGCGCGAGCGCGACCAGCGCGGCCAGCACGGCGCTGCGCGGCGCCGTGCCGGCGGTCTCGGCGGCAGGCCAGGGAGCCAGGGGCAGGTTCATCGGTGGACTCGCGAAGTGCAGGATCGTATTGCATGCCCGGGCGCGCGACGAAATGCCGCTTGGCCGCGTGGCGGGACAGGACACTAGAATCGCCGCCATGGACCCAGCCGCCGATTGGAGCGCCCAGCTCGACCAGATCCAGGACAAGGTGGAGCGCCTGGCGCTGCGCCATGCCGAGGCGCGACGCACGCAGGTGCTGATGCAGCAACGCCTGCAGCAACTGGAGGCCGAGCGCGACAGCCTGCGCCAGCGCCTGGGCGAGGCGCGCAGCCGGGTGGACCACCTGCTGTCCAGACTGCAGCAGGACCAGACCGGACCCGCCGCGGGCGAGCTCGGGTGAGCGCGCGCGGTTTCGGCCAGACGGCAAGCGGGAGGATGGACCGATGAGCACCACGGCGACCCTGGAAGTCAGCATCATGGGGCAAAGCTACGTGCTGGCGTGCCCGGAAGGCGAGCAGGAGGCGCTGCGCCGGGCAGTTGCCGAGGTGGACCGCGAGATGTGCAGCATCCGCGACATGGGGCGCATCCGCGCGCGCGAGCGCATCGCGGTGCTGGCCGCGCTGAACCTGGCACACGCCAAGCTGACGGGCGCGCCTGCCGGCGCCGGCGAGCCGGCGCAATGGCCGAGCGAACTCTCGGCGCGGCTGCAGCGGCTGCAGCGCAGGCTCGACGCCGTTCTCGACGACGACGGCCAGCTGTTGTAGCGACACGGCCCGGGCTTGTCGACGAAACCCGCAAGCCCCGTACAATCCATGATGTCTGCCTGGCTGCGCCGATCAGGCATTTCTTGAACCGATGCGCTGTGCCTCGGGCTTGGAACATTCCGCATGGGCGCGCAGTGTCTCGCGCAGACGCTCCCGAAATGTGGTGACCTCGCCCACCTGTCCCGGAAGGGTTCAGGGATCGACGACCGGCGCGGCTCGGGCAGACTCCTTCGCCACCACGGGCGCCGCAGCCGCGCACCCGTCGTGCCTCCCGCAGTCGCGGCACGCCGCGGCCGCGCCCGCATCGACCTCGCCATGCTGCCACTCGCCTTCGTGCTGGAATTGATGTTGCTGGGTGCCTTCACGGGCTGCTTCGCCGGGCTGCTCGGACTGGGCGGCGGCATGCTGCTGGTGCCCTTCCTGACCTTCATGTTCGGTCACCAGCACTTTCCCGCGTCGCTGGTGGTGCACATGGCGATCGCCACGTCGTTGACGACCATCGTGTTCACCGCGGCCTCCAGCGTGCGGGCCCACCACAGCCGCGGCTCGGTGCAGTGGGGCATCGTGCGCTGGCTGGGAGTCGGAGCGCTGGTGGGCACCTTCCTCGGCGCGCACGTGGCCAGCCATCTGCACTCGGGCTGGCTGGCGGTGTTCTTCGGCTGTTTCGTCAGCCTGTCGGCGCTGCGCATGTTCCACGGCGCCAAGCCCGACGGCGCGCAGGCCGCGCAGCAGCGCGTGCCGGCGGGACCGGTGGTGCTGGCCGTGGGCGGCGGCATCGGCGCGTTGTCGTCGCTGCTGGGTGCCGGCGGAGGCTTCATCACCATCCCCTTCCTGCGCTGGCGCGGAGTCCCGATGCGCAACGCGGTGGGCACCAGCGCCGCAACCGGGCTGCTGATCGCCATCGGCGGCCTGCTCGGCTACGTCACCGCGGGCCTGGGCGCGCAGGGGCTGCCGCCCTATTCGATGGGCTACATCTACGTCCCCGCGCTGCTCGCCTGCTCGGTGACCAGCGTGATCTCGGCCCCCTTCGGCGCCCGCTTGTCGCACCGCCTGCCCGGGCACCTGCTGCAGCGCGTGTTCTCGCTGGTCCTGCTGACCCTTGCGACCTACATGCTCTACACCGGGGTCCGTCAGATGGGCTGGCTCGCCGGCGTCCACGCCTGAGTCACGGCGTGGCGGCGGTCGAGCGCTGGGTGCTCGACACCAACGCGGTGCTCGACTGGCTGGTGTTCGACGATCCGGGCATGCGCGCCGCCGCCGCCCGGCTGCATGGCCTGCAGGCGCGCTGGCTGCACACCCGGGACATGCTGGACGAACTCGACGACGTGCTGGGCCGCCCGCTGCTGCTGCGGCGCGCCGGCGCGCCGGCGCAAGCGCTGCGGCAGCGCGTGGCCGCGGCCAGCGCGGCGCACGGCGGCGTGGTGCCGACGGCTGCACGCTGCCGCTGGCGCTGCGACGACGCCGACGACCAGATGTTCGTCGATCTGGCTGCGCACGCCAGCCCCTGCTGGCTGTTCACCCGCGACAAGGCGCTGCTGGCGCTGGCGCGCGCCGCGGCCGGGGCGGGCGTGCGCATCGTGCGCCCCGCCGATTGGGATCGCGGCAGCGCCTGAATGCGCGCTGCAGGCGGCTCAGGCGGGAAGCGGCTGGCGCCGCGACCAGACGATCAGGCCGATGCCGAGGAAGATCAGGGGGATCGACAGCAACTGCCCCATCGTCGCGCCGAACCACAGGTAGCCGAGGAAGGCGTCGGGCTGGCGGAAGAATTCGGCGGTGAAACGCGCGACGCCATAGCCCAGCGCGAACCAGCCGGCGATGAAGCCCCGCCGCCGCGGCTTGGAGCGCAACCACCACAGCAGCACGAACAGCAGCACCCCCTCGAGGGTCAGCTCGTACAGCTCCGACGGGTAGCGCGGGACCAGCGAACCCGACTCGGGGTAGATCATCGCGCCCGGCCACCACGCCGGCGCCGGACGCCCCCAGAGCTCGCCGTTGATGAAGTTGCCCAGCCGCCCGAAGGCGATTCCCGGCGGGATCATCGGAGCGATGAAGTCCACCAGCTCCAGCCAGTTGGCGCGCCGCCTGCGGGCGAACCACCAGGCCGCCACCAGCACCCCGAGCAGCCCGCCATGGAAGGACATGCCGCCGTCCCACACGGCGACGATCTGCGCCGGGTGATGGAAGTAGAAGGCGGGCTGATAGAACAGCACGTAGCCCAGGCGTCCGCCGAGGATCACGCCGAGCACTCCTCCGAACAGCATGTCCTCGATGTCGCGCGAGGTCCAGCCGTACGCGGCGTAGGGGGCGTCCTTCAGGCGGCGCCTGGCCAGCAGCCAGAAACTGATGAAGCCCAGCAGGTACATGATCCCGTACCAGTGGACCTCCAGCGGCCCCACGCGAAAGGCGATGGGGTTGAAGTCGGGATGGATGAGCATGACCGCAAGTGTACGGTGCCGACGCGCCCGCTC
>JAKBBQ010000009.1 GCA_021808405.1 Pseudomonadota bacterium | reverse complement strand
GGCGCGTCCGCGCTGCCGGGCAGCCCTCCCCATGCCGGCGGCAGCAGGGTCAGCACGGTGCGCAGCACCAGGATGAGAGCCAGCAGCATGCTGCCGACCAGCAGGCTGAGGTAGGGAATCCACAGGTGGATGGAAAACATGCCCCAGTCCTGTTCGCCGGTCGCCCAGGCGTCGTGCCAGAACGACGCGCTCAGCCAGGCCATGACGAGCGCGGCCACCGTGGCGATCGCCGTGGTGGCCGCGTCCAGCGGCCTGCCCAGCCGGGCACCTGCGAAATGGCTGAGCACGTCGACCCGCAGATGCCGGTTGCGCCAGGCCAGCGTGCAGCTTCCGACGAAGGTGATGTAGGCCATGATGTAGGTCGTGGTCGCGGTGACCCAGATGTCGGAGCGGTGGAACACCTCCCGCGCGACGACCCCGTAGACGATGATCGCGACCATCGACAACACGGCGAGCCCGACCGAGATCGCCACCGCTTGCGTCAGGCCATCGACGCCGCGAACCAGCCAATCCATGCATCTACGCATCGCACGCCTCCGCGCCCAGCGCAACCTGCGCCTGGTTCACTTGTCGCCGTAGAACGCCAGGCTTTCGTCCAGCAACTGCTTGCCGTCGGGCACGCTCTTGCGGAACATCGGGAAGCTGACCTTGCGGAACAGTGCCTGCCACTGTTTCCATTCGCCGAGGGTCATGTCGTGCACCTTGGCCCCATGCTTGGCGAACATGTCGGCGACCTGGGCGTCGGCCGCCTTCGCGCCGACATAGGCCTGGTGCTCCAGGCTCTTGCCGACTTCGAGCATGATCTTCTGCTGCGCCGGAGTCAGCTTGCGCCAGGTCTTCATGCTGATCGCGATCGGCTCGATGGTGTAGAAGATGCTGTAGTTCTGCGGCGAGTTGTAGTACTTGGAGACTTCGTAGATGCGATAGGAGCCGAAGGTTCCCGACGAGGTCCACAGGCCGTCGAGCAGGCCGAGCTGCATCGCGCTGTAGGTCTCCGACGAGGCCATCGACACGGTGCTCGCTCCGGCCGCCTGCAAGGCGGCTTCCATCATCCGGCCGGCGCCCCGGACCTTCAGGCCCTTCAGATCCGACGGCAGGTTGATCGGCCGCGGCTTGGAGGCCACCCCACCCGATATCTGGATCCAGCACAGCGTCTTGAAGCCGTAGTTCTCGGCGTCCTTCTCCAGCGTCTGCCAGGGCTTCGAATGACGGAAGCGGTAGACGTCGGCGGCCGTCTTCCACAGGCCGGGCAGCAGGATCAGGTTCATCTGCGGGATCGCGCCGCCCGAATAGATGTAGGGGTAGATCGCCAGGTCGACCGCTCCGGTGCGCAAGGCTTCTCCGGTGTTCAGCGCCTTCACCAGCGACTCGGCAGGGAAGATGTGGATCTGGATGCTGCCGTGCGACTTCTGCTCGACTTCCTTGGCGAACAGCTTGCCGGTCTGCACCACGTAGTCCGATGAATCGTCGGGCCACTGATGCGCCATCTTCAGGTTCAGCGTCGTCGCCTGGGCGCTTGCGGTCATGCCGGCAAGCGTCAGCGTCGCGGCGGCCAGGCCCAGGGCATAGGTTCTGCGTTTCATGTTCGTCACCTCGTTGTCGTGTTGTCGTGATGCACTTGCCGGCCTTGGGCTCAGGGAGCCTGCAGCCTCCGGGCCAGCAGTTCGACCAGCGCCGCAAGCGGCAGCGCGCGCTGCTGCGCGTCGAGCTCGGCCGAGACCTCGGCCAGTCGGCGATGCAGCAATGCCTTGGCGTGCAGCAGCAGGCGCTGCTGCGATAGCTTTTCCATGTCGACGTGCCCGGCACGCCACGCGGCGTGGGCGTCGATGGCCTCGCACAGCGCGTGCACCGACGCCGCATCGCTGGCCGCCAGCTGCAGCACCGGCGGCAGCCAGTCGTGCGCGGCGCGGCGCCGCAGCTCGACGACGCCGCGCAGGTCCTGCGCCATGCGCGCGGCCCCCGGCTGGTCGGCCTTGTTGACCACCAGCAGGTCGGCGGTCTCCAGCGTTCCCGCCTTCATCGCCTGGATCTGGTCGCCGCTGCCCGGCGCGAGCACCAGCACCGCGGTGTCCATCAGGGCCCGCGCGCCGTATTCCACCTGCCCGACGCCGACGGTCTCGAGCAGCATCTCGTCGAAGCCGCTGGCGCCGACCGCGGCCAGCACCTCGGCCAGGTTGTCGGCCATGCCGTCGGTGGCCTGCCCGCTGGCCAGCGAACGGATGAACACATCCTGCGACTGCAGCAGCGCGTCCATGCGGATGCGGTCCCCCAGCAGCGCGCCCTCGGTACGCGGGCTGGATGGATCGATCGCGATCACCGCGAGGCGGCGCCCGCTGCCCGCTCGCTGCGCCGCCACGCGGGCGATCAGCGTGCTCTTGCCGACCCCCGGCGCGCCGGTGAATCCGATGCACGCCGCCGCCTGCAGCTGGCGCGCGTCCAGCCCGCTGCGCAGGCACTGCGCCACGCTGGCGCGGCCGATGCGCGTGAGACGGCGCGCCAGCTCCCGGCGCGCGAGCGCGCTGGTGGTCATGTCTCGTGCGGCCCTGTGTACAGCGCCGTGTGCTCGCCCAGGCGCGGCGGCGCGGCGTAGCCGGTCGTGGTGCCGGCGACCTTGATCGGATTGCCCACCAGCGACAGGCGGTGCTGCGCCAGTTCGATGTCCACGACCATGTCGCGGGCCTTCGCCTGCTCGCCGTGCAGCGCCTGCTCGAGCGTCTGCAGCCCCGACACGACGATGCCGCTGCCGCCCAGCCGATCCAGCCAGTGCGCGGTCGTGCCCAGGGCGAACAGCTCGGCGAGTTCGCCGATCACGGTCTCGCGGTTGCGGCTGCGCGCGTGCATGGTCGCGAAGCGCTCGTCGCCGAGCCACTGCGGCCGGCCTACTCGCTCGCAGAAGATCTTCCAGAAGTCGTCGTGGGTGATGAACAGCACCAGCCAGTCGTCGGCGGTGCGAAACAACTGGGCCGGAACGATATACGGATGCGCGGACATCGCGCAGCGCCGGCTCGCCTCGCCGCCGTTGAGGGTCGCGCTGGCCAGGTAGTTCATCTGCGACAGCATGACGTCGTACATCGCGATGTCGACCTGCCCGCCGCGGCCCTCGACGATTTTCGCCAGCAGTCCCAGCGCGCCCATGATCCCGGCCGAGTTGTCCACCGCCGAATACCCGGTCTTCACCGGCGGGCCGCCGGGCTCGCCGGTCAGGTGCATGATCCCGGTGAGCGCCTGCACGACATAGTCGTAGGCCGGCTGGTCGGCATACGGGCTGTCGAGCCCGAATCCGGTGAGCGCGACGCAGACGATGCGCTCGTTGTGCCGGCGCAGCGCGTCGTGGGTCAGCCCGAGCTTGCGGATCGCCGACGGGCGCAGGTTGGTGACCAGCGCGTGCGCCTGCGCGGCCAGCCGCCCCAGCGCCTGCTGGCCGTCGGCGCTGGCCAGGTCGAGCACCACGCTGCGCTTGTTGCGGTTGAGGCTGGCGAAGTAGCAGTTGTGGCCGTCGACCTGCAGTCCGCCGATCGAACGCGCGATATCGCCTGCCGCCGGCTCGATCTTGATCACTTCGGCGCCGAGGTCGGCCAGCAGCATTCCGCAATACGGCCCCATCAGCATGTGGCCGACCTCGATCACGCGGATTCCGTGCAGCGGTCCGCTCATGCCGGATCCCCCGGACACCGCGCGCTCATCGCAGGACCTCGGCGATATGGCCGATGACCTCGTCGAGGTGCATTTCGCTGGTGTAGACGCCCTTCACGCCGGCGGCCAGCAGGCTGGCGCGGTCGTCGGCCGGAATCGTGCCGCCGACGAACAGCGCGATATCGTCCGCGCCGCGCGCGCGCAGCTCGGCCACCGTGGCCGCGACCAGGTCGTTGTGGCTGCCCGACAGGATCGACAGGCCGACGGCATCGACGTCCTCGTCGACCGCGACGCGGGCGATGAGTTCCGGGCTCTTGCGCAGCCCGGTGTAGATCACGCTGGCTCCTGCGTCGCGCAGCGCCAGCGCGATCACCTTGGCGCCGATGTCGTGTCCGTCGAGTCCGGGCTTGGCGATCAGGATGCGCTTGCCGCGCAGCGGCGGGCTGGAAGGTTGCGCCTCGGTGTTCATAGCTTGACCGGCTCCACGAATTCGCCCCATGGCTGCTTCAGGCAGGCCACCATTTCGCCGACCGTCGCGTAGGCATGGCAGCAGTCGACCAGCCAGGGCATCAGGTTGTCGCGCTCGTCGGCCGCCGCGCGGCCCAGCGCGGCCAGCGCCTTGTCGACCGCCGCCTGGTCGCGCGTGTCGCGAACCCTTTGCAGGCGCTCGAGCACCTTCGAGCTGGCGGTCGGGTCGAGGTGGAAGATCTCGCCGGGCTGCTCCTGCTGGTCTTCGCGGCGAAACGCGTTCTGGCCGACCACGGTGCGCTCGCCGGAATCGGTGAGCCGCTTGCGCTGCAGCGCGCGCTGGGCGATGCGCAGTTGCAGCCAGCCATCCTCGATGGCCTTGACCGCCCCGCCGTACGCCTCGATCTCGCCGATCAGTTCGCGCATCGCTGCCTCGCTGCGATCGGTCAGTGTCTCCAGGTAGTACGAGCCGCCCAGCGGATCCACGCTGCGCGCCAGCCCCGCCTCGTACGCGATGACCTGCTGGGTGCGCAACGCCAGTTCGGCGGAAAATTCGGTGGGGATCTGGAACGCCTCGTCGTACGCGCAGGTGAAGATCGACTGCGCGCCGCCCAGAACGGCCGCGCAGGTCTCGATGGCCACCCGCACCACGTTGTTGTAGGGCTGGGCGGCGGTCAGCGACGAGCCGCCGCAGACCACGCCGAAGCGCATCATCTGCGCCCGCTCGTCGGCCACCTGGTAGCGCTCGCGGATCAGCTGCGCCCACAGCCTGCGCCCGGCGCGGAATTTCGCGACCTCCTCGAACAGGTCCATGTGGACGTAGAAGAAGAAGCTCAGCCGCCTGGCGAACCTGGCGACATCGCCACCGCGCTGCATCACGGCATCGACGTAGGCCAGCCCGTTGGCCAGGGTGTAGGCCATTTCCTCGACAGCCGTGCAACCGGCGTCGCGCATATGGGCGCCGGCGATGGAAATCGGGTTGAAACGCGGGGAGACGTCGTTCGAATAGAGGATGCTGTCGGCGATCAGCCTCATCGACGGCCGTACCGGGAAGATCCAGGTACCGCGCGCGACGTATTCCTTCAGGATGTCGTTCTGGATCGTCCCGGTCAGCTTGTCGCGCGGCACCCCCTGCTTGTCGGCGCAGGCCAGGTACATCGCGTAGATCATCGCCGCGGTGCCGTTGATGGTGAACGAGGTCGAGATGCGACCCAGGTCGATGCCGTCGAACAGCAGCTCCATTTCGGCGAGGTTGGACAGCGATACCCCGACCTTGCCGATCTCCGGCCGCGCCATCGGATCGGTAGGGTCCAGCCCGCACTGCGTCGGCAGGTCCAGCGCCACCGACAACCCGGTCTGGCCCTGCTCGAGCAGGAAGCGGTAGCGCTGGTTCGACTCCTCGGCGGTGCCGAATCCCGAGTACTGCCGCATGGTCCACAGACGGCCGCGGTAGCCGTCGGGGAAGATGCCCCGGGTGAAGGGGAAATGTCCGGGCTCGCCCAGCTGCGGCGGGTTGTGCGCGTCGGCCGGGGTGGCCACCAGCGGGACCTCCAGCCCGGACGGCGTGCTGCCTCCGGATCGGGTCCACGCCGCTTGTGGATCCAGACTCATGGTTTCTCCTTGGACATCCTGGCCTGCTGCATTCCCGCCAGGAGTTGCCAGTGAAGTGGGTGTTCCCAGGTCGCGGCGAACGCCGCGCGCTCCTGCGCGCGCTGCCCGGCATCGGGTGCCGCGCTGCCGAGCAGTTGCTTGATCGCCCGCACCAGGTGCGGCGCGCGTTCGAGGAAGGGGGCGGCGAACTCGGTCACGCAGTCCTCCAGGCTCTGGCCTGGCGCGCATACGCGATCCACCAGGCCTTGTTGCAGCGCCTCGTCCGCCGAGTACAGCCTGGCCTGGGCCAGCAGGCGCATCGCGCCGGCGCGACCCAGGCGCCGGAGCACCGCGGCGCCGCCGCCGAAACCGGTGGTGATGCCCAGGCTCGCCTGCACGAAGCCGATGCGGGCATGCTGCGCGGCGATGCGGTAATCGCAGCTCATCGCCAGTTCCGCGCCGCCTCCCAGGGCCACGCCATTGAGCGCGGCCACCACCGGGACCGGACAGGCGCGCACCGCGTCCAGCGCGGCCGCGGCGCGGTCGAAAATCGCCTCGGCGTCGCGCGCCGAGCGCAGCGCGTCGAACTCCTGCAGGTCGCCGCCTGCGGCGAAGGCCTTGTCGCCGCTTCCGCGCAGCACCACCAGCTTGAGCTCGGCGTGGGCATCGCAGGCCAGCAGCGCATCGCGCAGCGCATCCAGGCAGTCCAGGCTGAGGGCGTTGCGCCGCTCGGGTCGATGGATGCTCAGCCACAGTACGCCGTCGAGCCACGCGGACTCGATCGGCGCCGGCGCCTGCCCGGGCGCGCGCCGCGCAGTGGTGTCGGGGCCCGCGCTCATGCAGGGCCTCCCTCGATGTCGGCGCGTACCGCCAGCAGTTGCTGCGCGGCGCGCTCGATCGCCCCCTCGAGCCTGTGCTTGGGCCCTGCGACGGCGATTCCCAGGAGATCGTGGTTGACGCTCACCGGAGTCGCCACCGCGTAGACGTCGCCGACGCTTTCGCCGCGCGTGACCGCGTAGCCCTTGCGCCGGGCCTCCTCGATGTCGTGCTGCAGGCCTTCGCGCGACGTCAGGGTGTGCTCGGTGATGGCGGCCAACTGGGTGCGCGCGACCCAGGCTCGCAGCGCGGACGCGGACAGGGTGCTGAGCAGCGCCTTGCCGATGGATGTCGAGTACAGCGGCTTGATGTCCCCGGCCTTGGCGCTGTAGCGGATCAGTTGCGGGCCCTCGAGGACCGCCAGGTACACGATGGTCTCGCCCTGGCGCTTGCCGACGATGACCGTTTCCTGGGTGGCGTCCCGCAGCGCGCGCAGGCGCGGGGTCAGCAGCTCCAGGAAAGGATCATGGGCGTTGATCTTCGCCGCCATGTCGTACAGCCGGCGCGTGGGGAAGAAGTCCTTGCGCGAACTCGTCAGGTACAGGTAGCCCCGGCGCACCAGCGCCTGCAAGATGCCATGGCTGGTGCTGATGGGCATTCCCGAGGCCTCGGCGAATTCGCTCAGGGTCAGCGGACGCACCGCGGACTCGAAGGTCTCGAACACACGCAAGGTTCGGTCGGGAGCTGTCATTTTCGAAATCTCGAAAAATTTTTCATGATTTAAGACGAGTTATAGCTCGCCGCCTGGCCCGAGGCAAGAAATCGGGGATCAGTACAAACCCGGGGGTGGCTGGCGAACCGGGCCCGCGGCGCGCGGGCGCGCTCCGCCGCCCCGCGTCACCGGGAGGCGGCAGGCGCGGGCTGTGCGGGGATGGGAGAGCCGCGCGCGGCGCGCGCGCGGCAAGGCGTCGGTGCCGCTCGGGCGGCGAGCTCGCGAGCGCCGCGGCGGCGCCGCCGCGCGCTCAGCCGCAGGCGCGCAGGCCCAGGCGGTCGAACAGTTCGCGATCGCGCTGCACCTGGGGGTTCCCGGTGGTCAGCAGGGTGTCGCCGTAGAAGATCGAATTCGCCCCGGCTGCGAAGCACAGCGCCTGCAGCGCATCGTCCATCTGCTGGCGCCCCGCCGACAGCCTGACCATCGCCTTGGGCATGGTGATGCGCGCCACCGCGACGGTGCGCACGAACTCGAAGGGATCGATGGGCTTCGCGTGCTCCAGCGGAGTCCCCTCGACCGCGACCAGGTTGTTGATCGGGACCGACTCGGGGTAGGGGTCGAGGTTGGCCAGTTGCGCGACCAGGTCGGCGCGCTGGCGCCGCGACTCGCCCATGCCGACGATGCCTCCGCAGCAGACGTGGATCCCGGCGTCGCGAACATGCGCCAGGGTGTCCAGGCGGTCCTGGTAGGTGCGCGTGCTGACGATCGAGCCGTAGTACTCCGGGGAGGTGTCGAGGTTGTGGTTGTAGTAGTCCAGCCCGGCACCCTTCAGCGCCTGCGCCTGCTCGGCGCTGAGCATGCCCAGGGTCACGCAGCTCTCCATCCCCAGGTCCTTGACCGCGCGGATCATCTCCGCCACGCGGTCGAGGTCGCGGTCCTTCAGGCCGCGCCACGCCGCCCCCATGCAAAAGCGGCTCGCGCCCTGCTCGCGGGCCGCGCGCGCCGCCTCCACCACCTCGCCCAGCGCCATCAGCTTGCCGGCGGCCAGGCCGGTGTCGTGGTGCGCCGATTGCGAGCAGTAGCCGCAATCCTCGGCGCAGCCGCCGGTCTTGATCGACAGCAGGGTCGACAGCTGCACCTGGTTGGCATCGAAATGGGCGCGATGCACCTGCTGCGCCTGGTACAGCAGGTCGAGGAAGGGCAGTTCGTACAGCGCCTCGACGCGCTCGAGCGGCCAGCGGGTCGCGGCTTGCGCGGCCTCGGTGCCTGCGTTGCGCGGCCGCACGGCGGCGACGGGAATCACGGAAACGGTGGTCATCGGCGGCTCCTCGGGTTCACGGCCTCACGCCGGTCTTGTATTTCGGTCCGACATCGCTCCTCAGCCGGCCTTGCATCGCCTCGAGGAAACGGCACAGGTAGGCGCGGGTCTCCCGCGGATCGATGACGTCCTCCACGCCGAAGGCCTCGGCCGTGCGCAGCGGAGAGGCCAGAGCGCGCAGTTCGGCTTCGAGCTCGCGCTGGCGCGCGGCGGGGTCGGCCGCGCTCTGGATCTCGCGCTTGAACGCCGCGGCCACGCCGCCCTCGACCGGCAGCGAGCCCCATTCGGCCGACGGCCATGCGATCTTCAGGTTCAATCCGTTCTTGCTGGTGGTTCCCATTCCAGCCATCCCATAGCACTTGCGGATCACCACGGTGAGCATCGGCACCGTGGCCTGCGCGCCCACGTACACGGTTCGCATGCCCTCGCGCAGCGTGGCGGCGGCCTCGGCGTCCATGCCGACCATGAACCCCGGCACGTCGACCAGGAACACCAGCGGCACGTGGAAAGTGTCGCATAGTTCGATGAAGTGGCTTTGCTTGCGCGCCGCCTTCACGTCCATCGCCCCGCCGGCGATCATGGGATTGTTGGCGATCACCCCGACGGTCCTGCCGTTCAGGCGCGCGAACGCGGTGATCAGCGCCTTGCCGAAGCTCGGCTGCAGCTCGAATACCGAGCCGCGGTCGACGACCAGCTCGATCAGCCTGCGCATGTTGTAGGGCTGGCGGCGGTTGCGCGGAACGATGCGCAACAGCTCGTCCTCGCGCCGGTCCAGCGGGTCCTCGCAACGCACGCTGGGCGGCAGTTCGTAGACGTTCTGCGGCAGGTAGCCGAGGAAGCGGCGGATCGACTCGAAGCACTTGTCCTCGCTGGGCGCGACATTGTCCACCGTGCCCGCGACGTCGACCGCCATGTGCGCCCCGCCCAGCTGCTCCTTGGTCACCACCTGGCCCAGCGAGCGCTCGACCACCGGCGGGCCGGCGGCGAAGATCTGGCTCGAGTCCTTGACCATCACCGACCAGTGGGAGAGGATCGCGCGGCCCGCCGGCCCACCGGCCGCCGTGCCCATGACGGCGCTGACCACCGGAACGACCCCCAGCAGTTCGACCGAGCGCTCGAAGCCGTCGACTCCGGGAAAGACCGTGTGGCCGCGCCGCCTGGCCGAGGTCACGGTGCCGCCGGCGCCATCGATCAGGTTGACCAGCGGGATGCGGTATTCGTAGGCCAGGTCCTCGACAAAGCCGCCCTGGCCGCCCTTGCGGCGGTCGCCGCCCCAGCTGGTGCCGCCCCGCACGGTGAAGTCCTCGCCGCCGACCGCCACCGGCCGCCCGTCGATCTGCCCCAGGCCGCAGACATAAGGCGCCGGGGTCACCCCCTGCAGGCGCCCGTCGACATAGCTGCCGTGGCCGGCCAGCGACCCGACCTCGCGGAAGGAACCCGCGTCGAGCAGGCGATCGACCCGCTCGCGGACGCTCAGGCGCCCCTGGGCGTGGTGCTTGTCCACCGCCGCCGCGCCGCCCAGCTCCGCTGCCCAACGTCGCCGTTGCTCGATCTCGTCGACCTCGGCCTGCCAGTTCTCGCCGCTCGTGCCACTCATGCTGTGCTGTCCTCTCCAATCGGTTGCTTCGATGACTCCCCGCGCCCCGGGCCGCCTCGCGGGCCGGACCGTCGCGCCGGGCCGCCTCCCGGGCCGCGCGAGAACGCGCGACCCGCGGGGCTTCAAGCCGCTTGCGCCGCGCCGTCGAGCCGACTCACAGCTTGCGCGGATCGCAGGCGACGATCAGCAGCGCGCCGAACACGATCGGCAGGATCGATACCAGCGCGAAGGCGTAGTAGAACGATCCGGTGGCGCTGACGATGAAGCCGGTGAACAGCGGCGCGACGATTCCGGCCAGCGAGCCGATCCCGGTCACCAGGCTCGACGCGGCTCCGCCATTGCTCGGGCAGGCATCGACCGGAATGGCGAAGAAGATCGGGTTGGCCGTGAAGTTGATCAGGCTGGCCACGCTGATCAACAGGACGATCTCCAGGGTGGTCGTGGCCACCAGGGTCATGCCGATGATCAGCCCGGTCACCAGCAGGCAGCCACCCGCCAGGTAGGTACGCCCCCAGCGCAGGTTGTCGGTCTTCCTGTAGACCCAGTCGGAAATCGGCCCCGAGGCCAGCGCGCCGATGGTCATGAAGATCCACGGCAGCGAGCCGAAGTAGGCGATGTGGGAGAACTCCATGTGCCGTTCCTTCACCAGGTAGGTCGGGAGGAAGGCCAGCAGGAAGTACAGCACGTAGGCCGACGAGAAGAACGCCAGCCCGGTCAGCCACAGCGTGCGGCTGCCGACGATGCGGCTCCAGTGCACCGCCTCGCCCGCCTGCGCGCGCCCGGCCGCCGGCGCGCCCTGCTCCGGCTTGTCGGTGATGTAGATCTTGCACAGGACCGCCCACACGATGCCGACGACACCCAGCAGGATGAACGGCGCCTGCCAGCCGTACGCCGAGGTCAGCCAGACCGCGACCGGGATGATGAGCAGCGAGCCCAGCGGAATGCCCGCGCCCATCAGCGTGGCGGCCCGGCCGTGCTCCTTGGCGGGAAACCAGTTGCCGATGAGCTGCGAGCCGCTGGGGAAGGCCACCCCCTCGCTGGCTCCGAACAGGATGCGCAGCCCGAGCAGGCTGGAGAAGCCGTTGGCCGCCGCCATCAGCATCACGGTGATCGACCACAGCACCGACGAAGCGATGAAGGTCCGCTTGGGGCCGAGCAGCGACACGATGCCGCCGCCGAGGAACACCAGCAGCACGTAGCCCCAGCCGAAGCCCGAGGCGATGATGCCGAACTCCTTGATGCTCAGGTGGAAGGTCTTGATCAGGACCGGCGCGACGACACCCAGCACGCCGCGGTCCGCGTAGTTGATGATGGTGATCACGAACAACAGCCATGCCACGGTCCAGCGATTGCGCTGGGCCGGCTGCGCCGCGTAGTCGGTGTTGGGGGTTACTGCCATGGTTTGTCTCCCGAAGCTTTTGTATGTGCCTTTGGTTGGTGTTCATCCACGAACAGACTGCTGCCAGGCTGCCGCGCCTTGCCGACCCTCCCTTCGGCTAGTCCTCGATGACCAGCAGGACGTCGCCTTCCTTCACGGCCGCCCCCTCGGCGACGCGCACCTCGACGATGCTGCCGCCGTCCTCGGAGATCACCGGGATTTCCATCTTCATCGACTCGAGGATCATCAGCGTCTCCCCCTCTTCCGCCGCGTCCCCGACGGCCTTGAGGATCTTCCACACCGAGCCGGTGACCTCGGACTTCAGTTCATAGCGTGCCATTGGATTGCCTTCCTCCCAAGCGGTTCATCGAATCAATTCGGACAACAGTCCCGTGTGCACGTCGCCTTCGCGGAACGCGCTCGACGACAGCACCTGGTCCAGGGCGGCCAGGTTGGTCTTCACGCCCGCGATGTCGAACTCGCGCAACGCGTCGCGCAGCAGGTCGATCGCCGCCTCGCGCGTCGGCGCATGGGCGATCACCTTGGCCAGCATCGGGTCGTAATGCGTGGTCACTTCGCGCCCTTGCGCATAGCCGGTCTCGATGCGGATTCCCGGCTGCCGCGGCGGCCTGAAGGCGCTCAGCGTGCCGGGCGAAGGCAGGAAGCGGCGCGAGTCCTCGGCATACACCCTGGCCTCGATCGCGTGGCCGTCGACCCGCAGCTCGGGCGGCAGGATGTCGCCCAGCGCCTGCCCGGCGGCCGAGCGGATCTGCGCGGCCACCAGGTCGAGGCCGGTGACCTCCTCGGTCACGCCGTGTTCCACCTGCAGCCGGGTATTCGTTTCCAGGAAGCTGAAGCTGCCGTCGGCGCCCATGAGCATTTCGACGGTGCCGATGTTGTCGTAGCCCATGCTGGCGAAGGTCGCGGCGATCTGCTCGGCCAGCGCGTGCACCCGCTCGCGGTCGACGCGCGGCGCGCAGGCCTCCTCGAGCACCTTCTGGTGCCTGCGCTGCACCGAGCAATCGCGGTCGAACAGGTGGCGCACCTGGCCGTGGCGGTCGCCCAGCAGCTGGAACTCCACGTGGCGCGGCCGCTCCAGGTACTTCTCGAGGTAGACGTCGCCGTTGGCGAAGCCGCGCAGCGCCATCGAGCGGGCGCGCTCGACGCTGGCCTGCAGCTGCCCCTCGTCGCGCGCGACCAGCATGCCGATGCCGCCGCCGCCTCCGGCCGGCTTGACCAGCAGCGGAAAGCCGATGCTGCGGGCGTACTCCTGCATCTGCCGCGGGTCGTCGCCGAGCACCGGCGAGCCCTGCCCGACCGGCAGGCCGTAGCGGGCGGCGAGTTCGCGCGCGCGAGTCTTGTGGCCCATCGCCTCCAGCCACCGGGCCGAAGGGCCGATGAAGCGCGCCCCGGCCTGCTCCACCCGACTCGCGAATTCGGGATTCTCGGAAAGGAAGCCGTAGCCCGGATGCACGCCGTCGGCGCCCGAGCGGCGCACGACATCGAGCAGCGCCTGCTGGTTGAGGTAGCTCTCGCGCGCCGGCGCAGCGCCGATGCAGTAGGTCTGGCCGGCGTCGGCGAGGTAGGGCGCGCCGGCGTCGGCCTCCGAATAGACGGCCACCGACTCGATTCCCATGCGCGCCAGGGTGCGCAGCACCCGGGCCGCGACCGCGCCGCGATTGGCCACCAGGACTTTGTGGAACATGGATCGATCGCTTCAATAGGTGGCAGGCCAGGTACGCATCAGGTGCTGGCCGACCCCGTTGTTCAGCCGCAGCCGATGCACCTCGAGCATACGGATCAGGTAGCTGCGGGTGTGCTGCGGCAGGATCACGCTCTGCACCGCGTACAGCGAGGCGATGTCGTAGACGCTGTTGTCCAGTTCCATCTGCTGCAGCGCCGCGTCGAAGCCAGGATCCCCCGGGGTCAGGCCGTGCACGATCTCCACCGCGTACTGCGGAGTCATGAAGCTGACCTCGGCCGTCGGCCAGGCCGCGACCTCGTCGGTATTGCGCCCGCCGCCCATGTTCAGGTAGGCCTGGCCGTAGCTCTTGCGCAGGATGACCGACAGCTTGGGCACGGTCACCAGCGCCAGCGCGTTCATGAAGTTCATGATGCGACCCGGCGCACGCTTGCGCTCGGCGTCCAGCCCGATGACAAAGCCCGGGGTATCGACGAACATCACCAGCGGGATGTTGAAGGAATCGCACATCACGATGAAGCCGGTGATCTTCTCGCAGGCCTCGGTGTCCAGCGCGCCTCCCTTGTACAGCGGGTTGTTGGCGATCACCCCCACCGTGCGCCCGTCGAGCCGGGCGAGCGCGGTCATCGCGACCTTGCCGAAGCGCGGCTTGAGCTCGAGCACGCTGTCGCGGTCGAAGATGGTTCGCACCACCTTGCGCACGTCGTAGACCTGGGTGCGGTTGGCAGGCAGCAGATGGACGATGTCGTCCATGCCCTCGCCGGAGCCGGCCGGCACCGGATGCACCGGCGGCGCCTCGTTGTGGTGGCTGGGCAGGTAGCTCAGGAAGCGCCGGACCGCCTGCAGCGCCTCGTCGTCGGTGTCCACGACGGCATCGGCGAAACCCGTGACCTCGGCGTGCAGGCGCCAGCCACCGAGTTCCTCGGGATCGATCTGCTCCTTGACTGCCAGCGACACCAGCCGCGGGCTCGAAACGGCCATGATCGCGCCCTTGCGCATGACCATGAAGTCGGCCAGTACGCTGTACCAGCTCGACGAGCCGTAGCAGTAGCCCAGCACGGCCGCTGCCCACGGCGTCTCGCGCATGCGCTGGTACTGCGTCGGATCGTTGCCCAGCAGGCTGCCCATGCCCCGCGAGCCCATGGTGTCGGGCATGCGCGCCCCCGAGGATTCGCCCAGGAACACCATCGGCAGCCCGCGTTGCGTGGCCACCCGCTTCATCTGCGCGATCTTCCTGCCGTTGGTCGCGCTGCTCGAGGCCCCCATGACCGTGAAGTCGTTGGACACCACGGCGATCTCGCGACCGTCCAGCCGCGCATAGCCGACGACCTTGCCGTCGCCCGGGGTGCGCTGCCGGTCCCGCGCGACCACCGAGGTGGCGAACAGCCCGGATTCGATGAAACTGCCGGCGTCGACCAGCCGCTCGATGCGCTCGCGGGCGTTGAGCAGGCCGCGCTCGCGGCGCGCCTGCAGCTTGGCCTCGCCGCCCATCGCCAGCGCCTGCTCGCGCCTGGCGCGGTACTCCTCGTGCAGACGCGCATAGGCGTCGGCGCTCTCCATGCTCTTGTGGTCGGATCCGCTTCCCACTTGCTTCGCTCCTTGGCCGATGAGGGGTGACGCTGCCGCTGGCCTGACGCTCAGGCCTGCGCGGCCAGCGCGGGGTGTTCGCCGCCGACGCTCGAGGCCTGGTAGATCACCCCGGCCTCGCGCAAGCGCAGCAATTCGCCGGGGGACAGGTCGGCCAGGCTGCCGAGCACCCGCTCGGTATCGCGTCCGACCGCGCCGCCGGCCACGCGCAGCGCACCCGGGGTGGACGACAGCCGCGGCACCGGACTGGCCATCGTGAAGGCCTCGCCGGTTTCGTCGCGCACGTCGACCAGCATGTCCCGCGCGCGGAAATGCGGGTCGGCGAAGATGTCCTGCATGGTGTAGATGCGGGTGGCCGGCACCTCGGCCTGCGCCAGCATGCGCTCGAGCTCGCCCAGGTCGTGCTGCGAGGTCCACTGCGCGACTTCCGCGTCCAGCGCGTCGTCGTGGTTGGAACGCGCGAGCGCCGAGGCGAAGCGGCTGTCCTCGACGAGCTCGGGACGCTGCATCGCCGCGGCCAGGCGCTTGAACACCGCGTCGCCCATCGCGGTGATGTGGATGAAGTTTTGGTCTCGCGTCGGGTACAGGTTGTTGGGCGTGCTGTCGGGCAGCCGCGAGCCCGAGCGGTTGGCCACATGGCCCAGCTTCTGGAAGGCCGAGATATGGGGCTCCATGAAACTGAAGGCCGACTCGTACAGCGCTGCGTCGACGCACTGGCCCCTGCCGGTGACCTGGCGCGACAGCAGCGCCATGGTCGCGCCGAAGGCCCCGTACAGCCCGGTGCAGTAATCGGTCAGCGACACCGCGGTGCGGGTCGGAGGGCGGTCGGGGTCGCCGGTGAGGTGGCGCAGGCCGCTGACGGCCTCGCCGATCACCCCATAGCCCGGGCGGCCCTTGTAGGGGCCGGTCTGGCCGAAGCCGCTGATGCGGACCATCACGAGCCCGGGATGGATCTTCGCCAGGTCTTCGTAGCCCAGACCCCACTTCTCGAGGCCGCCGGGGCGGAAATTCTCGACCACCACATCGCAGCGCTGCACCAGCCGGCGCACCAGCGCCTGCCCCTCGGGCACGCGCAGGTTGACCGAAATCAGCGACTTGTTGCGCAGGATGCTGGCCGCGTACAGCGACTTGCCGCGGTGGCGCTTGCCCATGGTTCGCACCGGGTCGCCCTCGGGCGGCTCGATCTTGATGACTTCGGCGCCGAAGTCGGCGAGCAGCCTGCCGCAGAACGGGCCTGCCACCGTCGAACCCATCTCCAGCACCCGAAAACCGCTCAGCGGCCCGTTGCGCCCCGTCTTGACCTCTTGCTCGTGCATCGTCCTCGCTCCTGAACCGCGCCGCGCCCTCACAGGATGAACTTGCGATAGCGCAGGATGAATTCGCGCGCGCTGCGCATGTTTTCCCGCCGGCAGCGTTCGGCCTCCTCGGGGTCGCCGCGGCGCATCGCCGCCAGCACCGCGCGGTGCTCCTTCAGGCCTTGGTCGGCTCGCCCCGGGAGGATGATCACCCGCCGGATGACCGACTGGGTCTTTTCATAGATGCTGTCGATCATCGCGGTGAGGATCGGGTTGGCCGCGGCCTCGATGACCCGCCGGCGGAAGCGGGCATAGCCGTCGAGGAAGGCCTCGTAATCGCCGCGAGCCACGTAGTCGTGCATCGCTCCATCGAACAGGTCGAGCAGGTCCTGCCAGCTCTCGGCCGCGGTGTTCTCGGTCGCCAGGCGCACCGTCAGGCCCTCGAGCACCTCGCGCACCTGGTAGAGCTCGATGACCTGGTCGACCTCGAGCTTGACCACGATCGCGCCCCGGTTCGGGATGCGCTCGACCAGGCCGCGCTCCTGCAAGGCCATCAGCGCTTCGCGCACCTTGGCGCGCGGCGCGCCGAACTCGTCGGCCAGCACCTGCTCGCGCAGCCTGCTGCCCGGAGGCAGGTCGTGGCTGACGATGCGGTCGCGCAGCAGCGCCAGCACGTCGGGCGCCTTGGGCCCCTTGGGCCCCTTGGGCGCCTTGGGCGCCTTGCCCGGCGCCGGCTGCTTGTCATCGGAGGCGGGCACGGCCGCCTGCTGGTTCCTGGCCATCGGTCGCTGGATGCTGATCGTTGGCAGCAGACTAGGACCTCGCCATTTTTTTGTCAACAGATTCGCCAACAATTTCGATAACAAGAATCCGCAGTTCTGTGGACAAAACTTCTTGCAAGAAAGCGCAGCCCGCGGGCAGCCTGCCGGCCGCTCGCCAAGTCCTTGATTCAGATTGCGATTCGACGTCGCGCAGCGACGCGCGGGGCGCTCAGAAAGTGCCCGGGGCGCTTCGCTGCCGGTGCTGCGACGACTGCGCAGGGGGCAACGGCTGCGCGCGCCGCTGCGCGGCGGCCGCCGCGGCCAGCGAGGCGCTGAGTGCCGGCAATGCGCCGCGCATGGAGAAATGGTCGGCCTGGAAGCCGCCGTCTTGCAGCGGATAGGCGATCCCCAGCATGCCGTGGTTGGCGGCGACGCGATTGTCGATGTCTTCGGGATCGTGGATGATGTAGCGGTACAGCATGGCGCCGTCGCCGCGGTAGGGACCGCCGCAGGTCAGCTCGTGGCTGACCGCGCCCTGGCGGCTGTTGAACAGCGCGACCTCGGTCGAACCCGTGCGGCACCGCAGTTTCATCGCCAGGATCCAGCGGCAGACGTTTTCGCCGGGGTAGCAGAACTTGCCCAGCACGTCGTCGGACGCGCTCTCGGTGGCGGCGTAGAAATACGAGGAGTCGTCGGCGCGGCCGGAGATCCAGTCGCCGTAGGCGTGGGTGCGCTGCGCAAGCGCCGACGGCGGCATGCCCAGCGAGCAGCCGGCCAGCAGCAGCGCACAGCCCAGGCGTTTCATCGTGGCCCCTCGTTTGGCTCCGCCCTCGTCGGGCTTCGCCCTGGTTCCGCCGCGGCCTCGCTGCGCCCGCGGTGGCTGGATCGGGGGCCGACCGGCGACCTCAGTCTAGCGCGCCAGCCGATGCCGCCGGCCAAAAGAAACCCGGCCGGGAGGCCGGGTGCAATCAGCGGGGAGCCATGAAACATCGACCAATGTAGGCAGCGATTGTTGCTGGCGAATTGCCCGACGGTGACCGGCGTAGACCAGCTGTTACCGGAGCGCATGCCGGCGCCGCGCGCCGCGGTGCCGCCGCCAGCCGTCGTCCAGGGTGCGCAGGAAGGCGACGAGGTCGCGCATGTCGCGCCGGCTCATCGCCTCGGGCTGGCCGGGCCGGCGGTCCAGCGGCGGATCGACCCGGTCGACGTTGCCCCGCAAGCGGCGCGGCAGGTCGTCGAACTTGTCGACCCGCCCGTCGAGCGTCGGGTAGATCCTCCACGGCCTGGTGTCGCGGTCGTCGTAGAACTCCAGGACCTGCTCGAGGGTGTGGTAGATGCCGTTGTGGAAGAACGCATGGCGGGTCGCCGCGTTGCGCAGCGTGGGCGTGAGGAACATGCCGCAGTAGCGGGTCTGCGCCGCCAGGTCCTTGCGGTACGGCCCGCACAGCCCGAGGTCGAAATAGCGCGGATTTCGATTGGCCGGGATCGCGGGGTTGCGCGGCACCCCCAGCGCCTCGTACTGGGTGTCGGTGAACAGCGGCGGCGAGCCGTCCGGCCCGGGCCGGTCGAGATGGCAGGCCGCGCAGTCGCCCTCGCGTGGGTCGTTGAACACCCGGTAGCCGCGCGCCTGCGCCGGCGTGAAGCGCGCCCGGCCCTGCAGCCAGGCGTCGTACTTGCTGGTGAAGGGATGGAAGCTGGGGTCCTCGACCTGGTAGCGGGCCAGGGCGAACAGCGCCTCGCTGACCAGCAGCCTCGGCTGGTGCAGCACCGCGCTGCCGAACAGCGCGACCAAGCGCTTTGCGTAGCGCGACCCGCGCAGCTTGCGCGCGACCCGCTCGGTGCTGCCGGCGTCCATTTCCAGCGGGTTGAACAGTGGCCCGTCGGCCTGCTGCTGCAGGGTGTCGACCCGACCATCCCAGAACAGGCCGCCTTGCGGAACCAGGTTGGCCGCGCTGGCCCGGGCATCGCTGGCGGTCTTGCGCAACCTGGGAGCGCGCTGCCCGCGCGCCACCAGCTGGCGCAGCGTGACCGTTTCATTTTCCTCGTTGTCGGGGCCGATGCTGAAGTTCTGCTGCCGGTACAGGTACTCCAGCGACGGCACCGCGCGCACCCCCGGGCGGCTCAGGTGGCCGCCGCCGAACTGCACGGACAGCGAGTTGGCGGGCGCGTAGGCATGCGCCGGATCGTGGCACGACGCGCAGGACATGCGCCCCGAGCCCGAAAGCCCGGTGTAGAAGAACAACTTGCGCCCGAGCCGGGCGACCGCGCTCAAAGGCTTGCGAGGCGGCAGCAGCAGCTGCACCGGGTGCGGGTTGGCGCCGTCGGGCAGCACCAGCAGCGTGGTCGCCGGCGCGGCCCGCGGCGCGTGAGCCGCCGCCAGCGCGGCCGTCGTCAGCAGCGCGGCGGCGACCGCGAGCGACCGCCGCATCAGCTCGAGGTCGGAGACCGGCTGCCCGCGGGCGCCCGGCGCAGCACCGTGCCGGTACGCGGATCGAGGAACAGCCGGCTATCCGGGGTCGCCGACGAAGCCCGGGCTTCTCGCGCGGGGAATCGAAACAGGTCCATCAGGCTGCCCGCGCTGGCGTCGAAGGAGCCTGCGCCCAGCCTCTGCCCGTGCAGCCAGTTGTCCTCGATGAAACGCACCACCGAGGCCAGCGACACCCGGGTGTGGCCGACATGGTCGGGCCTGGCCCACGGCGAGATCACCAGCAGCGGGATTCGCGTCCCGGGTCCGCAGCGCCCGTTGACCGGATGGCCGCTCAAGCCCGGGCGCGGCGTGCCGTTGCCGCAGACCCCGCCGCCGTCGAGCTGGTCGGCCTGGGGGTCGTAGGACGGGTTGGTCGGCGTCGCGAAGGCGTGGTCGTACCAGCCATCCGAGTCGTCGTAGGTGACGATCACCGCGGTGTCCTTCCACTGCGGCTGCTGCTCGAGGAAGTTCACCACCTTGGTGACAAAGGCCTGCTCGTCCAGCGGGTCGGAGTAGCCGGCATGGGCATCCTGGTAAGCCGGGGCCTTGAGGAAACTCACCGCCGGGAAGTTGCCCTGCTCGACCGCGGCAAAAAAGTCGTTCAGCCCGTATTCGTGGTTCGCCGGGTCGCGCGTCGTGGTGCCCGGAACGTAGCTGTGGCCGATGGCCGCCACCGACGCCGGTCGCGCATGGGTCGGGTTGGCGGTGGAGGCGAAGTACTGGAACCAGTTGTGGTGGGGGATGTAGTCGAGGATGGTCGCGCCCACCACCGCGGATGGCGTGCTGCGCGCGCAGCCGGTCGTGCCGTTGGCGTTGCGGCGCTGGAGATCGAAGCCGCCCATGAAGCCGCCCCAGGAAATGCGCTGCGCATCGAGCAGGTCGCCGATGTTGCGCCCTTCCATCATCACCTGGTCCTTCGGGTTGGAGCACAGGTCGTACGCCGGATCGACGTCGCTGATCAGCGTCTTGCTGCCATCGGAGTTGTCGAGGTAGTACGAGTTGGCCTGCAGGGTGAAGGGCTGGTGGGTCGAGTGCACGAGTCGCACACCGTTGGTCTGCCCCGACACGACTTCCAGCGCGCCCGGGGTCGAGGGGCCGTAGGTGTCGGTGTAGGCGTTGTCGCTCAGTGCGAAGTGCTGGGCGTAGTTCCACAGCGCGGTCACGGTGTTGCCGTCGAAATACCCCATCACCTGGCCCTTGGTGCCGAAGGCGCCCACGCCGCCACGGGTGGCGGTACCGGTGTGCAGGGGAAACAGATCGGCCCTGCCCCCGTCGTAGGCCTGCTGTTCGGCGGTGTAGCCGTGGTTCTGGTCGGCGGTGGCGGCCTGGGTGCGGTCGAGCCGGAACGGGTTGCTGGCCCCTGCCCCGTTGGCGGGATTCAGATTGGGGTTGTGGTCCAGCAACAGGCCGCGCAAGCCGTTGACCCGCGGCGTGTCGGGCGCGGCGTGGAACGCCGGCTCGCCGGGCGGGTTCGTGGCCGACGGGTAGGTCGCGAAGTAATGGTCGAACGACACGTTTTCGTCGAACAGCACGACCAGGTGCCGGATCGGCGTCGCCGGCGCCGGCGCGCCGGCGCGCAGCCCGGAGCGGGTGGCCGCGGCCGGGCGCAGCGGGCCGGTCGTGGAACAGGCGGAAACGCCGAGCGCGATCGCGACGGCGAGCGCCCATGCGCAGGGACGGGTCTTCAAGGTGGACATCCGGTCAATCTCCAGGGACAGCACAGCATACGCAGCCGCCGGGACCCGCCCCAAGCGGGCAGGCCTTCGGACCTGCAGGCGATTGTTCGACTTGGCTTCGGCAGGCGTGTGACACCGCGGGGCGCGTTTCGTTTACTGACCTTGGTTTCATCTCGACACCTGCCGCGGCCGAGGCCGTCCGACTTGCCTGTTGGCGGGCATCCTGGCTAGAGTGCTGGCCTGCATTGCCCGTCGCGATCCGCCATGACCTCTACCCCCCTCCCCCGCATGGTCGTCGTCGGTGCCGGCGCGGTCGGCAGTTTCTTCGGCGCCCTGCTGGCGCGCGCCGGACACCGCGTCACCCTGGTCGCCCGCCCGGCGCATGTCGAGGCGATCGCCCGCGACGGCCTGCGAGTGCAGATGCAGGGGCAGGAGATCCGGGTGGCGCTGCACGCCACCACCGACATCGACGCCGTGCGCGACGCCGACGTGGTGCTGGTGTGCGTCAAGTCGCGCGACACCGACGCGCTGGCGCGCCAGCTCGCCCCGCTGCTGGCGTCCGACGCCCTGGTGCTGAGCCTGCAGAACGGGGTCGACAACCCGGCCACGCTGGCCGCGCACATCCGGCAGCCGGTGATCCCGGTGGCGGTCTACGTGGCCGCCGCGCTGGCCGAGCCGGGCCTGGTGCGGCACTTCGGGCGCGGCGAGCTGGTGCTCGGGCCGGCCGACGCGCGGGCGGCGCGCGACGACTCGCTGCAGCGGCGTCTGCAGGCTCTGGCCGCGGTGTTCGCCGACGCGCAGGTGCCGGTCCGGATCTCGGCCACGGTGATGGACGACCTGTGGGCCAAGCTTCTGGTCAATTGCGCCTTCAACGCCATTTCGGCGCTGACCCGGCAACCCTACGGTCGCATGGTCGAGCAGCCGGCCATCCGCGATCTGCAGGAAGCGCTGGTGCGCGAGGTGCTCGAAGTCGCGCGGGCCAGCGGCCATGCGCTCGATGAGCAGCAGGCGCGCGAGTCGGTGCGGGAAATCGGCCGCAGCATGGCGGGCCAGTTGTCGTCCACCGCCTACGACCTGATGCGGGGCAAGCCCACCGAGATCGACGACCTCAACGGGGTGATCGTGCGCCGCGGCGCCGAGCTGGGAATCGCCACGCCCGCCAACCAGAGCCTGTACGCGCTGGTCCGGCTCGCGCAGGCGGCCGCCGCGCCTGCCTGAAGCCGGCAGCGCTCGGCTTCAGCGGGCGGCGAGCAACAGGAACGCCGGCAGCGACACCGCCCCCAGCAGGGTCGATATGGACACCAGCGCGGCCACGTAGGGTCCGTCGCCGTTCATGCGCACCGCCAGCACGTAGGCGCTGGAAGCCGTCGGCGCCGCGGTGAAGATCAGCAGCGCCAGGGTCTGCGCATGGTCCAGGTGCAGCGCGCGCGCCAGCGCCCAGGCCAGCAGCGGCAGCAGCAGGTGGCGGATGCTCAGCAGCCACACCGACAGCCCGCGGTCCTGGTGCAGGCCCTGCAGCCGCAGCCCCGCGCCCACCGTCAGCAGCCCGAGCGCGATCGATGAACTGCCCAGGCGGTGCAGCACCGGCACCACCAGTTGCGGCAGGTGCAAGCCCAGCGCATGCGCGCCCAGACCGGCCACGGTGGCCATCACCAGCGGGTTGCGCAGCAACTCGCCCAGCAGGCCGCGCCCGCCGTGGCGCGCCAGCGCCCACACCGCGACGCCATTGCAAAGCGGCACGCCGATGGCGATCAGCACCCCGACCATCGACACCAGCTGGCTGCCGCCGAGGCTCGAGGCGACCGCCAGGATGATGTAGGAGTTGAAGCGGAACGCGCACTGCACCGCGCTGGCGGTGCGCCGGGCGTCGGCACGCAGCCAGCGCGAAGCCAGCGCCAGCGCGATGCCCCCCAGCAGCGCACCCAGGCCGGCGAGCATCAGCGCCGAGGCGGACGCCAGCGTGTAGGTGGCCTCGATGCTGGTGGAAAACAGCAGCGCCGGGAACAGCACCAGGTAGACCAGGCTCTCCACCCCGCTCCAGACCTCGCGTCGCAGCGAGCTCAGGTGCATCAAGGCATAGCCGAGCGCGATCAGCGCGAAGTCGGGAAACAGCAGCAGGGCGTCGTGCAGCATCGGCGGCGGGGCGGAGGCGCGAAGCTGCCAGCCTAGCAGGCTGTTGAACCCCGGCACGTCGGGCCGCGACGCGCCGCTACCATGCCTGGGCCCGGCCGTCGTGGCACGTCACGGGCGACCAGGAGCGGCGAATGAACATCTGCATCATCGGGGCCGGCGCGATCGGCGGCCTGATCGGCACCCGGCTGGCTGCCTGCGCGGGCGCCGAACCCGTCGTGCTCGCGCGAGGAGCGACCCTGCAGACCTTGCGCGCGCAGGGCTGGCGCGCCGATACGGCCGACGGCCTGCTGCGGGCCCCGGCGCGCGCCGTCGAGGACCTCGACGGACTCGCCGAGCAGGACCTGGTCATCGTCGCGGTCAAGGGCCCGGCGCTGCGCGAGGTGGCGCCGCTGGTGGCCGGCGTGCTGGGCCCGCGCACCGTGGTGCTGCCGGCGATGAACGGCGTGCCGTGGTGGTTCTGCGCGGTGCCGCCGCTGCGCGACCCGCAGCCCTTGCGCAGCATCGACCCCGACGGCCGCATCGCCTCGGCGATCCCGCTGCGCCATGTGCTGGGTTGCGTGGTGCATGCCACCACCTCGGTGCCCGAGCCGGGGTTGGCGCGCCACCGCGGCCCGGCGCGCCTGTTCATCGGCGAACCCGCCGGCGGCCCCAGCGAGCGGGTCGACGCGGTGTGCGCGCTGATGCGCCGGGCGGGATTCGAAGTCCATGCGTCGGCCGACGTGCGCACCGACATCTGGTACAAGCTGTGGGGCAATCTGACGATGAATCCGGTGTCGGCGCTGACCGGAGCGACCATCGAGCAGGTGCTTGCCGACCCGCTGGTGCGCGGCTTGTGCAATGCCGCGATGGCCGAGGCGCGCGGCCTGGGCGAGCGCCTGGGTTGCCCGATCGAGCAGACTCCCGAGCAGCGCAACCAGATCACCTCGCGCCTGGGCGCCTTCAAGACATCGATGCTGCAGGACGTCGAGGCGTCGCGCGCGATCGAACTCGACGCCATCGTCGGCGCGGTGCACGAACTCGGACACCGCCTGGCCGTGCCCACGCCGTGCATCGACACCCTGCTCGGGCTCACGCGGCTGATGGCGCGGGTGCGCGGCCTGTACCCCTGGGCGCCCGCGGCGTAGCGGGCGCCGCGGGATGCGCAGGATGCGCATCCCGCGCGTCGCCTCAGGTCGGCGCCAGCAGGTGCTCGACCTCGGCGAAGCTCTGCGGCTTGTCGCTGGCCTCGACCGGCACCCCGAGCAGGCGCCCGATCTGGGTAGCCGAGAAGATTCCGCAGACCTGCGGCGAACGCCCCTGCTGCACGACCAGCGCGTGCTGGCGGCCGCTGTCGCGCAGCGTGCACACCACGTCGCCGATGCTGGCGTGCTGCACGTCGCCCCAGTCGAGCACCTGGATGCGCTCCCTGGGCACCATCACCCGGCTCACCGCCAGCTGGTCGCGCGCCACGCCGTCCTCGACGGCCACGCGGATCGGAGCTTCGCCCAGCAGGTCGCGCGAGGTGATCAGCCCCAGCAATTCCCCGGCGGCGTCGGTGACCAGCAGCAGGCGCACCCGCGCATGCACCATGCGCTGCTGCGCGGCCTCCAGCGAGGCATCGGGGTGGATGGCCACCGCGGCCACCCGCCGCAGGTCGGTCATCGCCAGCGCAGCCGGCTGGTTCATCTGCAGCGGCCCCTGGGGGCGGCCTTCGGGTTCACCCACCCGCGCTCCGGCGGGCAGCAGCTTCAAGTCGAGGGCGCGAAAGGGATTGCTCACATCGATACTCCATCAAGTCGGTTGCGCGGGCGCGAAGGCCATCGCTGCAGACTGTAAGGGCGGCCACCGCATCCGGTTGTAACCACAATCCAAGAATGGCGAAGCCGTGTTGCCGGCGCGCGGGCCCGGCAGGCCGGTGGCGCCGCGGCGCGTCAGCGGGCAGGCCGGGAGCCTGCGCCGCTCGGCGGCCCTTCGGCACCGGCGGCGCCGGCCGGGGCACTGCCCGCGGCCTGCCTCGAGGCGTCGACTCCGCTGCCCGGCGACCGCCGGGGGATTTCGCGCGCGATGCCGGCCGCTCGATCCCGGATCGCCTGTCCGAAGAACTCGAGCACCAGCAGCGCGGCGAGGGCGATCGACACGACGAGGAGAAGGGCTTCGGCCCTGCCCTGGCCGGACTGCCGGCGTGAATCGCGTGGGTGTCGCCTAGGCATGCTGTCGGTCGGCGCGAAGACGCGGGTTTGCGGTTACGCCCGCAATGTAGGCCGCCAAGCGGCAAGGCCCTGTCAGTCGCGCGTTGAATGTCCAGGCGCCCCGCGTGCGCCACGAGGCGCGGCCGACGCGCCGGTCGCGCGGATGCGCTTTGCTACATTGCGGTTGTTTTCCGGGACAAGCATCGCGGCGGGCGCGCCCGCCATGGGGAGGCGGCGATGAGCGTGATCACCTGTGTCGAAGACCTGCGCCTGCTGGCGCGCAAGCGTGTACCCCGCATGTTCTACGACTATGCGGATTCCGGCTCGTGGACCGAAACCACCTATCGTGCCAACGAGGAGGATTTCCGCTCCATACGCCTGCGCCAGCGCGTGGCGGTCAACGTCGAGCAGCGCAGCGTGCGTTCGACGATGCTGGGGGCGGACGTGGCGATGCCGGTGGCGCTGGCGCCCACCGGGTTGACCGGAATGCAGCATGCCGACGGCGAAATCCTGGCGGCACGGGCCGCCGAGGCCTTCGGCGTGCCCTTCACCCTGTCGACCATGAGCATCTGCTCGATCGAGGACATCGCCGCCCACACCCGCGCGCCGTTCTGGTTCCAGCTGTACGTGATGCGCGATCGCGGGTTCATCGAGCGCCTGATCGAGCGCGCGCGCGCCGCCAACTGCTCGGCGCTGATGCTGACACTGGACCTGCAGATCCTCGGCCAGCGCCACAAGGACCTGAAGAACGGCCTGTCGGCGCCGCCCAAGCCGACGCTGGGCAACCTGTTGAACCTGGCGACCAAGCCGCGCTGGGTGCTCGGCATGGCGGGGACGCGGCGACGCAGCTTCGGCAACATCGTCGGCCACGCCAGCGGGGTCGACGACCTGAGCTCGCTGTCGGCCTGGACCAGCCAGCAGTTCGACCCGACGCTGAACTGGAAGGACGTGGAGTGGATCAAGCGCCGCTGGGACGGCAAGCTCATCGTCAAGGGGGTGATGGACGCCGAGGATGCGCGCCTGGCCGCGGACTGCGGCGCCGACGCGCTGGTGGTGTCCAACCACGGCGGCCGCCAGCTCGACGGCGCGCCGAGCTCGATCGCGGCGCTGCCGCCGATCGTCGATGCCGTCGGCTCGCGCATGGAGGTGTGGATGGACGGCGGGGTGCGCAGCGGCCAGGATGTGTTCAAGGCGCTGGCGCTGGGCGCGCGCGGCACCCTGATCGGTCGCGCCTTCCTCTACGGCCTGGGTGCGCTGGGGGAGGCCGGGGTCGCGCGCTGCCTGCAGATCCTGCGCAACGAACTCGATCTGACCATGGCTTTTTGCGGCCTGAGGGATGTCACCCAGGTCGACCGCCGGGTGCTGCTCTGATCGGGCCGGCGGCCTGTCGGATCGACCGCGCGAGCGCGACATTGTCGGCGGGGCGCCAGGCTGCATACACTGGAGGCTGCCAGCCGATCCCGCGCCACCATGCCCGACTCCACCGCCCCCCCTGCGATCCAGGACCTGTATCCCGAGAACCTGGCCCACTGCTACGGCTGCGGACGGCTGAACGCGCAGGGGCACCACATCCGCACCTTCGTCGACGAGGCGGGTGGGTCGGTTTCGGAATTCACCCCCGATGCGTCCCACATCGCGGTGCCGGGCTTTGTCTACGGCGGGGTGATCGCCTCGTTGATCGACTGTCACTCCACCGCGACTGCGGCGGCCGCGATGGCCGCCGCGGGGGCGGCAGCCCCGCACGCGTCGCCGGGCAGGCCGCCGCCGCGCTTTGTCACGGCCTCGCTGCATGTCGACTACCTGCGGCCGACGCCGCTGGGCGCCGCGCTGGTCGTGCGGGGCAGCGCGCGTGAAATCAAGGGCCGCAAGGTGCTCGTCGAGTCGACGGTATACGCCGGCGGCGTCGCGACGGCGCGCGGCGAAGTCGTCGCGGTGATGATGCCCGAGGCCTTCGGCCAGGCTTGATGCGCTCGCCCAGGCCCGTCGGCGGCCCCCCCCGATGAACCCCGCCGAAGCCGCCCCGGACGCGATCGGTCGCTACGGCCTGTTCCGCTCGCGCCAGCTCGAGTCGACCTTCGTCGCCGCGCAATGGGCCGAGCTGGCCCCGCGCGCGCGCGCGGTCGGGCTCTGGGGCGGGCTGTGCTTTGTCGCCGGCAGCGCCGCCGACTACGTCGCCAGCGCCGGCTCGACCCCCTGGCTGGCGCTGCTGCTGGTGCGCTCGCTGGTGCTGGCCGCCGGCCTGCGCCTGGCCTGGGTCAGCCGCCCGCGCGCGCACCCGGCTCCGGCCAGGCTGGCGTCGTGGCTGCTGGGCTTCCAGGCGCTGGCGCTGGTCGGCCTGCGAGTGGTGGCGCAACTGCACGGCCAGCTCTCGCCCTACCAGGCCATCGCCGCGGTGTTCGCCTGCGTGGTCCTGTATGCCTTCGCTCCGCTGCTGCGGGCGCTGCAGTTCTGGTGCATGCCCGTGTGGCTGCTGCTGGCTGCGTTGCAGATGCGCCTGGGACTCGGGGCTTCATGGGGCCAGGTGCTGCTGTTCGCGCTGCTGCTGGGCTTCGTGAATGTCATCGGCTGGCAGCTGGCTGCGCATACCAACCGTTCGCAGCGCGACGCCTGGCTGAGCCACCGGCGGCTGCAGCGCGAAATCGCCGAACGCGTCACCGCCGAACAGAACCTGCGCCATCTGTTCGAAGTCAGCCCGCTGCCGCTGGTGCTCGTCGGGCAGCCGCATGGACAGCTGCTGCAGGTCAATCCGGCGGCGCGCGACCTGCTCGACCCGCTGCGGCTGCTGCCCGACCCCGCGCTGGCGATGGCGGGAGACTTCTACGCCGACGCCCAGACCGGGCCCAGGCTGGCGCAGGCCCTGGCGCAGGCCGGCGCGGTCGGCCCGCTGGACCTGCGGCTCAAGGACAGCAGCGGCCAGTTGCTCGATGTCATGCTGTCGGCGCGCAGGCTGCGCTACAACGGCCGGCGCGCGGTCCTGGCCAGCCTGGTGGAAATCACCCATCGCAAGCGCCACGAACACGAACTGCGCCGGCTGGCGCACACCGACTCGCTGACCGCCCTGTACAACCGCAGGGGTTTTTTCGCCCGCGCCGAACGCTTGCGACGCGACGCGGCCAGCACCCCGCTGGCTCTGCTGGTGCTGGACGTCGACCATTTCAAGGCCATCAACGACAACCACGGGCACGCCACCGGCGACCTGGTGCTGCAGCAACTGGCGGGACGCATCGCGGCGATGCTGCGCGACGGCGACGTGCTGGCGCGAATCGGCGGCGAGGAGTTCGCCGCGCTGCTCCCCGCGACCGACACCGAGCAGGCGCTGGAAGTCGCCGAGCGGGTGCGCCGCTCGGTGTGCGACCATTCGCTGCGCTGCCACGGGCTGCGGCTGCGCACCAGCGTGAGCGTCGGCGTCACGCGGGTCGATGCGCTGTCGGAGGACATCGACGCCGCGCTGGCGCGCGCCGACGCGGCGATGTACCGCGCCAAGCAGGAAGGCCGCAACCGCGTGCGCTGGCAGCCCGCCGCCGATGCGGCCTGACCGGCGGGCGGGCCGGCCGGCGCTTGCGCCGGGCCGGGCAGATCTCAATCGGCGGTCGGCTGCAATTCGCTGACAAAGCGCGAAGGATGCGGGCGCTCGCGCGGCGCGCGCCGACGCGCGGCGCTGCCGACCGCGACGAAGCACACCGCGCGCTCGCCGGGAGCCAGCGCGAAGCAGTCGGCCAGCGCGCGGCTGCGCAGCGCCAGGCCGCTGGCCAGCCCGACGGCGAAGCCCTGGGAAGTCGCCATCAACAGCAGGTTCTGCAAGGCGCAACCGAGGCTGGCCAGGCGTTCGTGCGAGGTGATGTGCTGCTGGCCGTCACCGCCTTCGCGCACGATCGCCAGCGCCAGGAACGGTGCGCGCGAGGCCTTTTCGCGAGCGCGCTCGCGCTCGGCCTGGCCGGCGGCCGGATCGCGCTCGAGCAGCGCCGCCTCGAAGGCATCGGCCAGGCGTCGCCGCGCCGACGCCGGAACGACCACCCATCGCCAGGGCAGGATCTGCCCATGGTCGGGGGCGGTCGCGGCGGCCTCGAACAACTGTTGCTGCTGCCGCGCATCGGGGCCGGGCTCCAGCAGGTGGCGCGGGCCGGTCTGGCTGCGCCGGCGCATGCCACCCAGCAGCGCGTCGGGAGAGTCGAAGTCCATGGTCGAGCGATGTTCAGGCCCGCCGCAGCGCGGCAGGCGACGGATCGAGCATAGCCCGCCGCCGGCGGGCACGCAGGCGCGCAGGCAGGCGGGGGCGCGATACCGCAGCCCCTACAATCGGCGGCAGTCCCGGGACGCGCGGCACCGGCCCGCGCGGCGGACGCCCCACCCGATGAAACTCACTGCCTTCGCCGATTTCGGATTGCGCACCCTGCTGCTGCTGGCGGCCAGCGGCGAGCGCGCGTGGTCGAGCGCCGAACTGGCGCAGCACCTGCAGGTGTCGCGAGACCATCTGATCAAGGTCATCCAGCGCCTGGCGGCCGGCGGCTATGTGCGCACCGCCCGCGGGGCCGGCGGCGGCGTGTCGCTGGCCGTGGATCCGGGCTCGGTGCGGCTGGGCCAGGTCATGGCCTGGATGGAACAGCCGCAGGCGCTGGTCGAGTGCTTCCGGGACGACGGCGGTCATTGCAATCTGAATCCGGTATGCCGGCTGCGCGGACGCCTGGCGGCGGCCGAGCGGGCCTTCTACGCCGAGCTCGACCGCAGCACCCTGGCCGAATGCATGCACCCGGGACTGCGCGCCTACGCCCGCGCCGACGACCAGGCGGCCCCGGCCCAGTCAGGCTGTTGAAGTACCGGAGGCGCCGCGCGCCGGCTCGAACGCGGGGAACAGCAGGTTGTTCTCCAGGTGGATGTGCTGCACCAGGTCGTCGCAGAACTTGGCCACCCCGGCGTACAGCGCGCGCCACGAATTGCAGGCTTCGGCGGGCGGCTGGAAATCGTCGGTGGCACGGCGCAGCGCGACCAGCAGTTGCGCGTGGTCGTTGTGCTCGGCGCGCATGCGAGCCACGGGCGGCTGCAGGTTCGTGCCCGGCGCGACACGCTGCATCATCGGGAACAGGATCTGTTCTTCCTTGTCCATGTGCTCGGACAGTTCCTCCAGGCAGCGCTGCAGCAGCTCTTCCAGGCCCCTGGGTACTTGCGCGTGCCCGGCATGCACCCTCTCGACCTTGTGCGCCAGCCGCACCAGCTCCGGCAGTTCGGCGCGGTGGGTGGCGTGGAAGCGCTGCAGGATATGGGCGACCAGCTGCGCCGGCTGCTGCGGCAGCTCGCTGGCCTGCGGCTGCAGGGCGGCGATGTCGCGCTGCACCTGCTGCAGGTCCAGCCCGCGCTCGGCGGTCGCCTCGCGCAGGCTGCGCGCACCGCCGCAGCAATAGTCCAGCTGCAGGCTGCGCAGCAGTCCCAGGGCCTGCGGATGGCTTCGCGCCAGTTCGCCCAGGGGCATTTCGCCCAGGTCGGGCAGGGCCGCACAGCTGCACTCGGGGGTATCGACGACGTGGCTCATGATGGGATGGCTCGCAAAGGCTTTAACAGGTATTTACGATACCACATTAAATTCCGAAACCCAATACCCCAGAAGGTCATTGCTGTATGCTTGCACAGCCCTTCGGGCCACTCTCCTTCCCATCACTCCTGACCGGCATGGCCGTGGCGATCGACTCGGTGGCGTGTTGCGCCGAACTCTTCGAACTCAACGAGGAACAGCGCGCCGCGGTGGCGCACGGCTGCGCCGGCCGGCCCGCCGGCGCGTTGCTGCTGCTGGCCGGCGCCGGCTCGGGCAAGACCACCACACTGGCGGCGCGGGTGGCGCGCCTGGTGCTCGACGGTGCCGATCCGCAGCGCATCCTGCTGCTGAGCTTTTCCCGGCGCGCCGCGCAGGACCTGCAGCGCCGCGTCGGCGCCGCGCTGCACCAGGCGCTGCGCCTGCCGGCAGCGCACAAGCCGCCGGCGCTGCCGTGGGCCGGCACCTTCCACTCGGTGGGAGCGCGGCTGCTGCGCGAGCACGCCGCGCAGATCGGGCTGGCCGCCGACTTCAGCGTGCTCGACCGCGGCGACTCCGAGGACCTGCTCGGGTTGCAGCGCCAGGCGCTGGGGCTGGGCGACCGCAGCCAGCGCTTTCCCCTCAAGGCCACCTGCCTGGCCATCCATTCGCGCTGTGTCAACAGCGGGCAGGCGCTGGCCGAGGTGCTACACACGCATTTCCCCTGGTGCTCGCTGCACGAGGCCGAATTGCGCCTGCTGTTCCAGTCCTACACCGCGGAAAAGCTGCGCCAGCACCTGCTCGACCTCGACGACCTGCTGCTGTGGTGGTCGCAGATGCTCGAGCATCCCGCTCTGGCGCAGCACGTCGCATCGCGCTTCGACCACCTGCTGATCGACGAATACCAGGACACCAACAAGCTGCAGGCGGCGATCGTGCGGGCACTCGACCCCGGCGGCTGCAGCGTGACCGCGGTGGGCGACGATGCCCAGGCGATCTATTCGTTTCGCGCAGCCGAGGTCGGCAACATCCTCGACTTCCCGCGCCAATACCCTGTGCCGGCCACCGTGCTGGCGCTGACCCGCAACTACCGCAGCACCCAGCCGATCCTCGACGCCGCCAATGCGCTGATCGCCCAATCGGCGCGGCGCCACGCCAAGACCCTGTGGAGCCGGCGCGCCGGCGCGCCGCCCTGCCTGGTCGACGTGGTCGACGAGGCCGCGCAGGCGGCCTGGGTCGCCCAGCAGGTGCTGGAGCAGCGCGAACGGGGGCTGCGGCTGCGCCAGCAGGCCGTGTTGTTCCGCGCCGCGCAGCACAGCGCGATGCTGGAAATCGAGTTGACGCGCCGCGGCATCCCTTTCATCAAGTTCGGCGGGCTGCGCTTCACCGACACCGCCCACGTGAAGGATGTGCTCAGCCTGTTGCGCTGGACCGCCAATCCGCGGCATCGCCTGGCGGCCTTCCGCGTCGCCCAGCTGGTCGCGGGGATCGGGCCGACGCAGGCGCGCCGGCTGTGCCTGGCCATGCAGGCGGCAAGCGACCCGCTGCAGGCGCTGCGCGACTTCCGCGTGGCCCCGGCGGCGCGCGAGGCCTGGCGCGAGCTGCTCGAGCTGTGGCTTGTGCTGCATGCCCAGCCGCGCTGGCCGCGGCCGATGGAACTCGCCTGCGCCTGGTACGAGACCCAGCTCGAGCGGCTGCACGAGCAGCCGGCAGCGCGCGCCGCCGACCTGCGGCAACTCGGGCGCATCGCCGCCGGCTACGGCAGCGCCGAACGCTTCCTCGGCGAACTCACCCTCGACCCCCCCGAACTCGGCGGCGCGCAGGCCGACGCAGCGCATCGCGACGAGGACTACCTCATCCTGTCGACCATGCACTCGGCCAAGGGCCAGGAATGGAAGGCGGTGTACCTGCTCAGCGTGGTCGACGGCTGCATCCCCTCCGACCTCGCCTGCGACGACACCGCGCAGGTGGAGGAGGAAAGACGCCTGCTGTACGTGGCGATGACCCGTGCCCGCGACCACCTGCAACTCATCGTTCCGCAGCGCTTCTACCTGACCCAGCAGGCGGCCCGCGGCGAGGCCCACGTGCATGCGCTGCCCAGCCGCTTCCTCGACCCGGCGGTGCGCGCGCACATGCAGCAGCTGACGGCCCCTGCGCAACCCGAACCCGCCGCGCCCTGCCCGCCTGTTCAGACCCGAACCGTCGATGTCGCCGCGCGCGTCGCAGCGCGCTGGGACTGAAGCCACGGCCGCTCCGAAGCGGCCCGGCCAGCCCCCCGGGGGGCGCGGCGCGCAGCGCCGGGGGGCTCAACCACCCCGCCGGGCCGCGCACGGCCGCTCCGAAGCGGCCCGGCCAGCCCCCCCGGGGGGCGCG
>JAKBBQ010000182.1 GCA_021808405.1 Pseudomonadota bacterium | reverse complement strand
CCGGTGCAAGGTTTTCGACGACGGCGCCGACATCCTGCATCGCGACATGCTGGAGCGCGCGATGCGGGGCGCCGACGGGGTGTTCCACCTGGCGGCGCATTGGCTGCTGCAAAGCCTGGAATACCCGCGGGCCGCCTTCGACGTCAATGTGGTCGGTACGATGAACGTCGCCGAGGCGGCGATCCGCATGGGCGTGCGCCGCCTCGTCCATTCGTCGTCGGCATCGGTCTATGGCGACGTGCGCGAGACGCCGGTGACCGAGTCCCACCCGCAGCAGCCCGGCGACTTCTATGGCGCCAGCAAGGTCTGCGGCGAGGCGCTGCTGCGCGCTCTGGCCGGCCATGCGCGACGCCAGGGCGGGCAGTTCGGCTACGTGGCGCTGCGCTACATGAACGTCTACGGGCAGCGCCAGCACGAACAGGGGGAATACGTGGGCGTGGTGGCGCGTATGCTGCGTGCGCTGGATCAGGGGCAGGCCCCGACGGTCCACGGCGACGGCACGCAGTTGCTGGATTTCATCGATGTGCGCGACTGTGCGCGCGCGAACCTGCTGGCGATGCAGGCCGATTCGACCCAGGCCGGGTACAACGTGGGCAGCGGAGTCGGCACGACCATCGGCGAACTGGCCGACATGCTGTCGGCCCTGCACCCGTGCAAGCTGCCGGCCGTGCGCTTGCCCAGCGGCCGACCGCAGGTCATGGCCCGGGTGGCGTCGACGACGCAGGCCCTGCGCGACCTGCATTTCCAGGCACGGATCTTGTTGGAGGACGGATTGCAATCCTTGCTCGACTGGCGCGCGACCGCGCGGGGAGCGCTGCGCTCATGAACCGGGGTGGATCGTTGCTGCGGGACCTGCGCGGCCTGTTTCGATACTGGCCCAGCGTGCTCGAAGGGGTTTCCCACGACATACGCCAGCGTTATGTCGGCTCGGTATTCGGATCGCTCTGGGCCGGTATTTTCCCGTTGATGCAGTTGCTGATTTACGCGGGTCTTTATACGGTGGTATTCAAGATCCGACCCGCGGGCTTGAGCTCGGCGGGGTACGTCGTGCTGATCTTTTCCGGGCTGATCCCGCTGATGGCATTCAGCGAGGCCCTGAACGCCGCGACCGGGGCGCTGTCGAGCAGCCGCACGCTGCTGCAGAACACCTTGTTCCCGGCGGAACTGATCCCGGTGCGCGCCGCGCTGGCCGCGCAGATCAGCGGCCTGGTGGCGTTGATCGCCACCCTGGTGGCCGGGTTGGCGCTGGGTCGAACCGGCTGGAAGGCCTTCGTCTTCGTGCCGGTGCTGTGGGTCGGATTGCTGATGTTCACGGTCGGCCTGGGCTGGGTGCTTTCGCTGTTCGCGCTGGTGGCCAAGGACGTCCAGCACGGGCTGGGCCTGCTTATCATGCTGCTTTTCGTGTTGAGCCCCTACGCGTATACGCCCGCGATGATGCCGCACCTGCTGCGGATCATCATCTATGCCAACCCCCTCGCGTATTTCGTGCTCTGCTTCCAGGATCTCATTTGTTACAATACGTGGCCCAGCGTGTCTGCGTTGAGCGGAGTCTTGCTGCTCGTGCCGGTGTGCTTTCTCGGTGGCTTTGCGATGTTTCGTCGCATGAAGTTCGTTTTCTTTGACTATGTCTGACGCCGATTTCGCCATCCAACTCGAATCCGTCGACAAGATCTATCGCCTGCACAACAGCCAGCGCGACCAGTTGGTCGACGTGCTGGGGCTTGGCCGCCTGGGATTCCGCACGCGCAGCCCGGCACGCGAGTTCGTCGCGCTGTCGGGCATCTCGCTGGCCGTGCGCCGCGGCCAGCGCATCGGCATCATCGGACGCAACGGTGCGGGCAAGACGACCCTGCTGAAGGTGATCTGCGAAACCATTTCCCCCACCGCGGGTACGGTGCAGGTGCAGGGGCGGGTGCAGGCGCTGCTGAGCACCGGGATCGGCTTCCATCCCGAGTACACCGGCCGCGAGAACGTGAAGGCGGCGCTGCAATACAACGGCCTGCCGCGCGGGGAATACGAGCAGGCGCTGGCCGAGGTGGTCGAATTCTGCGAACTCGGAGAGTTCATCGACCAGCCCTTCAAGACCTATTCGCTGGGGATGCAGGCCCGCCTGATGTTCGCCGCGGCGACCGCCATCCGACCGGATATCCTGATTGTCGACGAGGTCCTGGGCGCGGGGGATGCCTACTTTGTTGCCAAGTCCAAGCGGCGCGTCGAAAGGCTGGTGCGCTCGGGCTGCACGATGCTGCTGGTGTCGCATTCGATGCAGCAGGTGCTCGAACTGTGCGAGGAGGTGCTCTGGCTGGATGGCGGAAGGCTGCGCATGCGCGGGGAGGCCTTCGCCGTGGTCAAGGCCTACGAGGAGTACATGCACGGGAAGTCGGAAACCCTGATCCTGCCGCCGCCGGCCACGCAGCAGGCTGCCGGCGAGCCCGCCGCCGCGGCCGAAGCCCGGGCAGCCGCGGCGGCGGTCGCCGCGCAAGCCCGGCTGCGCTTCGAGCGCCCCGCCGGATTGCGCCTGCAGGCGCCGGAGTTCATGCCCCATCAGGTCGACCACCACCTGCCCGAGGTGAGGCCGCAGGGCTTTCGCTTCACCGCGCGCGGCGGGCTGTCGCGCTGGGATTCCAGCCTCGGACTGAAATTCTCCGGCTTCAGCATCGTCACCGAGCGCGGCGAAAGCGATGAACTGATTTCGCTGAGGCCGGCCAAGTTCGTCTGCGCGGTGACCGGCGAGGTGGCCGATCGGTATTCCTGCCGGCTCGGCCTGGTGGTTTTCGACCACCTCGGCACGTGCGTCGCGCGAATCATCGGCGCGGTCGAGGAATTCGACGTGGCCGTCGGTGGGGTACGCTATCTCGAGCTCGCGCTCAATCCCTGCCAGCTCGGACCGGGCGAATACGTGGCCAGCCTGAGCCTGCATGGCGGCGGGCCGGCGGAGATGCTGGGCGCGGCGGTTCGCTACGATCTGCTGAACCGGAGTTTCCGCTTCGCGGTGCAGATGCCGGAATCGCTGGTGGGGCTGGCAGCCGGCTTCCTGCACAGCGCGGAGTGCGCCTCGTATGAATGACCCGGGCGGCGCGCCAGCCGCGGTGCCCGTGCAAGCCATCTGAACCTGGATATGGATCTGTCTTCCGAGAAAATCGCCGTCATCGGCCTGGGCTATGTGGGTCTGCCGCTGGCGGTCGAGTTCGGCAAGCTGCGTCCGGTCGTCGGCTTCGACATCCACCGCGAACGCATCGAGGAGTTGCGGCGCGGCCGCGACCACACGCTGGAGGTGCTGCCCGAGGACCTGGCGCGGGCCACGCAACTGCGCTACAGCTGCGATGCCGCCGACCTGCAGGACTGCGGGGTGTTCATCGTCACCGTGCCGACGCCGATCGACCGCGCGAACCGGCCCGACCTGCGCCCGCTGGTCAAGGCCAGCGAGACCGTCGGCAAGGCGCTGCGTCCGGGTGGCGTGGTCGTCTACGAGAGCACGGTATATCCGGGATGCACCGAGGAAGTCTGCGTGCCGGTGCTGGAGCGCCATTCGGGGCTGCGGTTCAACCGCGACTTCTACTGCGGCTACAGCCCCGAGCGCATCAACCCCGGCGACAAGGTGCACACGCTGACCACCATCCGCAAGATCACCAGCGGCTCGACGCCCGAGGCGGCCCGGCAGGTCGATGCGCTGTACGCCGGCATCATCCGGGCCGGAACCTTCCCCGCCTCCAGCGTGCGCGTCGCCGAGGCTGCGAAGGTGATCGAAAATACCCAGCGCGATCTGAACATCGCGTTGGTCAACGAGCTCTCGGTGATTTTCGACCGCCTGGGAATCGACACCACCGAAGTGCTGGAGGCGGCAGGCAGCAAGTGGAATTTCCTGCCGTTCCGGCCGGGGATGGTCGGCGGGCATTGCATCGGCGTGGATCCGTATTACCTGACGCACAAGGCCGAAGAGGTCGGCTACCACCCGCAGGTCATCCTGGCCGGGCGCCGCATCAACGACAACATGGCGAGGTATGCCGCGCGCAACGTGATCAAGCTGATGCTGTGCAACGGCATCGACGTCGCGCGCAGCACGGTCGGCGTGATGGGCATCACCTTCAAGGAGAATTGCCCCGACATCCGCAACAGCAAGGTCGCGGACCTGGTCGCCGAGCTGCGCAAATGGAACGTGCAGGTGGTCGTCGCCGATCCCTGGGCGCTGCCCGACGAAGTCCGCGCCGAGTACGGCATCGAACTGGGCGCCATCGACGCGCAGCGGCCGGTCGACTCGCTGGTGGTGGCGGTCGGGCATGAGCAGTTTCGCGATCTGGAACTGCCCGCGCTGCGCGCGATGTGCCGCGGCGACAGACCGGTGCTGGCCGACTTGAAGGCCTTGTACGACCGACGGGATGCCACCAGCGCGGGCTTCACCGTGTTTCGACTCTGAGGCGGCGCGGCGCCCGACATCACGATGCACAACTACCCCATCATCCAGGACCGCAAGATCCGAGTCGCGGTCGTCGGCTGCGGCCGCATTTCGAAAAACCACTTCGGCTCGATCGACAAGCACGCGGCGGACGTGGAACTCGTCGCCGTGTGCGACACCGACGCGCAGGTGCTGGACCAGCACGCGCGGGCGCATGGCGTGCCGGGCTACCGCAGCCTCGAACAGCTGCTGGCGACCGAGACCCTCGACCTGGCGATCCTGTGCACGCCCAGCGGGCTGCACGCCGAGCAGGCGATCCTGGCGGCCAAGGCCGGGGTGCACGTGATGACCGAAAAGCCCATGGCCACGCGCTGGCAGGACGGGGTGCGCATGGTGCGGGCCTGCGACGAGGCCGGCGTTCGATTGTTCGTGGTCAAGCAGAACCGCCGCAACCGCACGTTGCAGTTGCTCAAGCGCGCGGTCGACGAGAAGCGCTTCGGGCGCATCCACATGGTCCACCTGAACGTCTTCTGGGCGCGCCCGCAGTCGTACTACGACCAGGCCAAGTGGCGCGGCACCTGGGAGTTCGACGGCGGCGCGTTCATGAACCAGGCCAGCCATTACGTGGACCTGCTGGACTGGCTGATCGGCCCGGTGGAACAGGTGCAGTGCATGGTCAGCACGAGCCGCGACATCGAGGTCGAGGACACCGGAGTGCTCAACGTCAAGTGGCGCAACGGCGCGTTGGGCTCGATGAGCGTGACCATGCTGACCTACCCGAAGAACCTCGAGGGCAGCATCACCATCCTGGGCGAGAAGGGCTCGGTACGGGTCGGCGGCGTGGCGGTCAACGACATCCAGTTGTGGGAGTTCGCCGAGCCGCGGGACTACGACGCGCAGATCTCCGAAGCCAACTACGAGACCGCCTCCGTCTATGGCTTCGGGCACCCGCTGTACTACAAGAACGTGGTCGACGTGATGCGTGGCGCGGCCGAACCCGAGACCGACGGGCGTGAAGGCCTGAAGTCGCTGGAGATCATCATCGCCGCGTACCTGTCGGCACGCGATGCCAGGACGGTCAGCCTGCCGCTGGAGTTCTGAACCCGGCGGGTCGCGGCGCGGCGTCGGCCGGCGTGTCCGGCGAGCGATGGCAGGCCGGGCGGGCGCGGGCGCGGTCGCGCCGGGCCGCCAGCCCGATGGCATGAAGCCCGTGGAACGATCAAGGACCCTTGCATGGACCCCTCAGTGAGCATTCATCCGTCGGCCATCGTCGACCCGGGCGCCGACATCGGCGAAGGCAGCCGGATCTGGCATTTCGTCCATGTGTGCGCAGGCGCGCGCATCGGGCGCAAGGTGTCGCTGGGGCAGAACGTGTTCGTGGGCAACCGGGTCTCGATCGGCGACAATTGCAAGATCCAGAACAATGTCTCGGTCTACGACAACGTCACCTTGGAAGAAGGGGTGTTCTGCGGGCCGAGCATGGTGTTCACCAACGTCTACAATCCGCGCGCTCTGATCGCGCGCAAGGACGAGTACCGCGACACCCTGGTGCGCCGCGGCGCCACGCTGGGGGCGAACTGCACCGTGGTCTGCGGGGTCACGGTGGGCCGTTTCGCCTTCGTCGGCGCCGGTGCCGTGGTCCACAGGGATGTCGCCGACTACGCGTTGATGGTCGGCGTTCCGGCGCGCCAGGTCGGCTGGATGAGCGAGTACGGGGAACAGATCCCGTTGCCGCTGCGGGGGGAGGGCAGCTACCGGTGCCCGCACACCGGAGCGATGTATCAACTCGAAGGCACAACCCTGCGAAAGATTTCCGGATGAGCATTCCCTTCATCGATCTCAAGGCCCAGTACCGCGCGCTGCAGGCCGACATCCATCAGCGAATCGACCGCGTGCTCGAGCACGGCCAGTACATCATGGGGCCGGAGGTGCGCGAGCTCGAGTCCGCGCTGCAGGCCTGGACCGGAGCCGCGCATTGCGTCACGGTGGCCAGCGGAACCGAGGCGCTGCTGATCGCGCTGATGGCCATCGGCATCCAGCCGGGCGACGAGGTCATCACCACCCCCTTCACCTTCGTCGCCACGGCCGAGGTCATCGTGCTGCTCGGCGCGCGCCCGGTGTTCGTCGACGTCGAGCCCGACACCTGCAACATCGACGTGGGGCAGATCGAGCGGCACATCGGTCCGCGCACCCGCGCGATCATGCCGGTGAGCCTGTACGGCCAGCCGGCCGACATGGACGAGATCAACGCCATCGCGGCGCGCCACGGCCTGCAGGTGATCGAGGACGCGGCGCAGAGCTTCGGAGCCAGCTACAAAGGGCGGCGCAGCTGCAACCTGAGTTCGATCGGCTGCACCAGCTTCTTCCCCAGCAAGCCGCTGGGCTGCTACGGCGACGGCGGGGCGATCTTCACCAGCGACGACGCGCTGGCGCAGGCCTGCCGCGAGATCCGGGTGCACGGGCAGAGCCGGCGCTACGTGCACACCCGGGTCGGGGTCGGCGGGCGCATGGACACCCTGCAGTGCGCGATCGTGCTGGCCAAGCTCGCGCGCTTCGACTGGGAGGTCGAGCAGCGCGCGCGCATCGGCGCGCGCTACGACCGGCTGCTCGACGAGCGCGGCATCGCGCGGGTGGCGCAGCGCGCCGACCGCAGCAGCGTGTACGCCCAGTACACGGTACTGCTCGACGATCGCGAGGCCGTGCAGCGCCGCTTCGCCGACGCCGGCATGCCCAGCGCCGTGCACTATCCGGTTCCGCTGAACCGGCAGAGCGCCTACGACGGTCTG
>JAKBBQ010000181.1 GCA_021808405.1 Pseudomonadota bacterium | reverse complement strand
GCGGGCGCGATCTCGTGTGGTACACAGGTGGCGGCGAGGTGGATTTGCGGGTCGTCAATGCGACGACGGGCCAGCTCGTGCTCTCGCAATCCTTCCGCAGCGCACTGCCCAGTACGGCGCCGACGACGCTGGGCGTCTCGGTCGATGGGTCGGCCATGGCAGTGCAGCTGGTTCATCAGATGGATCACCAGATGGCTGCGGCCATCCTGGAGAACACCTTCCCGCCGGAAGTCCTGCGCGTGGACGGGCGCCTGGTGACGATCAACCAAGGTGGCGACCTGATCAAGGCCGGGGCCAACTACCACGCGGTCTACTTGGGCAAGGACATCGTGGATCCGCAGTCCGGAGTTGATCTCGGCCCTACGCAGCAGCCGTGCTGCACGATCCACGTCGATTCGGTGACCCCGACCCTGTCGTATGGCCATGTCATCGAGGACGGCTTCACGGCGCCCGCTTCGTTCAGGCCGGGCTCGATCGAGCTGCGCGGGATGGTGCAGGCGGCGCTCGCACAGACGCATGGCGGAATCGGGCATCCCGTCAAGCGAAAGGCCGCGCCAAGCAAAGCGCACAAGAAATCTAAAGACACGAACTGGTGAAGGCTTCCGCAGGTTGGCCGGCGTGATCACCAGGATGCGACGCTTGCGTTCGGCCCACTTCTGAGCGATGACCAATCCGGCCTCGATGGCCTTGCCCAGGCCCACTTCGTCCGCCAGCAGCGCGCCTCGCGACAACGGCGGGTTGAATGCGAAGAGGGCCGCGCCGACCTGGTGCGGGTTGAGACACTACTGCGCGCCAGCGACCGCGCCGGCCAGCCGCTCCAAGCTGTCCGGTGGATGCCGCAGCCTCAGCTCGTACGCGAAGTACTTGGCCTGGTGGTCGGTTGCGGGTCATGGCGCGCGGCCCACGTCGGCTGCGACGCGAACACTGGCACATGGCGCTATCGAAGTCGGGGAACTGAATTCGACAGGCCACGCGGCCGCCGCAAGACGATCAACCTGCTGTGGCGCGCGCCGCGCGTCGGCATGGGCGCTGCCGGACTGCGCCGCCCAGATTGCAGCGGCGAACCGCGCATCGACACATTGCGGTGCTTCCTGCTCCGGCGTCATGGCGCCCACCCTGAACGACCGGCAAAGTGTAGGCCAGAAGATCAGAGTGATGCATGGTCTGGCGCAGCGTCCTTGCAGAGGCGTGGCTGCAGTTCGCGGACGTCAGCCATGCCCGCTGTCGCGGGCGCCCGCAATGGCACCCTCGACTCTCGCGCTATCGCGCTCGATCCTCGGGCACACCCCACGCACTGCATGCGGCGTCGCGTGGGGCGTAGTTTTCCCTGCACGTCCTGAGCTGGCTGATAACCCCGTTACAGCCACTCCGGCTGCCGTCGCGCTGTGAATCCATCACGCAACCTGCGTCCTTCATGGTCTTCGATGACAGCCGAAGAATCGGCGCGTTCGCTACGCGTTCAATTCTTCCAGATCCAGTGGAGTCAGTGCTTGACACGGCCATATTGACCGGTCGGATTGAACCGTGACCTCAGAAAAGCACGCTCTTTGTCTGCTGCGGGCCCCTTGAAGGGGTCTTTTTCGGACCCGGGAGCTCTTTCGCGTGCCGCAAACTAGCTGCACGCGCTGAGGGCGCCCTACGCGAGGAGACCTTAAATGTAGCCTTACAACTTGTGCAGCAAGATCAATCCACCTCATCCCGCTGATGGAGACAACGATGACACCCAGTGCAAGCAAGGCATTTGAAATCGGCCGTCAGGCCGCCAACATCGCGACCGCAGAAACTGATGACTTCCGTGGGCACGGGGCCCACGCGTTGATGTCGGGTTACTGCCTGGTTGCAGCGCAGGGCAATTCCGACCTGATCGAAAGCATCAATGCCCACCTCCATGAGCTCACCCAAGACCCTGATGCCTTCTATGCCGACAAGCTGCGGGAAGAGCAGGACGAGACTGAGCACAACGGTATCCAGCTTGCTGATGACTACGTCGAGGCGGTGGACGCGTGCCGGGATTGGCTGCGGGCGCTCAAAGTCTGCATGGCCGAACAGCCTGAGCAGGTGCGCGCGGGCATCGAGGCGTGGATCAAGGAATACGCCGCGGAGCGCGACCTTGATCCCGACTCCGTATCTGCCAGGTGACCGCATGCATGGCGCGGCCCGGCCGCGCCATGCAATGTGATGTGGCCGTCTGAAAAAGGAGAAGAAACATACTCGATAAATCCCTGCATTTTTGCTGTCAGCGCCGCGGCCAGCGTCAGCCTCGGCCATATGCTCAAAGCGCGGGCGCAGTCGATGATCCAAGCCAAGATTCAGATGGTGCGTATCAACCCCGCTGAACCGCTGGCCCAGCAGACCGCCCAGCAGCAGGTGGCGTTGCAGCAGCTCGAAGGTCTGCGAGCCCAGGCATAGCCGTGAGCCGCCGTCCGCTGCCGCCATTGACTGCTGACGCAGCAGCACTGTTGCAGGCACGGCGAGAAACTGCCCAGCACCGTCTGGATGCGCACCGCGAGCGCGCCGCCGCAATCAGTGGCGGGAACTTATCGATGGTTCTGCACCCTGCGGACGCCGCATGGGCGCCGCTAATCGAATCCTGAAGACCTGTAAGCCGGCATCCACCGAATCGGAGGGCTGACCCTGTTCGGCAGCGACGACATCTGAGGCCATGAGCTGCAGCCGTCAATTGGTGCGCACGCACCCCCCGAGACTACGCCGATGTCCGCACCTGCGCCTATAGCTGGTGAGGAGGTCGTCTCCTCATCAGCCTAGGAGTCGCGGATGAAGACCAACAAGCTCGAAAGCCTGGCGCAGCGCATGCAGCGCCTGAAGGGCCAGCTGCGCGATGCGCAGCAGGAGCATAACCAGCGCGAATCCAAACGTGCGTTCCGCGCGATGCGCAACGCAGGCCTGACCGCAGCCGACGTGGAGCGCCTGCTCGCGCAGGTGACTCAGCTCCAGCCCTTGGAGGTGTCCGATGAACAGGATCACCGTTCGGCTGAGTAATGCGGAAAGTGGTGCGTTGCGCCGAGAGTCGGCTGCAACTGGGCTACCGCGGGCAGAGGTGATGCGGCGCGCGCTGTCGGAGCGCGCCGTACTCGCCGAGATCGAGCGCGCGGTCGTCGCCAAAGTGGCCACTGCGTTCGAGCCGGTCGCTCAGCGCCTCGCGGCCCAGCAAATGGCGCTGGCATCCCTCGCACAGCAGCTCGACGGGATCGCGCATCGGATCGACGCCGGCGCGACGCGCGAAGACCTCATCAAGGCCACCAACTATCTCGCCACCAAGAACGGCCACGTGGGGAGTGCGTAATGGCAACTCAGTCGTCGAACCGCGGCGCGATGTTTCGCCTCCGCATGACCCTCATCGCAGCACTCTTCGGGGCCGTCATCGGCTTCGGCGGCGGCGTGAAGTGGGAAGTACGAAATGACCCGCCGACTGTACGCCAGCCCTTCGTGCAGGACTTCCTGCCGGCACGGATCGGCCTGCAGGTGGGTTACACCCAATGGCGGTACCTGCACGTCAATACGGGCCCCTTCACCAGTCCCTGGCCGCCGGCGGAGTGGCTCGTGCAAACCGCCCACGACCCTGCCGCCACGCCCTGGCTCGTGCTCTTTGAAAGCCGCTTGCACTGGATCTGGGCTTTCAGCGCAAGCGGTGCGCTGCTGCTGGGCGCCCTCGCGTTGCGGCTCACCGCGCGCCATTCGCCCGCAGCCGCCGCAGGCACCAGCACCGATCACTTGCGCAGCCCAGTGCAGCGCCCCTGGGATTGAACTTGGAGAACCCTATGTTGAACACCTTTCTGTACGTCATCGGCTTCGCTTGGCGCGTGGTCCTCGCGATCCTGCTGATCGCGAGCTACCGCGCCGGGTTCCATGCGGCCGCGCTTTTCGTCGCGGTCGCCTACTTGATCCTCGCATTGACCGGGTGGGTCGATCTTTGGCCTGGCCTCGCCATTTGGCACCGCCGTGCCCCGGCTCCATCGCACCTGCGCGGCGCAGAGATGGCGACCGCCAGGGAGGTCCGCCGGCGCGTCCGCCAAGCGGGACATGCATGGACGATCGAGCTCGGTGGCGTGCCTTTGCCTGCAGCCTTCGAGCCCCAGCACCTCCTGATCGCTGGAGCGCCGGGCTCCGGAAAATCGGTTGCGATCACGACCGCCCTCGACGCGCTGCGTGAGCGCGGCGATCGCGTGGCGGTGGCCGACAGCGGCGGCATCTATACCGCCCGGTATTTTCATCCGGGTGACGTGATCCTGAATCCACTGGATCAGCGCGCCGTCGTCTGGTCACCCCTGGCTGAGATGGCCTCGCCGTGGGATGCCGAACGACTGGCACGGTCGATCGTGCCGGACGCCACCGGGGAGTTGGCCGAGTGGCGCCGTCATGCTCAGGACCTGCTGCGCGTGATCCTTGAGCACGTCTGGGAACAGGATGGAACGAATGACGACATTCTTCGCCTCGCTTGCAATGCTTCGATGGACGAGCTGCGCGAGACGCTGGCCGGCACGACTGCGGAGCCGCTTTGCGCGGCCGGCAACGACCGGATGTTTGGCAGCGTCCGCGCGACGCTCACGACGCAGGTCGGGCCGTTTCGGTATCTGCCTGCCGAGGCGGGCCGCAACGCTTTCAGCCTGCGCCGCTGGGTGGCGAGCGGATCGGGTTGGGCGCTTTGGAACTACCGCGACGACCAGCTCGACCTGATTCGGCCGCTGCTGGCCTCCATGCTGGACACGATCGCCGTCGGCATTCTCGCGCTGCCGCCCAGTGATGAGCGCCGGATCTGGCTGGCGCTCGACGAACTCGCCTCGCTGGGCCGCATCGGCAGCCTCGAAGCCTTCCTGACCAAGGCGCGCAAAGCCGGCGGTTGCGCCATCGTCGGGCTACAGTCGCTGGCGCAGCTCAAGACCCTCTATGGGGTCTTCGAGACGCAGACGCTGCTCACCTGCTTTGCCAGTTGGCTGATGCTGCGCACGCCCGACCCCGAAACTGCTGACTATCTATCAAAAGTGCTCGGTGATCGGGAAATCCGGCGCGTCGTCGGGTCCGGCGGCGTGTCCGATACGGGCACGCACGATGGGTGGCAAGAGCACGTCGCGCCCAACCGGCTGGTGCTGGCGTCCGAACTGCAGAACCTGCCCACGCTGTGCGGCTATTTGGCGCTGCCGGGCGACATTCCGATTGCGCCGATCAAGCTGGCGCTGCCGGAGCGTGGCGTGCCCATCGCCCACAGCTTCGTGCCACGCACACTCGATCAGTCAGCGCGGATCAGGAAGATGCCGCCGGCGCCCGGTGAACCCGCGTCCCCGGACGAGGGCTTTGCACTGTGATGAGCCTCAGCGCCGTGCGCTCGACCGGCGCGGCCGCGGCCTACTACTCGGAAGTCGACGACTATCTGAAGGAAGGCGATCAAGCGCCGACGCAGTGGCAGGGACGCGGTGCGGAGGCCCTGGGTCTGCACGGCAGCGTGCAGACCCGGGACGCCACGGCGCTGCTCGATGGCCGCCTGCCGAACGGCGAGGTGCTCGGCCGCAATGGCGCAGGTAGCGAACGCGAGCACCGTGCTGGCTGGGACGCGACTTTCTCCGCGCCGAAATCGGTCAGCGTGGCGGCTCTCGTTCATGGCGACGCGCGCCTGATCGCGGCTCACGATCGGGCGGTCACGGCCGCGGTCACCCACCTCGAGCAGCACGCGGCGGCGACGCGCATCCGAACGCCCGAAGGTGTCACCACGGAACGGACTGGCAACCTGGTGGTCGCCACGTACCGCCACAGCACCAACCGCGAAGCCGAACCGCAGTTGCACACCCATGCTGTGATCGCCAACGCCACACGCGATGCCGACGGCCAGTGGCGCAGCCTCGAGAGCCGGCCGCTCTACCGGCTGCAGATCGAAGCCGGTGAGGTCTACCGCAATGAACTGGCGCGGTCCGCGCGCGAGCTGGGTTATACGATCGAGCGCACCACGGCCGGCGGCCACGCCAGCTTTGAGCTCAAGGAGGTTTCGGCGGCCGAACGGGCTCAGTTTTCCAGCCGCAGCGCCCAGATCGAAGCGGCACTCGCGGCACGCGGCAAGGACCGCGAGACCGCCACGGCCAGGGAAAAGGAAACCGCCACGCTCGATACGCGCCAAGCCAAGGGGAGCGTTGATCACGCCGCCCTGCGGGAACAGTGGCGGGATGCGGCCAAAGAAGCGGGTCACATCGTCGATCAGCGTCCAGCCGCACGGGCCTACGACGGCCGCCAAGCCGCCGATGCATCTATCCGGCATGCGGCAGAGCACCTTTCGGAACGACAAGCCCGCTTCTCGGAGCGCGAACTCCTTGCCGAATCCCGGCGGCAGGCGCTGGGCAGCGCCTCGGAGGCCGAGCTGCGCGGCGCGCTCACGCGCGCGACCGCCGAGGGAGCCCTGGTCGCGCGCGAGACCCACGCCTACGACGTCGTGACCGGGCACCGCACGGCACAGCCCGGTAACGCCACGCGCGAGGGGCTCGAAACGGAGCAGCGGATGCTGGCGCTGGCGAACGCGAGTGCCGGACGCGCGGCGCCCTGGGCGAGTCGCGCGGTTGCCGAAGCCGCGATCGCCCGGCAGGAGTCGCACAGCGGCCATGCCTTCAATGCCGCCCAGCGCGAGACCACGGTGGCGTTGCTGACGGGCACGGATCGAGTGGCATTGGTTCAAGGTTATGCCGGCACGGCCAAGACCACGAGCGTGCTCGCGGCCACGGCGGATGAGCTCCGTCAGCAAGGATGGAAGGTCGAAGCGCTGGCGCCCACGCGCAACGCCGCCGAGACGCTCAGCCGCGCCATTGGCGCCGAGGGCCGGACGGTCGCTGCGTTCCTCCATGCCGCACCCTCCCCGCGGGAAGGAAGCACACGCACCGCCTATCTGGTGGATGAGGCCAGTCTGCTGAGCGCCCAGGACATGACCCGATTGCTGGAGAAGACCCAAGGCGACCGCGTCGTTCTGGTCGGCGACGTCAAGCAGCTCGGCAGCATCGAGGCCGGCGTCGCCTTTCGGCAGTTGCAGGAACACGCCGCCCTGAAGACGTCCGTCCTCGATGTCATCGTGCGGCAGAAGGACAAGCCGTTGCGCGCCGCGGTCTATGACGCCCTCCGAGGCGATCCCTCGGCGGCGCTGGCCAAGGTCGACGTAAGGCAGCTTGAGGAGAGAACGGATCGCGTGGCCGCGATCGCGCGCGACTATGGCGCGCTCTCACCGGAGCAGCGCGCACAGACCTTGGTGATCGCGCCGG
>JAKBBQ010000180.1 GCA_021808405.1 Pseudomonadota bacterium | reverse complement strand
CAGGAATTCGGGGTTGCGCGGGCGTCCGATGGTCTGCTGGCCGATCGCGAAGGTCTCGTACAGCAGCACGCCGCCGGCCGCCACCGCGTCGACCACCCGGGGCAGCAGCTGGCGCCACAGGTAATGGGTCACCACCACGCCGCCGAAGCGTTGCCCGGGCAGCGGCCACGGCGCCTGCTCCAGGTCCGCGGCCAGCAGCTGCACGCCCGGCAGCTCGCCCACCGCGGCCAGCGCCTGCGGGTCGCGATCCACCGCCAGCACCGGGTGGCCGAGCGCGGCCAGCGCGCGGGCGTGGCGGCCATGGCCGCAGGCCAGGTCGAGCACCGGCGAGCCGGGAGGGATCAACTGGGCGAAGCGCAGCACCCAGGGCGAGGCCTCGGATGCGCGGTGGTGGTCGGTGGGTGCGGGCACGGATGGGTGGGGCAGGCCTACGGTGCGGATCGTACAGCCGCCGGCGCAGGCCGCGCTGCCACTATAGCCGCCCCTGCTTGTCACGCGCGCGGGACAAGCAGGGGCGGGCCGGGACACTAGAATCGAGGGCTTTGCCGAGTCTGCCGCGCGCCGCGCATCGCATGCCGCGCCGGCGCTGTCAAGGCCTTGTCGGTGCCGCGCCGGCCTGCCTGTTTTTTGGGCATCGGCAGCCCGGGCCGCGCAAATCCTGGGTTCGGTGCCGCAAGCGGGGCAGGCTATCCCCATCTGGTGGGGATAAGTGCCGGCGCTGTGCGACGGTCCGTCGCGGCCCCCGCGTTGTCCACATTCGTCGAGTCTTATCCACAACCCCCGATGGCCACAGCCAAGCCAGACACCTACAGCGAAGCCTCGATCCGTGTGCTCAAGGGACTGGAGCCTGTCAGGCAACGCCCTGGTATGTACACCTCCACGGTGAACCCGCTGCATATCATCCAGGAGGTCATCGACAACAGCGCTGACGAGGCCCTCGCCGGGCACGCCAGCCGCATCGAGGTGATCGTGCACCTGGACGGCAGTGTCACCGTGCAGGACGACGGCCGGGGCATTCCGGTCGGGTTGCATCCCGACGAGGGGCTTCCCGTGGTCGAACTGGTGTTCACCCAGTTGCATGCCGGAGGCAAGTTCGACAAGCTCCAGACTGGCGCCGCCTATCGTTTCTCCGGCGGGCTGCATGGCGTGGGGGTCAGTGTCACCAACGCCCTTTCGACCCGCCTGGAAGTGGAGGTGCATCGCGACGGCCAGGCCAGCCTGCTGGTGTTCGCCGACGGCGCTGCGCGCGAGCCGCTGCGCAGTCGCCCCCTTGCGCGCGGCGAGGCGCGCAGCGGTACCCGGGTGAGGGTGTGGCCGAATGCGCGCTATTTCGACTCGGTGCAACTGCCCCAGGCCGAACTGCTGCAATTGCTGCGCAGCAAGGCCGTGCTGCTGCCGGGGTTGCGGGTGCGAGCGCACCTGGAGGCCGCTGCGCAGACCCACGAGTGGCTGTACCAGCAGGGACTGCGGGGCTATCTGCGCGAAGCGCTGGCCGACATCCCGGTGTTGCTGGAGTTCGAGGGCAGCGGCAGCGCGCAGGCCAAGGACGAGGGCTTCGCCGTCGGCGAGGGGGCGGACTGGTGCGTGGCCTTCAGCGCCGAGGGCAGCGTGCTGCGCGAGTCCTACGTGAACCTGATCCCGACGCCCTCCGGAGGTACCCACGAGGCCGGCTTGCGCGAGGGGCTGTTCCAGGCCGTCAAGGGCTTCATCGACCTGCATGCGCTGGCGCCCAAGGGCTTGCGGCTGCTCCCCGAGGACGTGTTCTCCCGCGCCTCGTACGTGCTGTCGGCGCGGGTGCTCGATCCCCAGTTCCAGGGGCAGATGAAGCAGCGCCTGAACAGTCGTGACGCGGTGCGTCTGGTCTCCGGTTTCGTGCGGCCCGCGCTCGAGCTGTGGCTCGGGCAGCACCTGGAGCAGGGCAAGGCGCTGGCCGAACTGGTCATCGCCCAGGCGCAGAGCCGTCAGCGCGCGGCGCAGCGCGTGGAGCGGCGCAAGGGCTCGGCGATGGCCGTTCTGCCCGGCAAGCTCACCGATTGCGAGAGTCGCGATGTCTCGCGCAACGAACTGTTCCTGGTCGAAGGCGATTCGGCGGGCGGGTCGGCGAAAATGGGGCGCGACAAGGAGTTCCAGGCGGTGCTGCCGCTGCGCGGCAAGGTCCTCAATTCGTGGGAAGTCGAACGCGACCGACTGTTCGCCAACCAGGAGATCCACGACATCGCGGTGGCCATCGGCCTCGACCCCCACGGCCTGCACGACGCGGTCGACCTGTCGGGCCTGCGCTACGGCAAGATCTGCATCCTCAGCGACGCCGATGTCGACGGTTCGCATATCCAGGTGCTGCTGCTGACCCTGTTCCTGCGGCACTTCCCGCAACTGGTGCAGCGCGGCCACGTGCACGTCGCGCGCCCGCCGCTGTACCGTGTCGACGCCCCGGCGCGCGGCAGGAAGCCGGCGTCCAAGCTGTACGCCCTCGACGACGGCGAGTTGCAGGCGATCTGCGACCGCCTGCGCAACGACGGCCTGCGCGACGGCGCGTGGAGCGTGTCGCGCTTCAAGGGATTGGGGGAGATGAGCGCCGAGCAGTTGTGGGAGACCACCCTCAACCCCGACACCCGGCGGCTGCTGCAGGTGGGCTTCGGCAGCCTGGGCAGCCAGGGCACGGCCGAGCTGTTCACCCGCCTGATGGGCAAGGGCGAGGCGCAGGCCCGCCGCGAACTGATGGAGACCTTCGGCGACAAGGTCGAGGTCGACGTCTAGCCTGCTGGGCCCGTCCACCCCCTTCCTTCCCGAGCCGACTTCCCTGGTATGACCGAGAACGAGCCACAGCCATCCCCGGCGCAGCCGCCACACGACACCACCCCCGACCTGTTCGCCGCCGCTCCCGCGGGCGAAGCGTTGGCACTGGCCGACTATGCGCGCCAGGCCTACCTGGACTATGCGGTCTCGGTGGTCAAGGGGCGCGCGCTGCCCGACGTCTGCGACGGCCTCAAGCCGGTGCAGCGGCGCATCCTGTACGCGATGGATCGCATGGGGCTGGGCGCGGCGGCCAAGCCGGTGAAGTCGGCGCGGGTGGTGGGCGACGTGCTGGGCAAGTTCCATCCGCACGGCGACCAGGCGGCGTACGACGCCCTGGTGCGCCTGGCCCAGGATTTCGCCCAGCGCTATCCCCTGATCGACGGCCAGGGCAACTTCGGCTCGCGCGACGGCGACGGCGCCGCCGCGATGCGCTACACCGAGGCGCGGCTGACCCCGATCGCCCGCGTGCTGCTCGACGAGGTCGACCAGGGCACGGTGGACTTCGCGCCCAACTACGACGGTTCCACCGAGGAGCCGCGGCTGCTGCCGGCGCGCCTGCCGATGGTGCTGCTCAACGGGGCCAGCGGAATCGCCGTGGGCATGGCCACCGAAATCCCCTCCCACAACCTGCGCGAGGTGGCGGCGGCCTGCGTGGCGTTGCTGCGCAAGCCGGGCATCGGCCTCGACGAGTTGCTGGAACTGGTGCCGGGGCCGGATTTTCCGACGGCCGGGCAGGTGATCAGCAGCGCCGCCGACATTCGCGCCGCCTACGCCAGCGGCCGCGGCAGCCTGAAGGTGCGCGCGCGCTGGAGCGTGGAGGAGCTGGCGCGCGGCCAGTGGCAGCTGGTGGTCACCGAGCTGCCGCCCGGCAGTTCGGCGCAGCGCGTGCTGCAGGAAATCGAGGAGCTCACCGACCCCAAGCCCAAGGCCGGCAGGAAGTCCCTGAGCACCGAGCAGCAGCAGCTGCGGCAGACCGTGCTGGGGGTGCTCGACGGCGTGCGCGACGAGTCCGGGCGCGAGGCCGCGGTGCGACTGGTGTTCGAACCCAAGACCTCGCGCATCGACGTGGCCGAGCTGGTGGCGGTGCTGCTTTCGACCACCAGCCTGGAGCTCAGCGTCCCGTTGAACCTGGTGATGATCGGAGCCGACGGCAAGCCGCGGCAGAAGAGCCTGCCGGACATCCTGCGGGAGTGGACCGATTTCCGGCTGCGCACGGTGCGGCGGCGCAGCGCCCACCGGCTGCAGCAGGTGGTCGATCGCCTGCATATCCTCGAGGGGCGGCGGGTGGTCCTGCTGCGGATCGACGAGGTGATCCGGATCATCCGCGAAAGCGACGAACCCAAGCCGGCGCTGATGCAGCACTTCGGGTTGAGCCAGCGCCAGGCCGAGGACATCCTGGAGATCCGCCTGCGCCAATTGGCGCGGCTGGAGGCCATCCGCATCGACGAGGAAATCGCCCGGCTGCAGGATGAGCGCAAGCAATTGCAGACCCTGCTCGACGACGACAAGGCGCTGCGCAGGAAGGTGATCCGGGAGATCGAGGCCGACGCGCGGCAGTTCGGCGACGCGCGCCGCACGCTGCTGCAAAGCGAAAGCCGCGCGACGCTGGAACTGCGGGTCGCCGACGAGCCGGTGACGGTGGTCGTCTCCCGCATGGGCTGGCTGCGGGCGCTGAAGGGCCACGAAGTCGATCGCGCGGCGCTGGCCTTCAAGCCCGGCGACGGCCTGCTCGACGTGTTCGCCTGTCGCAGTACCGACACCCTGTGGGTGCTGGGCAGCGACGGTCGCGCCTACAGCCTGGCGGTGGCGCAACTGCCGGGCGGTCGCGGCGATGGCCTGCCGCTGACCCGCTTCATCGAGCCGGTGGCCGACAGCACCCCGGCGCAGTACTGGTGCGGCCCGCCCGACACCCCGCTGCTGCTGGCCGGCTCGGCCGGCTATGGCCTGGTCGCCGCGGCCCACAACCTGGGCAGCCGGCAGCGTGCCGGCAAGGCCTTTGTCACCCTGGAGTCCGGCGAGACCCTTTTGCCGGTGCAGCCGTTGACCGGCCCCGGCGAGCAGGGCGACGCGCCGCCGGCGAAGTGGCTGGCCGTGCTCGACGACGGCGGCCGACTGCTGTTGCTGGACCCTGCGCAAGTGCGCGAGCTGCCGCGCGGCGGCAGGGGGGTGCAGCTGATGTCGCTGCGCCCGGGGCACTCGGTGCTCGCGGTGCTGGCGCTGGGCGCGGGCGACGGCGTCGAGCTGGCGGGCAGCGGGCGCGGCGGCAAGCCGCGCAGCCAGCTGCTGTCGGCGCGCGCGCTGCAGGCCTATGTCGGCAGGCGAGCCGGCCGCGGCAAGGCGGTGGAGGTGTCGTTCAAGCCCGCGCAGATGCGCCGCGCCTGACGCGCGTCGGCGCGCGCCGAGCGCCTGCCCAGCCGGCCGACGTCGCCGCCGCCGCCGCCGCAGTCGTCGCAGTCGTCGCAGTCGTCGTCGCCGCCGATCTCAGTCCTGCAGTTCGGCGATGAGTTCGATTTCCACGGCCGCCCCCATCGGCAGCTGCGCCACGCCGAAGGCGCTGCGCGCATGCCGGCCGGCGGCGCCGAACACCTCGCCCAGCAGTTCCGACGCGCCGTTGATCACCAGGTGCTGCTCGGTGTAGTCGGGCGTGGAGTTGACCAGCCCCATCAGCTTGACGATGCGCCGCACGCGGCGCAGGTCGCCGCAGGCGGCGTGCAGTGTGCCCATCAGGTCGATGGCCACGCCGCGCGCGGCCTCGCGGCCCTGCGCGGTGTCGAGGTCCCGCCCGAGCTGGCCCGCCAGCACCTTGCCGTCGCGCTTGCTGATGTGCCCGGAGACGAACAGCAGGTCGCCGCTCTGCACGAACGGGAGGTAGGCTGCCGCCGGCGTGGCGACTTCGGGCAGGGTGATTCCCATGCTCTGCAGGGTGGCGTAGATGGACATCGTGAAGGTTCCGCGTCGAGGGTTGGGGGCATCGCCGGCGGGGTGCCTCCGGCATGCATCTGCGCACCGAGCATAGCCAATCGTCGGCCAGCGGTCATCGCGGAAGGGCTTGCCGACACGCTCGACGTGGCGCGTGCTAGACTTGGCATCTTGCCGGCTTGCTTACAGTTTGCCTCGCCGGCTGTCGAATCCGACCTTCGCCGGCGCTAGCCGGCCGTTGCCCGACGACAAACTGGAGCTTCGTACCCCGGCCCTTGCTGGTCGCGGCGGTCGAGGCGGTCGTCGCGGTTTCCCGCAGGCCCCGTGTTGGACACCCGGGCAGGCGGGCCTTGAAAGAGTTCATGACCTTCACTTCCCTCGGGCTCAGCGAGCCCATCTTGCGCGCGGTCAACGAGCAAGGCTACTCCACTCCCACCCCCATCCAGCTCCAGGCCATTCCGGCGGTTCTCGCCGGCGGCGACCTGCTGGCGGCGGCGCAGACCGGAACCGGCAAGACGGCCGCCTTCACGCTGCCGCTGCTGCAGCGCCTCAGCCAGACGCGTGCGCCGCGCAATGCGCGCGGCCAGGTCATCCCGCGGGTGCTCGTGCTCGTGCCGACCCGCGAGCTGGCGGCGCAGGTGGCCGACAACATCCGCGACTACGGCAAGCACCTGCAACTGCGCAGCATGGTGATGTTCGGCGGCGTGGGCTTGCAGCCGCAGGTCGACGCGCTGCGCCGCGGGGTCGACATCGTGGTCGCGACTCCCGGACGCATGCTCGACCATCACGGCCAGCGCAACCTCGACCTGTCGGCGATCGACACCCTGGTGCTGGACGAGGCCGACCGCATGCTCGACATGGGTTTCATCCACGACATTCGCAAGGTGCTGTCGCTGCTGCCGGCCAAGCGCCAGAACCTGTTGTTCTCGGCGACCTTTTCCGACGACATCAAGGCGCTGGCCAACAGCCTGCTGAACCGCCCGCAGGTCATCGAGGTGGCCCGACGCAGCGTGGCCGCGGCCACGGTGCGCCAGAGCGTGCATCCGGTCGGCCGCGATCGCAAGCGCGAATTGCTCAGCCACCTGGTGCGCGAGGGCAACTGGTGGCAGGTGCTGGTGTTCACCCGCACCAAGCATGGCGCCAACCGCCTGGCCGAGCAATTGCGCGGCGACGGCATCGGGGCCGATGCCATCCACGGCAACAAGAGCCAGGGGGCGCGTACGCGTGCGCTGGCCGAGTTCAAGAGCGGCAAGCTGCAGGTGCTGGTGGCCACCGACATCGCGGCGCGGGGCATCGACATCGACCAGCTGCCGCTGGTGGTGAACTACGAATTGCCCAATGTGTCCGAGGACTACGTGCACCGCATCGGTCGCACCGGGCGTGCAGGCGCCGACGGCGAGGCGATTTCGCTGGTCTGCGTCGATGAACTGCGCTTCCTGCGCGACATCGAGACCCTCATCGGGCGGGGCATCGAGCGCAAGCTGATCGCCGGCTTCGAACCCGACCCCAAGGAACGGGCCCAGCCGATCCGTGTCGGCCGTACGGTGATCGGCGGCGGCAAGCCCGCCGGCGGGCGTCGCGCCGATG